>NZ_JACJSN010000030.1:0-29705 GCF_014698135.1 Limnothrix sp. FACHB-881
GGAGAAGGTTTGGTGGCAAGCTGGACAAAGATAGCGCTGATGTCCATTGGGCATCCTGCCGTGTTTATGGGCTTTGCTGTGACCGCACAGAGGGCATTCCATGGCGTGAACCTTCATCCATCAGTCTCTCTACTCTATCAATCCCACATTAGATTGACGTACGACCCAACAAATCGAGGTTATCCGGTTCGTCATCAACCACCATCAATTTGAGTTTTGTTTCTGCTCTTGGTGTGGTTTGGACGACTAAGCTCATCGCGTGCTCCACTTGCACTGCTGGACAGGGTTGGCGGGGGTCGCGGGGGTGACCCCAGGGATGGGGATGGGCATCGGGTTAGGTTTTTGCAAACAAGGTTACCCGATCGACAAAGGGGGCTAGAAAGGAGGCTAGTTTTTATTACTTAGCCTTTTCGATTCTGACGACCATGATCCGGTTGATCGCGCCATTCCTGAGTGAGGAATGGGCCGCTTCCAAGCTGGGAAGAGAATTGATCCTCGGGACTGGTGTAGCGATCGATACAAGTGGGCCAAGGCTCACTCGGGACAAGGGGGAATTCCCACGTTCTACCCTAGCCTACCCGATGTGCTGAAACACTGGGCGTGAAATCCTAGACACAAACCAACTGATTCAGCCCATGCCCTGGCCGTTGACGAACCAATGACTAGATGCGCTGGCTAAGCGACTGGCTGAGCGACTGGCCGAGCAACTGATTAGTTTTTACCCAGTTTTGGCTTGAGGAATCATTGGGCTGGAGAAATCATTGGGTTTTGAATCATCCCGCTCATCAATCCTTCAGTGGCCGAGAAATTTCAGCAGCCCCCAAAGAAAAATACAGGAAAAGTTCAAAAGAAACCCATTGGCATTGATTCGGCTAGATTCTCTCTGCAATTCGCAATTTTGCGGATCGCGATCGGGAATTTTGACCCATTTCAGCATCGTTGGGGCAGATGGGCTTTTTGGTGATGACTTTGAGTTGGGTTGATTCTCGCAGTCGGTGCTTCACAATTCGATCCTCAAGGCTGTGGAAGCTGATGACGGCGAGGCGGCCCTGGGGAGCGAGCCAATTGGGGGCCCGATCGAGCAGGGTTTCCAAAACTGCTAACTCTTGGTTCACCACAATCCGCAGGGCCTGAAAGGTGCGGGTGGCGGGATGGATACGCCCATGGCGATATTTACCGGGCACACAGCGGGCGATCGCGTTGGCCAGTTCGAGGGTGGTTTGGAAAGGCTGCGTTTGCCGCTGTTCTACGATCGCCCGAGCAATCCGCCGAGATAATCGTTCTTCACCATAGGTATAGATCGCGTTGGCCAGGGGCACTTCTTGCCAATGGTTCACCACATCGGCGGCGGATTCCGTGAGCCGATCGTCCATGCGCATGTCCAAGGGGCCGTCGTGGCGAAAGCTAAAACCCCGATCGGGCTGGTCAAACTGCATGGAGCTAACGCCCAAGTCTGCCAAAATGCCGTCAAATTGCTGATCGCCGGGGTTGAACTGCGCAAAGTTGCTGCGCACGAAGGTGACGCGATCGCCCCAGGGGGCCAACCGTTCCCGCGCGATCGCCAAGGCGCGATCGTCACAATCGAGGCCCACCACCCGCACCTCTGGATCGGCCGCCAGCAGGGCCGCCGTGTGGCCCCCAGCACCCAGCGTGGCATCCAGGTAGCACCCGCCTGATCGAGGTTGCAGACCCGCGATACATTCGTCTCGGAGCACGGACAAGTGGCCCCAGTCGATCGACTCAGCGGGGAGTGCCTCCGCCCCCGATCGGCTCCCATTAATCGATTCATCCAGGCCAGAATCCACAGGGCCAGAATCCACAAAGTCAGGCTCCACAGGATCAGACCCCACAGGATCAGATGCAACGGGACTAGGCTCAGGGGCAGAACTTGCGGAACTCATGGCAGCGGCGGTCATAGCAAACATCGGCGAAGCAAACATCGGCGAAGCAAACATCGGCAAGGTGCAACATTGGCGGCCACCGGGCTGAGGCCAAGGGAACCAACGGAGTTCCATTATCCGCCCGGGTGGGAATTCGCCGATCGCGGGTCGATCGTGCCGAGTCAACCGCTGCCGGGCCCAAGTCAAGATTTCCAGACCGATCGACCCTCAGGATCCAAATCAGATCTAGCAAGCCCTTGGTTTCCTCCTCTACAATCAACCCAACCTTTAACGACGATCCCTACCGTTCCCTTCATCGGATTTGCCGTTAAAGCCATTGTTTAGGAGCAACCATCGTGAGTCCCCAAGTCCTCGCTGATCCCGCCTCGATCGCCCCAGTTGCCTTTTCCACCGAGGCCTTTGACGCAGCCGTCATGAAAACCTACGGCCGCTTCGCGATCGCCCTGGAGCGTGGCGAAGGTAGCCGCGTTTGGGACACCGAGGGCCGCAGCTATTTGGACTTTGTGGCGGGCATTGCCACCTGCACCCTGGGCCATGCCCACCCCGTGATGACCAGCGCCGTGAGCCAGCAGATTCAAAAACTGCACCACGTTTCCAATCTTTACTACATCCCTGAACAAGGCGCGTTGGCGGCCTGGTTGGTGGAACATTCCTGCGCCGATCGGGCGTTTTTCTGTAACTCCGGAGCCGAAGCCAACGAGGGCGCAATCAAACTGGCCCGCAAATATGCCCACACGGTGTTGGGCATTGATGAACCGGTGATCCTCACGGCCCACGCCAGCTTCCACGGGCGCACCCTGGCCACCATCACCGCCACCGGTCAGCCTAAATATCAAAAGAACTTCAGCCCTCTGGTTCCGGGGTTTGAATATATCCCTTACAACGACATTGCAGCCCTGGAAGCGACGATCGCCCGCTTGGAAACCAACGGCCCCCGCGTTGCTGCCATCATGCTGGAAGCACTCCAGGGAGAAGGGGGCGTGCGTCCGGGCGATCGGGCTTATTTCCAACGGGTTCGGGAAATTTGCGACGATCGGGGCATCTTGTTGATTCTTGATGAAGTGCAAGTGGGCGTTGGCCGCACGGGGCAATTGTGGGGCTACGAAAACCTGGGCATTGAGCCGGATATTTTCACTTCCGCCAAGGGTTTGGGCGGTGGCATCCCGATCGGGGCCCTGCTGTGCAAGGCCAAGTGCAATGTGTTTGAACCGGGTGACCACGCCAGCACCTACGGCGGCAATCCCTTTGCCTGTGGGGTGGCGATGGCCGTTTGCCAAACGGTGGGCGCACCGGGCTTTTTGGACAATGTGCGCGATCGGGGCGAGCAATTGCGGGCGGGTCTGAAGGCCCTGGCGGTTCAATACCCCAACTTGATTGCGGAAGTGCGCGGTTGGGGTCTAATCAACGGTCTGGTGCTGAAGGAGGATGCGGGTCTCAGCTCGATCGATTTGGTCAAAACCGCCATGGCCGCCGGTCTGTTGCTGGTGCCGGCCGGGCCGCAGGTGGTGCGATTTGTGCCGCCCCTGATCGTCACTGCCGCCGAAATTGATGAAGCGCTGGCCGCCATCACCCAAGCGATCGCCACCTTGCAAGCGGCCTAGGGCGATCGGGCTGGCTATGCCGATTGCGCGAATTGCGTCAATTTGATGAGTTGATTTGATTAATCGATTGGATTCAACAGGGCGATCGGGAAACAAGCTTGCTTCGTCCATACCCAATGATCCAAATGATCTAATCTGGCGGGATAGGCATGGCTTATCCCGTTTTTGATTTTTTGATTGAACGAACCCAGAGCCTGATCATCAAGTTGGTGGCTAAAGTGGCTAGAACCGACCGCCAAAATTTGCTACCAACTTTGCCAATAAAATTTGCTAACAAGGTGTGGAGGCTCAAGCAGCCCCTGACTCAGTGGCCCATCATCCAACAGCCGAAATTCAGCGGTAGCCCCTCGGCCGAGGCCTTTTAGCCGTCGTGATTTGCCTTTGCCAGCAGGCCAGCCCCTCCGCGATCGCATCTTGCAAAAATTCCCATGAAAATCATTAAGAAAATTCTGGCGGGCAGCTTTCTCACCCTGGGCGGCTTCTTTTGGCTGGTCGCTCTTTTGGTTCCGTTGTCGCCCTTGGAACCGGGACAAACCGTTGCCGATCGGGAGCGCGAAAACCAAAGCGCTATTTTGGGATGTGTTGTCTTTGGTGCGCCCTTTGTGGCGGGTGGTGGCTGGCTGCTTTGGGATCTTAAAAAACAACATCAAACACAACAAAAAAATCAAGAGCGCCAACAACAGGAACAGCTACGCCAATGCCTGATGGAATTGTTAGCTGAAGGACAAGGCCAGGTCACCCTATTTGAATTTGCCATGCGATCGGGCTTGGAGGCCGATCGGGCCCGCGCCTATCTCGATCGCATGTCGATTGAATTTGGGGCAGAATATCAAATTGGGCAGCAGGGAGAAACGCGGTACTTTTTCCCGACCAGTCACCATTAATTTCAGAATTGCAGAATTAACCTCAAATTCCAGATTGCAGATCGCAAATTCCAGATCGCAAATTCAAATCACAAATCCAGTTCCAAATTCAATTTCCGGAGATGTCTAAAAAGCACCATTGATCTTTTGCCAGCTCCCGAGATCACCGAAGGCAAGGGGCTTAAGTCCCTTGTCCCAAAGATTGCCGATTTTTGATTTTGTTGTCTCTAGGATTGCTGGTTTTTATTATTCCCAAGATTGCTGGTTTTTAGCTCGGTACTGGGAAGCACGTTTCAGCTTGTTCAAATTGGCAAGATTGTTCAAATACTCTCTCAAAATGGTTTTCTACTACATCACGCTCAACAAGGATGAGGAAGCTCGCCAAATCAGTCGAGACCTCTTTGCCCAAAAATTAGCAGTCTGTGCCAACTGGTTCCCAATCACTTGTGCCTATGTTTGGGAAGGTGAAATTTGTGAAGAGCCGGAAATTGTTCTAATTGTAAAAACCCAAGCGGGCTATCGATCGCGGATTGAATCCGTGATTCAGTCTTATATTACGTATACTAATTGCATTGCTGAATGGGTTCCCAATGGGGTGAATTCAGGATTCCAAAATTGGCTCAATTCCGTTGTGCCTTTTGCCAGTTCCTCAGAGCCTGATTCCTTAGATTAGGCCTTTAAAAATTTCAGAAATTAAAGATTCAAACCAAGATCAGTCCATGAAATTTCTTGTTCAATCACTTCCCCTTTTGCCGACCGCAATGGGCATTGCCACAATTTTGAGTCTTGCGATCGCTCCGCCGAGTTCAGGGCAATCCCTTGGAGCCAATTGTTTTGGCACAATTCGCGGTAATTCAGCGGTGAATTTGCGATCGGGCCCGGGCACTCAATTCCCGATCGTAGATCGAGTCAATCCAAGCAGTACGGTGATTTTGCTCAACGACGCGAATGAGCGGTGGGAACCCAATCCCCTGACCCGCACCGATGGCCAGGGCAATCAGTGGCACATGGTCACCAAGTCCCGATCGGGTCAGGGCGAGATCGTGCCGCCTCATCGCCGGGCCTGGATCCGCGAAGACCTGATGAGCATTAGCTGTCCGCCCTAGGGAAGCCAGCGATCGAGCGATTGCACATAGTTGACCACCGTTGCCCCGGCAATTCGTTCGGCAGCTTGGGCAGCGGGGGCACTGGGTTCTTGGCTCGCCGCACCGTTGGATGGAGTTGCGGCGGAATCGGCGGGAACCGAGGGGCGATCGCTCGGCGGCTCCACAAAGGTAACCACGACAATTTTGGGATCGTTGGCGGGGCCCGCTGCCACGGCCCAAGCGCCGATCGGTTGGTCGCTTTGCCGCACCAGGCTATGGGTGGCCAACCAGCCGATCGCGGCGTTGGGTTGGGGTGGGCGATCGGGAGGCTGGCTCGCCTCGGGGGCGGGGAGGCTGCTGGTGCGCGGTTGCAGGGCCGATCGCAACAATTCCAAGGTGCTGGGCTGCAATCCCAAAAACTCCCGGCTGACCTGGGCCGATCGATCCTTGACCAAATGGGGTTGCACCCGATAACCACCATTCACCGCCACGGCGGCCATCACGGCAATTTGCAGGGGTGAAGCGGCCATTTCGCCCCGGCCCAAGGCCAGATTCACCCCTTCGCCCAAATACCAGCGGGCTTGCACCGATTCCCGTTTCCAAAGGGCTTCCAAGCTGGGGCCCGGATCCTCATCCTCGGCCAGTTCAATGCCCGATCGCTGGCCAAACCCAAACCGACGGGCCCAGGCGATCGTGTTGGTGCTATCCAGCCGGAGCGCCACCTGCTCAAAAAATGCATCACTGTCTTGGGTGTCTAACTTGCCCAAGGCCTCTCGAAAGTTGAGGGTGACAATGCTTGGCCAGGTGACCTTGGTAAATTCCGCCCAGGGCAACCCGCCGGGACGACTGCGGCGATCGATCCGCCACCGTTGATGAAGGGCCATTTGCCCCGACTCCAGCGCCGCCACAGCGGTAATCCACTTGAACAGCGCGCCCGGACGAATGGCTTTCAGGGCCCGGTTGCCCCCCTGACCCGGGTCGGGCCATTGGCCGGCCATGGCCAAGACCGCGCCATTGTCCGGATCCAGGGCAACTGCGGCCCCGCTGACTCCGTTAATCAGCCCCTCCAGGGTTTGTTGCAGCGGTAAATCTAGGGTCAGGCGAACCGGCGTGGGCGGTTCCGTGGGCTTGCGGGCCAACACGCGCACAGGCAGACCATTGCGATCGAGTTCCACTTGCTCGCCCCCGGACTGGCCCCGCAGTTGGGCCTCCAGGGCCGCTTCCAAGCCCGATCGCCCAATCAGATCGCCCGATCGGTAATCTTGCAGCGGCTCCAGGCGATCGACCTCCGCCGCGTTCACCTCCCCCACCTTGCCCAAAATGGTCTGGGCGAGCTGTCCATGGGGATAGTCGCGCTCCGCCTCGGGCTGGATCGCCAGGCCACGCACTTGGGTGGCCAACTCCGCCACCGTGGTCATTTGCGAAGGGGGCAACCCCCGGGCCAAGCGCACCAATACGGGCGATCGCCAACCGGCCTGCTCCAGTCGTGCCAGCAGTTCCGACTCCGGCCGCCCCAACACTCGGGCCAACTCCGGCAAAATGGCCCGCCACTCTTGCGGCGATTGGGCCACGGGCCAAGCCATGGCCGAAATTGAGGGGCGATTATCCACCAACACCCGCCCCGATCGATCCAGCAGGGCAGCCCGGGTTGGCAGGGTTGGCATCAGTCGAATTCGGCTGGCCGCCGCCAATTGTCGATAGTGCTGTCCTTCCACCAGTTGCAGATAGGCCAACCGGCTGCCAATGCCCCCCAACAACACCACGGCCACGATCAAACACCCCAACGGCTGGTAGCGCCGCCCGATCGTCCGTTCCGGCTGCTGATCCAATTTGGGCGAGTTGGGAGGAGGCGATGCGACCATGGAACGACAACAGCCCAGCGCGGGCGCAGCGAAAAGGGCTAATCGATGAGGGTTAATCAAGGGGATTTAATCAGCTTGCCACAGACTGCTCCCGCAGACCGCCGCCGATGGAGTTCGTCGCAAAACCCGAAATAGTCGGCATAGAATAGGGCAAGATTTGTTCAATTCCCGTTGTCCAGTTCTCGTTGTTCAGTTCCCGTTGTTCAGTGACGAAGCTCAAACCTGAGGTTCGATCGCCCATGAACCGCCAGGTTTGAACAACTGCCCCAGAGCAACTACCCTGGAACAATTGCCCTGGAACAATTGCCTCGATGGTCTTTCAATCCCCGGCAGCATCACCGGCCATGTCCCAAACCGCAATCCGAGCCAGCCAGGCGATCGAAACCGATACCCAACTGGATGTCGAGTTACGAAAAGTCTTCAAAGTCTATAACGGCGAAACCGCTGTGCGCGGCGTGGATCTCCACATCGGGCGGGGTGAGTTTTTCAGTATTTTGGGTCCCTCCGGTTGCGGCAAAACCACCACCCTGCGCCTCGTGGCTGGCTTTGAGCAACCTTCGGCCGGCGAGGTGCTGGTTAGGGGGCAATCGATGCTGAATGTGCCTCCTTACCAGCGCCCCGTCAACACCGTGTTTCAAAGCTATGCGCTCTTTGGACACATGACCATTTGGGACAATGTGGCCTTTGGTTTGCGGATCAAGCGTTGTGGCAAGGCGGAAACCGAGGAGCGGGTGAACGAGGCCTTGGCCCTGGTGAAGATGGAGAAATTCGCCCGGCGCTATCCCAACCAGCTATCGGGCGGTCAACAACAACGGGTGGCCCTAGCTCGGGCCCTGGTGAACCGACCGGCGGTGTTGCTGTTGGATGAACCCTTGGGCGCGTTGGACTTGAAACTGCGCAAGGAAATGCAGATGGAACTATCCACACTGCATCGGGAATTGGGGTTGACCTTTGTGATGGTGACCCATGACCAAGAGGAAGCCCTCAGCCTGTCCGATCGGATCGCGGTGATGAATGAAGGGCGCGTGGAACAGGTGGGCAGCCCCAGCGAGATTTATGAGTCACCGCGCACGCCGTTTGTGGCGGATTTCATTGGGGATACGAATCTGTTTCGAGGCCGGGTGGCGGAGTTCGATCGCACCGGCAGCGCGATCGTGACTGACAGCGGCCTGAAGTTGGTGGCGGCCCCCAGTGGAGATTGGGCGGGCAGCGCGGGCGAGGCGGCGGCTGTGAGCGTGCGCCCCGAAAAAATTCAAGTTAGTCTTTACCCGCCCGACCTGGCGGTGAACTGCTTTGAGGGCTGGTTGCAGAACGTGATGTACCTGGGAACCCATGTGCATTACGTGGTAGAACTGCGATCGGGCGATCGGTTAACGGTCATGCAGGTGAATACCGGCGGCGAATTGCCTGCCCTCAAAACCCCCATTTACGCCTATTGGTCAACGGCCGATGCCCTGGCCATGCCAGCAGCCTAGGGCGAAGGGGGGCTAATCAACCATTCCCCAGGGACTGACTCCCACAGTCCTGGTTCCCAAAGCATGGCCCAGCCAGCGCTCTACCCAACCTTGCTTTGATCATTCATGGCTTCCGTTGCCCCTTCTCGTCGTGCCCTCTCCCGTCGTGACTTCTTGCGCCGCACTTCGGTGGCGGCCGCTGGCCTGGCCATGACGGGCTGTGGCTGGCGTTTGGCCCAGGTGCGGCCATCGCCGGGCGCAGTCGGGGATCCTTCCAAGCTTTATATCTACACCTGGGCTGGCTACACCGATGAGCTACTGATCGCTCGGTTCCAAAAGGAAACGGGCCTGTCGGTGGTGGTGGATATTTTTGATTCCAATGAGGTGATGTTGGCCAAGCTGCAAGCGGGCGGCGGCAGTCAATACAGCATCATCTATCCCTCCGATTACATGGTGCGGCAGATGCGAGAGCGCAATCTGCTGCGGGAGTTGGATCACGATCGACTGCTGGGGTTGCAGGATTTGTTGGAAACCTACCAAAATCCCAGCTATGACCCCAAAAATGGCCACAGCGTCCCGGCTGCTTGGGGCACAACGGGCTTGATTTACAACCGGCAACGGGTCGATCGCCCGCCAACGGATTGGGAATTTTTGTGGGCTAACCGGGCCCGCCTCCAGCGCCAGGTGACACTGTTTAATGATCAGCGGGAAACCATGGGCTTGGCCTTGCGCCGGTTGGGCCATTCCTACAACTCCCAGGATCCTGATCAAATTCGCCAGGCCTACGAAGCATTGCGGGAACTGCGACCGGCGATCGCCCAATTCACCACGGATGGTTGGAAAGACCGGATTTTGGCGGGGGACTTAACGATCGCCATGGGCTTTTCCTCTGACGCGATCGAAGCGATCGAGGAAAATGACCAGTTGGGCTATGTGATTCCCGCCAGCGGCTCTTCCCTCTGGACAGACACGATGGCGATCCCGATCAGTGCGCCCAATGTGGAAGCGGCCTATGCTTGGATGAATTTCACGCTGCAGCCGGAGGTGGCCGCAGGCATGACCCAACGCCTGAAGTTTGCTACCGCCAGCCGCCGGGCGATCGAACAGTTGCCACCGGATTTGGTGCAAAATCCCAGCCTGTTCCCGTCTCAATCGGTGCTTGATCGCTGCGAGGGCATTGCTCCCGTGGGCGCGGCCACCTCCCTTTACGATCGCTACTGGACTCAGCTAACCAGCGGCTAGGGCCGAGCAAGCCTTAATGACTGTTAATTGAACGTTAATTGAAGCTGTTCACGCCAACTGCCCAACCCCTTGAACTGTCTTTGCTGATTAGTCCTAACAAGCCCTATGACCCCCGCTAGCCCCGCTAACCCGATCGTTGAGGCTCCCGCACCCAAACCCCGCCGTTGGGTTGGCCCCTGGGCGCTGTTGGGGCCGCCGGGCCTGTGGCTGTTGCTGCTGTTGGTTTTGCCGGTGCTGGTGATTTTTGAACTCAGCCTGGTTCCCGGCATCAAGCCCGGCGATTTGGTGAACCCCTCAGGGATTGACAACTACCTGACGGTGTTTCAGCCCATCTATCTTCAAGTGATTGGGCGCACCCTGTTCTATGCGATCGGGACAACGGTGGTTTGTTTGCTGCTGGGGTTTCCGGTGGCCTACTGGTTGGCGCTGATGTCGCCCAAGCGGTGGCAAAACCTGCTGTTGGTGGCCTTTACGCTGCCCCTGTGGACTTCTTCGCTGCTGCGTTCCTACGCTTGGATTACGATTTTGCGACCCACGGGCGTGTTGAACTCCCTGCTGGGGTTGGTGGGGCTGCCGGGTCTGGATATTTTGAACCAAACGCCCGCCGTGCTCCTGGGGATGGCCTACAGCTTTTTGCCCTACATGGTGCTGATTCTGTACTCCTCTCTGGAAAAGCTCGATCGCCGATTGTTGGAAGCGGCGGCAGATTTGGGGGCCACCCCGATCGAGGCCTTCTGGAAAGTGACCGTTCCCCAAAGCTTGCAGGGCATTGCCGCCGGTTCGCTGCTGGTGCTGATCACCAGTTTGGGCGACTTTGTGAACCCGGAATTGCTCGGCGGGGCCTCCAGCATGACGGCTTCCCGGCTAATCTATAACCAGTTTCTGGGTGCGACCCAAAATTGGGGCTTTGGTTCGGCTTTGAGTATGCTGATGATCCTGGCTGTCAGCTTGGGGATTGCGTTGCTCATTCGCTACGGTGATGGCCGCCCCGCTGCCTAGGGTGTTTGGGGATGCATGATGGTGCAGTGGTTCGTTTGTCTTTGCTTGATTCCCTTTGATTGCTCTTCCCGATCGCCCCATGCTCGATCTCGATCCTGCTTCAACGGATTCCCAGGAGGCCCTCGCAGACGCTATGGCTCGATCGCGTAAGCCTCGCCTGACCTGGCAGGGCGCATTTACCTCGGTCATGTTCTTCCTGATGTACCTGCCGATTCTGGTACTGACGGTCTATAGCTTCAATCAGTCGCCCTACAGCGCCGGTTGGACAGGGTTCACCCTGGAGTGGTATGCCAAGCTGCTGCGGGATGGGCGAATTTTGGGAGCCTTGCAAACCAGTCTTGCGGTGGGTTTGGGGGCTGTTTTGGTGTCGGCGGTGTTGGGAACCACGATGGCCGTTGGCCTGGCCCGCTATCGATTTTGGGGCAAGGGGCTATATCTAGGCATGTCCTATTTGCCCTTGATTGTGCCGGATATTGCGATCGCGGTGGCCACGTTGGTGTTCTTGGCAGCGCTGACGATTCCCCTCAGCTTTTGGACGATCGTGGCGGCTCATATTGTCTTCTGCTTGGCCTATATTGCCCTGGCGGTTTCCACTCGCTTGGCGGATCTCAATCCCTATTTGGAAGAAGCGGCCCAAGATTTGGGCGCAACGCCGGTTCAATCCTTCTTTCAGGTGTTGTTGCCGCAACTGGTGCCGGGAATTATGTCGGGCTGTTTGTTGGCCTTTGTGCTCAGTTTGGACGACTTTTTGATTGCCAGTTTCACGGCCGGTGGCGGTGCAACAACACTCCCAATGGAAATTTTCAGCCGGATTCGCACGGGGGTTAAGCCGGATGTGAATGCCTTGAGTGTGCTGTTGCTGTTGGGTTCCGGGGCGATCGCCTTTGCGGCTGAATGGCTCCGTTTCCAAAGCGAGAAAAAGCCCTCTTAGGGGATGTTTGAAAAGCCAAAACGGCTACCTTGCGGGTCTCACCGACCGACAAAGACAGGGGGCTTAAGCCCCTTGCTCCCCACGATCCGCTAACGGCAGAATCGGGGTTTCAGGCGATTTGACGACAGGCCCTAAGCCCCTTGCCCCCAAGCCCCCTAGTGCTTTAGCTTTCAACCGATTTTTCACAATCTCTCGATTCCGGGAGGAGCCATCACCGTCGTCTGGCAACTGAGAAAAGAATGAGATCCATTCAACCGCTGCCGATCGAGGTGGTGAATTTAATTGCAGCGGGGGAGGTGATCGACTCTCCGGCGGCGGTGGTGCGCGAGTTGGTGGACAACGCGATCGATGCGGGAGCCACGCGGTTGGCCCTGTCCCTTTGGCTCGATCGGGGCCAAATTCGGCTCACGGACAACGGCTGTGGCATGAGCCGAGCGGATCTGTTGCGGGCGGCCGCTCCCCACAGCACCAGCAAAATTCACGATCGCCCCGATTTGTTCAACATCCGCAGCCTGGGGTTTCGGGGAGAAGCATTGCACAGCTTGGCCCAACTGAGCCGCCTGAGCCTCAGCAGCCGGCTGGTTGGCGGGGAGGGTTGGCGAGCGGTTTATGATGCCACAGGCCAGGCTGTGAGCTGTGAAGCGGCCCCGATCGCGCCGGGAACCATTGTCTTGGTGGAGGATTTGTTCGAGGCTTGGCCGTCACGGCGCGATAGTTTGCCGTCTTTGGCTCAACAGTTGCGATCGATCCAGCAGGTGATTCAGCAAGCAGCCCTTTGTCATCCCGCCGTGGCCTGGACGGTCTATCGCAACGATCGGCTCTGGTTTGCCTTGTCGCCGGGAGATTCTGCCCGTCACCTGTTGCCCCAAATCTTGAAACCGGTGCGATCGGCAGATTTGCGGGAAGTGCAGTGGGTGGCCGCCTTGCCCAGCGACCAGGAAGGAGCCGCCCAAATCACCGTCACCTTGGGTCTGCCCGATCGCGTCCATCGGGCCCGTCCTGATTGGGTGCGGATTGCCGTGAACGGGCGAATGGCGGAAGTGCCGGAACTGGAAAGCACGATTTTTGCAACCTTGGGGCGCACCCTGCCGCGCGGCCGCCACCCGATCACCCTGGTGCATCTCCGGTTGCCGCCCCAATGCATTGACTGGAACCGCACCCCCGATAAACACAAGCTTTATCTCCAGTCGATCGACCATTGGCAAGCCCAGGTACAGGCGGCGCTTCAACAGGCCCTTTCCTTTCGCGAGGCGATCGACGAACCCCAAACCAACACCTACGCGATCGGGCGAACGGCCCAGCTCATTCGGGCCGCCGAAGGGCGATCGACCTATCGTGTGCGCACCGCCGCCGATCCCAACGCCTCTCCGGATGATCCCCAAGCCCTGGGGCAGCCCCGATCGCCCGAACCACTTGACGATCCCTTGGGGGGACAACTGCGGGCGATCGCCCAGGTTCACAACACCTACATTGTGGCGGAGCATACCGGCGGTCTATGGCTAGTGGAGCAGCACATTGCCCATGAGCGGGTCTTGTTTGAATATTTGCGCGATCGTTGGCAAATTTCCGCCCTGAAGCAACCGATCGTCCTGAATGAGCTGAGCGAGGCGGAACGGGAGGGGCTGGTGAGCTTGGGGATTGAAATTGAACCCTTTGGCGATCGCTGCTGGATTGTGCGCAGTGCTCCGGATCCCTTACTCGATCGCCCTGACTTGGCCGCCGCCTTGGGGGAGCTGGCCCACAGCAACAACCTGGAAGCAGCCCAAGTGGCCGTCGCCTGCCGCACCGCCATTCGTAACGGCACGCCCCTGACGCTTGTGGAAATGCAAGATTTGCTCGATCGATGGCAACGCACCCACAATCCTCGCACCTGCCCCCATGGGCGACCGATTTATTTACCCCTCGATGAATCGAGTTTGGCGCGTTTTTTTCGTCGCCATTGGGTCATTGGCAAAAGTCACGGCATTTAGCCCTTAATTGCTCCCATTATTTCGGTAGTAATCCTGCAAATCAGTTCGCAAATCAGTTCCTTAGTTACCCCCTCAAAAAGCGATTCAGCACAATTTTTCAGCTCAAGGAGTTTCAAGATCAACGTTAGAATAGAAAAATCTTCCGAAAGCGCCCATTTTAGCAACCCTTAATGATTTTCATTAGTTCCCTAAAACATATCTCTCAATTAAAAATTATTCGATTATTTGCGGCTCTTTTTTTGACCCTGATTATCCTGCAACCGCTGGTCATTATCTCGGCCGGGGAGCGGGGCGTGGTGCTCCGTTTTGGTCAGGTGCAGCCTCAAATTCTCAATGAAGGCCTACATCCGATCATCCCGATCGCGGAAGCCGTTAAAAAATTAACTGTTCGCGTTCAAAAGCGTGAAATTTCAGCCGAAGCCTCTTCTAAAGATTTGCAAGAAATTGAAACCGATGTGGTCTTGAATTGGCATTTGGTTCCCGATGAAGTTAATTTAGCGTTCCAACAGCTCGGGGATGAACTGGCTGTGGTCGATCGAGCCATTGATCCCGCCGTTGAGGAAGTTTTAAAAGCCGTCATGGCCAAGTACACGGCGGAAGAAATTATCACCCGCCGGGAAGAAGTGAAGGGAGCCGTAGACCAACTGCTGAGCAATCGGCTACGGGGATATCATATTTTTGTTGATGATATTTCGCTGGTTCATGTCAATTTTTCCGATCGCTTCAGTGAAGCTGTCGAAGCCAAGCAAATTGCGGAACAGGAAGCCAAGCGAGCGGAGTTTTTGACCCTGAAAGCCGCCCGAGAAGCGGAAGCAAGGGTTAATTGGGCCAGGGGTGAGGCCGAAGCACAACGACTCCTCAAAGAACACCTGACCCCAGAGTTAATTCAACGCCAGGCGATCGAGCGGTGGAATGGTCAATTACCGACCATCATTGGTAGCGAAGGATTAAAGCTCTTTAACCTAGAATCTCCGCCCAAGGCTGTAAATTCCACCCCAAATCGCTAGGAAAGGGATTGCTACTCTTGAAAGCTCAAACCATCCGGCAAGGTTAGGATTCCGAACTGCACCAACGCCACCACCAAAATTGTATAGGCCGTGGAAGACAGCAATCCTGTGACCAGCGTTTTCCGAAAACTTTTATTTTGATCCTCCTTTTGAACCATTTCCGTCGCCCCAAATTGCATCATCAGAATTCCCACCACATTCGAGAGCCAATAGCCCACGATCGCACCCCCGAAAAAACTGTGCGGAATTAGCCAATTGCAGAGCGCACCAAAGCCATAGGCGATCGGCAGATTGAAAATCAAATCATTCCACCAGCACAGTGGCGAGAGCAGATAGCCCACAACAACCAGCAGCCCACCTTTCAATTTTTTCAGGAGTTTGAATCCCAGCGTTTGGGATTCTGCCGCTGTAATTTCTTGCTGAAACTGAGCAACCGCTTGGGCATCTTGACGGGTTGCCCCATTGGTTGCATTGGCGGTGTTCATGGCTGTGTTCAGGGATTCATCAATGGGCAACGGATGGGTGGGTGAGGGTTGGGAAGTCATAGATTCCATAGTTGTGATCAAAGGATTGCGGTAGAGAGACACAATAACTTGGCATTGCTTGGTTGAGAGTTAACCAAAGTCATTGTTTCAGCAAGAATCAAAGTCATTTTTTAATGACTTAAGTTTAGCCCATAAAACCAAATTGACATTAGCGGCACAAGGAAGGTCAGAATTAAGTTCAATGGAATTCCTACCCTGGTGAAGTCTAAGAATTTGTAGCCTCCTGGCCCATAAACCATTGTATTAGTTTGATAACCGATCGGGGTTAGGTAGCTATTTGAAGCCGCAAACATCACCACCAGCATGAACGGCAAAGTGTAGAATTCCAGGGTTTCCGCAACCTTCACCGCAATGGGCAACATTAATAAAACCGCCGCATTATTAGACAGGGCTTCAGTGAAGAGGGTTGTTACGCCATAGAACAAAACTAACAGCCAAAACCCCGAAAGATGTCCTCCCACTTGCGTTAATTGTGATGCTAACCAGTCAGTAGCTCCTGATTTTTCCATAGCGGTTCCTAGGGGCATCAGACCCGCCAGGAGGAAGATAATATCCCAGCGAATGACTCGGTAAATTTCTCGAGGCCGCAAAATTCCCGTGGCAATTACCAAGACAACACCCGCCAGAGCGCTAACCAAAATGGGAACCGTTTCCGTGGCAGCAGCCAGCACGGTTCCTAGGGCGATCGCCAGGGCTAAACCAGCCTTGTCCCGCTTTAAGGGTTCCAGTTCTCGCGGTTCTACTACTAATAATTCAGGGCTGGATTGCAGGCCGCGCAAACTGTCATGTGGCCCTTGCACCAATAGAACATCACCAAATCGCAAACGAACATCCCGCAACCGTTCGCACAAGCAATCTTGTCCACGACGAATGGCTAAAACCGTGGAGTTATATCGTTGCCGAAATCGCAGTTCTTGTAAGCTAGAGCCGATGAGACTAGAGTTCGAAATAATTAAGGCTTCCGCAATCGATCGCTCGTTAGATTCGAGAGAAAATTTGGCATCGGGTAGGATTTCCAGCCCCCGTTCATCCTTCAGGGTCAGCAGGCGATCGCGGTTGCAGCGAACCAGCAAAATATCCCCTGCCATTAACAGCCAATCGTGGCTTACAGGTCTATAGGTAATGCCATCGCGAATCACTTCCAAAACATCAAGATCATATCGATGATGAAAGTCACTGGCTGGCAGCGATTTCCCAATCAAAGAGGACTGATGGGTCACAATAATTTCGCTGAAATAATCACGCAGCCCATAGTTTTCAACGGTTGAAATTTCACCGGGCTTCCGTCGATCGGGCAAAAGATTGGGAGCCGCCAGTGCCAAGTAGCACAGACCAATCACAAAGACGATCAGGCCCATGGGTGCAAACTCAAACAGGCCAAATTCTCCATAGCCCAGTTGCTTAGAAAGTCCACTAGCCACCACATTGGTTGAAGTGCCAATTACTGTAATCGTGCCGCCAAGCACAGTGGCATAGGACAGCGGAATTAATAGCTTTGAGGTAGAGATATTCTGTTTTCGGCACCAATTTTCCACAATCGGAATAAACACCGCCACCACGGCTGTGTTATTCAGAAATGCTGTGATCGGCCCCACAATTGACCCCAGCACAAAAATTTGGCGAGTTGGATTCTTGCCGCCTTTTTGTTGCAGAAATTCACTGACCACTTGAATCGCACCTGTACGTTCGATCGCGGCACTCAGCACAAACATTGCCATAACCGTGATCGTTGCTGAATTACTAAATCCAGCGATTCCCTCTTCGGGAGTGATGAGTCCTAGGAGAATTAGCAAAACAGCAATTCCAATTGCTGTGATATCAACGGGTAACCATTCCACAATGAATAGGAAGAATGTGATCGCCAAAACACCAAGAGTAAGCGCAATAGACATTGTTAGCTACGGTTTTAAGAAAAACCGCTAGAAGCGAAGAGATTTAATTGTCATGAAATTTCTAAGGTTCTTGAGAACAACAACTTAAAATTTCATGATCATTACAAGGCAGAATTTTTTTCAAGCATCCAATCATTTAGTAGAGCACCTAACTGCACCCAGAAAATTATTCAGAGATCAGATCAAAGCACCTTAAACAGGATTTTAGATAGTTCATTCATTAATCTTGACTAAATCGACCGACAAACCGTAGTTTATGGACAAAAAAACGGTTTGTCGGTAAACTATCACTCAATCTCTTGGGACTCATCTAACTCTGCAATGGTGATTAATTCAGCCATCAAGGATTCTACCCTTTGCCGTTTTAGGGGATCGTTCAAAACTCCCGACTGCTGTAACCGACGATAGGTATAACTCCAACGATCTCGCAGAGAGCTGGGTAAGTTGGAAGTTGTTTCAGGACTGTTGAGGCTGGCTACCTGTTTACGAATTTCGGAGAGTGATAAATCTCGTGAAATTGCTTCTTGTAATAGATGATTTTGTTGATTGGGTTGCCGAACTCTGGAAATGGCCAACGCTTTGGTGTAGGACAACTGACCTTGGCGCAACGCATTGAGAATGGCTTCTGGCAGCTTCAGCAGGGGCAGCCGATTGCTGACAAAGGACTCCCAAGTCATGGTTCCGATCGACTGGAAAATGGTGCGAATCGTCTCTCGCTCTGCATTACCCATAACGTTATGAGTTTTTTTGCCCTTGGCCTGATTTCGCAAGCGGTGCAACAGCAAAACGATCGACTCAGCAGGCTGTTGAAGCTCCAGGGACAGCAATTTTAAAATACTTTCGGTTTCCTCGATCGGGTTGAGATCTTCGCGCTGCAAATTCTCCAAAAGGGCAATTCGCAGGGCTTCCCGATCACTCAGGGCCCGAATAATTACGGGTACTTGCGATAGACCAACCTTTTGGGCCGCGCGATATCGCCGCTCACCAGCCACTAATTCATAGCGCCGCTCATCAATGGGACGAACTAACAGCGGCTCCAAAATTCCATATTGGGCGATCGATTGAGCAAGGCTATGGAGGGCGATCGGGTCAAAATACCGTCTTGGCTGACTGCTTGGAAGCTGTATATCACTGAGGGCCAAGGTCGTGGGGTACTGAGCTTGGCTATGGAGAGGCACCACAGAAGATTCCTGGGACAATTCTTTAAGTTCTAGGGGGCGAAGTTGGGGATTGACAGCGCTCATTGGGTTAGCAATTCCAGGTTTAGCGCAGTTGCAAATGGCATTTTGCAGTTGCTTTTGACCTAAAATACTATATCCCGATCAAAAAACCGTACTTTATCTGGAAATTACCCAACGGGTCTCGCCCATCATTGGCGCACGACTGGCTCAGCACTGGCTCAGCAGTGACGCATCATTGGCTGATCAATGGTCTATTCCTAACTAATAACTGACTAGTAATTGCTCAAAAACCCGAGAAATTTTGGTCTGAAAGCGCTGTCGATGGCGCAACTTCAAAAAGGGGCGACGAATTTCCAAAACCGATGACTGCTCGGGATCAATGATCGGAACCGCACGCATAGTCCGAAGCTGCAACTCTTTTTCAACGATCAGTTCTGAAATGGCTGCCGCTCCCACGCCTTCCTCCACCAGAACTTTCACCATTTCTCCGGTGGTTAGCACCAGGGCGATCGGCAAACTTGAAGGATCCACCTGCCAACTCAATAAGGCTTCCTCAAATCGCTGTTGAGTGCCCGACCCTGGTTCGCGCATTAACCAAGCCGTTTCTGACAACTGATGGGTTTCCACAAATGGCAGCTCAAACCAAGGGTGCGAAGGGCCCACCACAATCACTAGGCGATCGCCCCCAACAATGGCCTTTTCTAAGTGCCGTTGGGTTGAGGGCAACACTTCCCCTTCAATTAATCCCAAATCAAACGCGCCCGTCGCCGTTCCTGTGCAAATTTCCTCAGTATTAGCGAGGGTGCAATTCACCACAATGCCCGGATGGCGACGCTTAAACTCTCCAATTTTGCGCGGTAGCCAATAATTCCCGATCGTGAGGCTAGACCCCAAATGCAATTCTCCTCGCTGCATTTCATTGAGTTCACGCAAGCCTCGTTCTGTCAAAGCCACCCGATCGAGAATGTCCCTCGCTTCTGCTTGCAACAATCGCCCAGCATCTGTCAGTTCCACGCGCCGCCCAATGCGATGAAACAGACGCAGACCATAACTGTCTTCTAGGGACTGAATTGCAGCGCTCACCGCAGGCTGCGTTAGATAAAGGGACTCTGCGGCTCGCGTGAAGTGTAAATATTCCGCAACCGCCAAGAAAATTTGCAACCGATCAAGCGTTATTCCAGACATTTCACCAAACTTAAAATTTCAATTAAAATCTCGATCTATTTTCAAAATTTCCGTTCATCGCGAGAATTTTTAGCTTCTTTCAACCAAGATTTCGAGCTTGTTGAGGTTCTCATCAATTTTATTGATGGTTTTGAGAAAAAACAGTATTTGCTTAAACTCAGTCAACTCCTTAATCTGTAGTTAATTTGATCGATGTGCTCCAAAATACTTGTCAAAGCAACATCGATATGCAACACGAACAGCAACAGAATTCACAGACTGAACGAGTCATGAATGCCTAGTCATCAATCATAGAGAGTTATCCCTTTTACTTCAGATAACTTTCAGGCTTCAGATCAGTTCATCACTCAGTATTCTGGTCTCATTGAGGGATCGCATGACTACAGAACTTGCAGTGAACCGTAGTGTTCACGGTCTCAAGGCAGAATGTTTACCCTTTGGTGAAGTTCTTGGCCAATCCATCGCGGTAATTGCTCCGATCACAACCCCTGCCGCTAACTTAGGGTTAGTCTTTGCCCTGGCGGGAAATGGCACTTGTCTTAGCTTTTTGTTGGGAACGATCGGGCTGATTTTTGTCAGTATCAACATCAATCAATTTGCCCGCCGTTCCGCCTCTCCCGGATCGCTCTACACCTACATTTCCAAAGGCCTTGGCCCCACAGCCGGTGTTATCTGTGGTTGGGGTCTTCTGCTGGGCTATTTGCTCACGGGGATGGCGGTTCTTTGTGGCTTTGCCAATTTTGGTCAAATCTTTTTAGGCAGTTTGGGCATTCACACCCACATCATCACCCTGCTGGCATTAGGAACCGTGGTTGCTTGGTATGCCGCCTACCGAGATATCGAATTATCAGCAAGAACATTGTTGATTTTGGAAGGTATTTCTGTCCTGTTCATTTTGCTCTTGGGGGGAATTGTTTGGGCTAAAACAGGCTTTGCCCTTGATCCACTACAGTTGACCTTAGCCGGTGCAACCCCCAGCGGTGTTGCCATGGGATTAGTGTTAGTGGTTTTTGGCTTTTCTGGTTTTGAAAGTGCCACCACTCTTGGGGATGAAGCGCAAAAACCCCTATCAAGTATTCCGAAGGCTGTCCTAGGCAGCACAGTGCTTTCGGGGTTGTTTTTCTTGGTTATGGCCTATATCGGTGTGGTGGGGTTCAATCATGCCGGAGGAAATTTAGCAGGTCATGAAGAGCCTCTCAGTTTCTTAGCTACCTGGGCTGGTGTTGGATTCCTGGGCCAAGCGATCGGGATTTGTGCGTTGGCTAGCTTTTTCGCTTGTGTTTTAGGCAGCATTAATCCTGCTGCTCGCATCTTTTTCACCATGGCGCGGCATGGTCTCTTTCACTCGGCTTTTGGTGAAGCCCACGACACCAATAGCACGCCCCATATTGCTGTTTCTTTCATCTCCGTTCTGCTCTTTTTAGTGCCTGCTTCAATGACCATTTTTGGTCTTAAGGCCTTCGAATCCATGGCTTATTTGGGCACGATGTGTACCTATGGATTTTTGGTGACCTACATTTTGGTATCGATCGCCGCGCCGGTTTATCTCTATCGAATTGGCAAATTAAAACCCATTGATGGGGTCATTGGTCTGCTGGGCGCTGGTTTCATGATGTTGCCAATTTTGGGCATGGTCGGAATTCCCGGAAGTACTTGGTTTCCCGTGCCGGAAGCGCCTTACGATGCATTTCCCAAGCTCTTTCTGCTTTACCTAGGTTTGGGTTGTGGCTGGTTTTTCTGGCAGCGATCGCGCTCTCCCAAAATGATTCGACGAATGCAGCACTCGATCGAAGCGATCTATGTCCGGTTTGAAGAGTCCGAAGATGCTGACTGCTAA
Source organism: Limnothrix sp. FACHB-881 (assembly GCF_014698135.1). NCBI lineage: Bacteria > Bacillati > Cyanobacteriota > Cyanophyceae > Pseudanabaenales > Pseudanabaenaceae > Limnothrix > Limnothrix sp. FACHB-881. The sequence goes on from NZ_JACJSN010000030.1 coordinate 21,556, forward strand.
TCGATTGCTTGGTTCAATCTCGATAGGCTCTACTTCGCTTCTAGTCCCTTCTTCTGCAACCCTTTCCTATGGACAACTTACTGACCGTAATCCCCACGAGTGTTGCTGCCTTTGCAGCCACAAACATTGACGATATTGCAATCCTGATGTTGCTTTTTTCTCAGGTCAATGCCAATTTTCGTCATTACCACGTGGTCGCTGGGCAATATCTAGGGTTTTCAGCTCTGGTAGGCGCAAGTTTGTTGGGTTTCTTTGGGGGCATGGTTTTACCCCACCATTGGCTAGGTTTGCTGGGTCTAATCCCGATCGGCATGGGACTGGGCAGATTGTTTGACCGGGGTGAAGATGCCACCGATGAAGAACTAAACCTAGCCATTGACGGCGATGGAACATCACCCCATTGGATGAATTTAGTGGGGCCCCAAAGTCTCAGCGTCGCAGCCATCACGATCGCCAACGGGAGCGACAATGTGGGCATTTACACGCCCTTGTTTTCCCATAGCTCAGTGCCAGAGCTAATTCTAACCATTCTAGTTTTCCTAGTTTTGGTTCCTGTTTGGTGTTACATTGCTCATCGACTCACCCATCAAGCCCAAATTGCAGATTGGTTAGCCCATCGGGGTCAAACCATGGTTCCTCTAGTACTCATCGCGCTCGGGATTTATATCATCCTTGATAGTGGAGCCATGAGTCCGGGTTTGTTGGCTGCTAGCTGCACTTGTTTGGTGGCTTTAACTTGGCGACCCCAGCAACTGAGTGAAGTTCCCGAAAAGGGTGATTCTTGAGACGATCGCGACGATTTTTACGACTCTTGCAATGCTTTTTGCCCTAAACATCATGTCCGAGCACCATGATTGATCAGCGCCCCTTGGCTGAGCTAGCGATTAGTGCTTTTGTGGCGGGAACCAGTTCCTTCATTGCCACAAATATCGATGATGTGGTGGTGCTGATGGTGTTGTTTGGTCGCCCCGATCGGCTCTTCCGCGATCGACAAATCCTGATCGGGCGCTATCTGGGGTTTGGTCTGATTGTGTTAGCCAGCTTGGTAGGGTTTTGGGGAGGATTACTGCTCCCTTCCTGGTCCATTGGGCTATTGGGCTTTCTCCCGATCGGGATCGGCATTTCGCAACTGCGCGCTTCTCAATCTCAGGAATCAGAATCCTCCGCTCCTGAACTAGATTCGTTCGGATCTGAGCATCAAGCGTTAACCGAGCGATCGCCCAATTTAGCGTTTCGACATCGAGTCAAGAAACTACGTCAATGGCTGCCTTGGCTATCCCCTCAAGTCATCCAAGTGACAATGATTACGCTTGCCTGCGGTGCTGACAACATTGGAATTTATATTCCTCTGTTTGCCTCCTGCAACTGGCTGGAACTCAGCATTATCCTCTGGGTTTTCTTTGCAGGCGTAGGATTGCTTTGTTGGCTAACACGCCGGTTCAGTCGCTATCACATGATCACCCAATGGATTAGCCGATTTGGTCATCAATTTGTTCCTTGGATTTTCATTGCTCTGGGAATAGGAATTTTCTGGGAGAGCAACCTTCCGCAACTGCTATTTTCCTTCATGCTTCCTTAAGCTCAAGATCTTGGCAAAATCAGGGGACTTTGTTAGACTTTTTGAGTCACCAAAGGCTATATCTAGCTCGTTGATTTAGTTGCTTCAATTCAGGTTTTTCAAGGGTTCAACAAGCAAAATTGCTCATTAAATTGCTCACTCTTGAATTAAACCAATCAAAGCAACTCGAAATAGCAATCTTTCTCAAACTTCCACCTCATTTCATTGTTCGAGAACGCATTGAAGCCAATGCATTGGTGTGGAAATTACTAACTGCCACCGTGCGGTGATCTTAAACCAAGCAATTCGGTTTGAATGATTGCAAGATTTTGCAGCAACAAAACAGAGTTTTAGGCATCAAATGAAAAGCCTTCCTCGTCAATGCCCATGCTAGCAGTTTTTGCTTTTTTGTGTTCTTTGAACCTTTTCAGGTTGTTTAATTTTTCCTAAATTGGGAAACCAAAGCGAGAAATCATGGGCAGTTTTTTACAAGCATTAATGTTCAGCCACCCACCATAGTTGGGATCGGTTTGAAACGTAGAGCATTGCGAAATTTGCAGAATTTTCAGTCATCAATCAGTCATCAAGAGGAAAGAGCATGAACGTTGCCCAAGGGTTTTTAAAGGGTTTTGTCCCAGGGATTGTCCAGAATTTTCTAAGCGGGCAAGGACTGAGAACGGCGGTTTTGGGATCCTTCAGCCGCTGGATGACGATCGGGGGTTGCCTGTTGGTTTTTGTGGTTAATTTGCTTTGCGCTCCTCCGGCCTTAGCCGATCGCCCCTTGAGTGAAAATTCCGATTACTTGGCAGCCAGCCAAGCCTTGAACCAGCTAACAGCCGAACGTCAGCAAAAGCAGAATGCGGGGGAAGCCATTCCCGAACCCTTGGAATCACAAATTGAACAGCTAACAGCCCAAACCTTTGCGTTGGAGTCCGGCGAGACCTGGGGCCAATGCGAAAACACCAGCGGCCAGGTGGTTGGAGTTTACGGGCCAGAGCCGGATGACGTGGACAACTATCGCTACAACGCTGGTCTTTACTTCTTGGCCAATGGGGAAACCACCGCGATCGAGTGGGACTGCGAAGGGGTTTTGATTCCCAAGGGAACCAAGGCGATCGCCACCCTTCCCAACGGAACCAATCAGGAATTTACCGGTTTGGCCGCGCTCAAAGTTGCTGACGGCACGCGCGTCACCATCAGCCAAGATCCCGAGGGCCAATTAACCCTCAGCACAGCGCCCACGGCAGCAGTTAACACCAGCAAAGCAAAATGGCCGCTGCCCAGCCTGTCCCAGAAAGTGATTAATCAGCGCCCTCTGGATGCCCCAACCCTCACTACCGATGACTGATGGGCTAAACACCACGGGGATCAGCACTTTGGGTAAGCATTCATCATCCCAACTAAACCTGCTGGGCATCGGTGGGGCGGTCACGATTCAAGGACTTTGTGCGCTATACCTGGTTAGCCATCTCCAGCAACCAGCGCCCTGGGATGTGCAGTTTTTAGAACTATTGCATCAACAGGCCACCCCTTGGCTCGATCGCCTCGCCCTTTGGCTCACACCGCTGGGAACCCGCTGGGGAACGTTTCCGCTGTTCATCATGGGTCTTTTGTCCCTAGCGAACCAACGGCAATGGCGTAAGTTGCTCTACTGGATGAGTGCGATTGGCGGTACAACAGTCATAGCCACTCTGCTGAAAGTGGTTTGGCATCGAGCGAGGCCCAGCCTTTGGCCCTCGCTGCTGGCCCCAGACCATTACCCTGCTGATTGGGCCTTTCCCAGCACCCACGCGGCCGCTAGCCTCTCGTTGGTTTTGGCCCTTGGCGCTTTGTATTCCAGCCAACAACCGCTCGATCGCCCCTATGGATGGGTCTGGCGTTGGTCGATCGCGGGGCTGGGTGGTGGCTTTGTTCTGCTCATTGCCTGGACAAGGCTCTATCTCGGGGTTCACTTCCCCAGTGACATCATTGGCGGCTGGTCGATCGCCTACCTGATCACACAAGTGGCCAATCGATTGATCCTCAGCCCCACGGATCCAGTTCAGCTACCATCAACCCCTTCAAGTTTGCTTACTCGTCGTTGAGTTGTCATTCATGATTCAGAGTGATTAATGCTCAACAGCGATCAATCACTCTGGATCATTGACTGCGAACAGTGGCTGCGAACAGTGGCTGTGAAAAATGATTGTGAACAATTCACCAGCAGTCTGAAAATTTGCTTGCCCAGATACCATCATTAACCTGGTTTCTAGCTTCCAACTTTCTCAACTCAGCAACCAAGCACAATGGCTGAATTCCTTGGTGTGACCAAGCACCAAGAGCCGGATTCCTCCAGTTATTTTTCAGCCATTCCCTATGGATTTTCTCTAATTACTAGTCATCAGGATGGGGCGGGGTGAATATTTTTGAGTTTTCATTCTTAGTTTGGGCCGGTTCATTCGCGGCCGGATTCTTAGGAGCCTTGACCGGTCTTGGGGGCGGCGTGGTGATTGTGCCTCTGCTCACCTCGGTTTTTGGGGTCGATATTCGCTACGCGATCGGGGCTTCCTTAATTTCTGTCATTGCCACTTCCGCCGGTTCCGCCGCAACCTACATTCGATCGGGGTTTGCCAACTTACGTCTCGGGATGTTTTTAGAAGTGGCAACGACCCTTGGATCTTTCGTAGGAGCCACCTTAGCCACCGTTGTGCCCGTCAAAGCCCTGACCGTTGTGTTAGGAACCGTCCTGCTTTATTCCGCTTTCTTTGCTCAACAATCCACCCCCAAGGAAGCCGAATTAACCGAGCCAGGTTCCTTGGCTGAACGCTTGCAACTCGATAACTGCTACCCCGCCCCCAACGGAGAAGGAACAATCGCCTATACCGTTCGTTCGGTTCCCACCGGTTTTAGCTTAATGGCCGTGGCCGGGCTGCTTTCAGGATTGCTCGGCATCGGTTCCGGCTCCTTGAAAGTCTTGGCCATGGATCGCGTCATGGGCTTACCGTTCAAGGTTTCCACCACCACCAGCAACTTCACGATCGGGGTCACCGCTGCCATGTCGGCCGGCGTTTATTTATCCCGAGGCTACGTGGATCCCGGCCTCTCAATGCCCGTGATGTTGGGTGTTTTGATGGGAGCCATGGTCGGTGCAAGAGTGCTGATTGGAGCCAAGCCAGAATGGTTGCGCTGGCTCTTTTCCATTGTGTTAGTGCTCCTAGCAATCAAAATGATTTATAACGGATTAATTACTTAGAAATTACGCACTTTCAACTCATCAGCTCAATTGCAAAGTTGAGACCAAACAGAATTTTAACGCTCGTAATTCACAGCAGCCCAAGTGACGATGGAGATGACATCAATGATGAAGGGTAAGTCTTCCGATCAGGCGATCGCCATGACTGCAGCGAATAGTCCCATTTCTCCCTTGGAATCTTCGCCAGTTGATTTAGAAACTCGAAAAAGCACCGATCACAGCCTTGAGTTAGCCGTTAGCCACGTATTGTGGTGGGGAATGATCATTGCGAGTTCGATCGTCTTTGCCGGCGGCTGCATCTATATCTTTCGCCATGGGGGTGAGCCAGCCAGCTTCCGTGTCTTTGTAGGAGAACCTCGGGAACTTTGCTCCCCTTGGGGTGCTGCGAAATCTGCCCTTTCGGGTCATGGTCGCGGCTGGATTCAAGTGGGCATTATGCTGCTAGTTGCAACACCCATTATTCGGGTTGCTCTGTCTTGGTTCACTTTTTTGCGTCGTCAAGATTGGCTTTATTTTGCAATCACTTCGATTGTTTTTGGAGGACTTATTTACAGTTTTGCGGGTGCTTATTTCCAGTAATTCCCAAGACTGGTTTTGCTGGCACTGATCTTATTTCTGCCAGTTCCCAGAATTAGAGTCTGGCAAGTTTCTAATTAATATTTAGTATTTGAAAACTTCGATTTGAAAACTTCGATTTGAAAATTTGGCATTTGGGCGGGAGCACTCTATCGCGCACCCGCCGAAATGGCATATCCAGGGATTTCACGAACAATCCCATTAGGGATCACCCTATTCAGCAATCCTCTTGAGTGCTGGTTCTCTAGGTTGCTAAGGGGAAAACACGCACCGATCGGGGCCGTGCGTAGACCTGTTGCTCTCGTTCAATGTGGAGTCGGTGATAGTGATCTCGGTTCACAGAAGCCGTCAAAGATGGGCCATTCTCCAGTTTCAAATGCACCTGCACTTCCCATCCCAAATGCATGATGCGATCGACCGTCGCAGGTAAGGCCTTGTCATCCACAGGATCGGTCACAATTTCCACATCATGGGGCCGCAAAAAGAGTCGCCAATTATCGCTGTCTTCCCACACCCGATCGCCCGCCCAGCGCGACACAGACCCCGGAAAAATAGACAACACATTCACAGGCCCCACAAAACTCATCACAAAGGGCGAGGCCGGGTTGTCATAAATTTCCGCAGGCGTGCCCACTTGTTCAATTTTGCCTTGGTTCATCACCACAATTCGATCGGCAACTTCCATCGCCTCTTCTTGGTCGTGGGTCACAAAAACCGTGGTCACATTCATATTGCGATGCAGGTTATGCAGCCATGTTCGTAATTCCTTGCGCACCTTGGCATCCAAAGCACCGAACGGTTCATCCAGCAGCAAAATCTGGGGTTCCACGGACAGGGCCCGCGCCAAGGCCACTCGCTGCCGTTGCCCACCGGACAATTGCGCAGGATAGCGATTGCCATAGCCCGCCAGTTGGATCAAGTCCAACAATCGATTCACGCGCTCTTGAATTTCAGCCGGCGGAGTTTTGCGCAACTCCAACGGAAAAGCAATATTTTGCCGAACGGTCATGTGCTTAAACAGCGCATAGTGCTGAAACACAAACCCAATTTTTCGCTCTTGGACGCTTTGATAGGTTGCGTCCCGCCCAATCAGTGAAATTGTCCCCGCATCAGTGGATTCCAGCCCCGCAATAATTCTGAGGAGTGTGGACTTTCCTGAGCCGGATGGCCCCAACAACGCAACCAAAGAACCCGATTGAATGTCTAGCGAAACATCATCAACTGCTCGAAAATCGCCATAGTACTTGGAGACATGCTCAACCGCGATTCCCATTTCTTTTGACTCCCAGCTTGTCTTTAACTACAGTTACCCGATCGGAATACTGTAATATACAGATAGCATATAGCCCATTCCTCTCAACCAGGCTGTTTTTTTAGCAAAATTTTCGCGCGATCGCTTTCAGTTGAACCCAACTTGATTCTCACAAAACCAAAAAAATGCGCCATTCACCAACCTGGAATGGCGCACTCGATTGTGCTATTCAATTACTGAAAATCAGCTATTTTTTGTTTTCTAGAGCTAATTTCAGAGTTGATTTCAGGGCTGATTGCAGATCTGAGTAGATCTCAGTAGATCTAAATTAATGACCCATGACCCAGCCTAGGCCGCGATCGACTCTTGATAGGGCACGAACAGGGCCTTCTTCGCGCCGCAAATTGGGCATTCCCAATCATCAGGAATGGCTTCAAAGGGAGTCCCCGGAGCAATGCCCGAGTCGGGATCGCCCTCAGCGGGGTCATAGATCATGGAGCACTGGCGGCAAATCCACTTGCTCCCCGCAGCCTTGTTTGCCGGAGCCACACCGTCCAACCCGCGCAGGGCTTCGCTGTATTGGTCGGCGTGGTGATGTTCGATCGCGGTCAGCAGTCCAAAGTTGCGGGCGGCCGTGCGGAAAATTCCCGCATGTTCCCGCGACTCATCGGCCTGTTCTTGGAATTCCCGCTCCGCTTCGCCATCCCGATCGACCCGGGCTTCGGCGGCAAAGTTGGGGTACATGGTCTGATACTCGTAGGTTTCACCCTCGATCGCCAGCTCCAAACAGCGGGCCGCGATCGCCTTCTTTTGTTCGTCGCTGAGGCTGGCTGGATCGTCCACCACCAACTCCGGATGCATCAGCCGAAAGTGGGCGAACGCATGTTCCGTTTCTTGGTTGGCCGTTTCCCGAAACAGCTTGGCCAAGTCGCCCAGGCCCAGCTTTTTCACCACTTCCGAGAAGAACAGATATTTCCGATTCGCCATCGATTCGCCAGCGAAGGCATCGGCCAAGTTTTTGGCGGTGTTGGAGTTTGAAAGATCCATAAGACGCAAGAAAACGGGTGGGGTTAGTTGTGGTTGCACCATCCCGGTCAGCCCCCGTGCGGAAGGCTGGCGAGGTGGCGGCGGCGTGAACTTCTCTCTAAGTCATAATCATTATGACTATGGATAGACTAACACAACTTTCTGGGAATGGCCAAAAACCCCAGCCCCGATCGGGCCGATCACCTGCACACAAGTTCCGCAGGAGACCAAAAAAAGGGTGCGATCGCGTCGATCGCACCCTCCATTCATGATCTGTCTCTGGTTAATTTGAGCAATAGGCGATCGCAACGGCTTGACGAGAAAACGCGCGATCGCTTTGATTCAATTCAGACTTCGCTCAGCCCTTACAGTGCGTTACCGCGAGGCAGCACTTCTTCGGGGAAGATGAAGTTTTCGTGGGGTTGGTCTTGCGGAGCCATCCAAGCGCGGATGCCTTCGTTCAACAGGATGTTCTTCGTGTAGAACGTTTCGAATTCGGGGTCTTC
>NZ_JACJSN010000031.1:0-15508 GCF_014698135.1 Limnothrix sp. FACHB-881
TTCGCTTCAGCCGCCGTTTCCGGTTCGCTTCGCTTTCGCTTCCCCCTCAGCGCTTTATTAAATTAACAACCTTTCTCGAACTTGTCAACACTTTTTGAAAAAAAATTTTCGCGTACATACCCGAAATTCCCCCAATTTCCCTCCCAGTCAACACTTTGGACGCTAAAAAAATTTTTGATTGACCGATTACGGTGGGGCGCTCAAGTCGAGTTAGGCTTGGGCGCGTTGTTTTTGAAGGGCGCGTGGATATGGCTAAGGGCATGTTGCCGGGTTGGCTACAGGTTGATGAGCTGCTGCGAGGGTGGTTGCTGGAGGATTTGGGGCGGGGCGATCGAGCAACGTTGGCGGTGGTTCGAGGTGCAGCACAGGAGCCATGGGGACGGGCGACTTGGATTGCGAAGGCTGAGGGCGTGATTGCTGGGCTGCCGATCGCGGGGCGTGTTTTTCAATTGCTGGACGATCGGGTGGTGTGGGGTGCTGAGGTGGAGGAAGGTGTTGCCTGTGTGCCTGGACAACTGTTGGCTCAGGTGTCAGGGCCACTGGAGGCGCTTCTCAGCGGCGAGCGGGTGGCGTTGAATTTGGTGATGCGATTGAGCGGGGTGGCAACGCTGGCTAGTCAGTATGTGGAGCAACTGACTGGACTTCCCACACAGCTAGCGGATACGAGGAAGACGATTCCAGGACTCAGGATTTTGGAGAAATATGCGGCTCAGGTTGGGGGTGCGGTGAATCACCGCATGGGGCTGGATGATGCGGTGATGTTGAAGGATAACCACTTGGCAGCGGCTGGTGGGGTGGCAGTGGCGGTGGAACATGTTCGATCGCTCTGTCCCTATCCCTTGACGATCGAGGTGGAAACGGAATCCCTGGCGCAAGTAGCAGAGGCGATCGTAGCGGGGGTAGACATCATCATGTTGGACAACATGCCGCTGGCGATGATGCAAGAAGCAGTTGCCATGATTCGCGCGAAGGCTCCTCATATCAAAATTGAGGCTTCGGGCAATGTCTCTCTGGCTACGGTGCGATCGATCGCGCAAACCGGCGTAGATTACGTTTCCACCAGTGCACCGATGACCCAATCTCGTTGGCTGGACATCAGTATGCGTATCCAAAACACTGACACCCAGTAGGCTACCGATATCACCACGCTGCCATAACCACTGAGATCAGGGGTTGATTCGAGGGAGCAAGTGAGCGACTGGACAAAGCGGGAGGCGCGATCGATCAAACCCGATCGATCAAACCCGATCGATCAAACCCGATCCAACGCACTCTACATAAAGCCACGCTTACCACTGGGCATGATGGTCATCCAGTTGGTCTTAGCAACCGCTAATTGCTCTTCGTCAATTTTGGCCCCGGTCAAGTTCGCGCCACAGAAGTTAGCCCCTGAAAGGTTGGCATTCGTAAAATTGGCGTAGCTGAGGTCGGCTTTGCGGAAGTCGGCCTTGGCTAAATTCGCCGTATGGAAATAGGCGCGAATGAGCTGGGCCCCGCGTAAGTTAGCCTCTAGCAAGCTGGCTTTGGCAAAGTTTGCTTCCGTTAAGTTTGATCCTTGCAAGTTTGTCTTATCGAGCTTTGACTCTCGAAAAATACAGCCGGATAGATTAACGTTCGGCAGTTCCCCACGACTGATGTTGTGGGCGGCGAAGTCCCGGCGGCCTTTGGCGTAATAGGTTTGAACTTCATTGCCCTTGAGCCATGGCATGGGTCCACCGGCTTTGGGTTTGTTGCCGCCGCTCACCCGACCGCTGTTGCCGGCTGCCCCCGATAAGGAGCTACCCGTGCTGAGACCGCCGGTTAATTCAGGGCGCGATCGACGGGCACGGATGGACTGGGCTAAACGAGAGGTGTTGTTGGCAACGGGCGGCCCGCCAAAATTTCCTCCCATAGAAGGACGGGTTGGCTCGGTGCTGACCGGTAGCGCCATACTTTGCGCCAAGTCGTCCATGTAAGGCTCCAGGTCGAGGGCCCGCAGGATGTCTTCGGAACGCTGGTACCGGTTTTTGACGGCAATTTCCAGCATTTTTTTCAGCACATTGGCCAAGTGAGCGCTGATGTGGACGTATTTTTGCCACATCATTTCACCGGTGGTGGGGTGATAGTCCAAATCCTTAGGCGATCGCCCCGTTAGCAAATAGATGCAGGTTGCACCCAAGGCATAGATATCACTGGCATAAACAGGGCGCAGGGAGAGCTGTTCCGGTGGAGCATAGCCAGGGGTTCCCACCGACACCGCCGTCAAGGCCGTTTGGTCAGAGACGGGGCCCGTTTGCACCTGATCTTTCACCGCGCCAAAGTCAATGAGAACTAGCCGTTTATCCTGTTCCCGTCGAATGAGGTTATCCGGCTTGATATCTCGGTGAATGACCTTATTGGAATGGACGTATTGCAGAATGGGCAGGGCTTCGCTGAGAAATTGCCGAACAGCCGCTTCACTGTAGGGGCCGTTCTTTTTCACTTCACCCTTCAGGGTCATGCCATCCACAAATTCCTGAACAAGATAAAACTCCTTATCCCGTTCAAAGAAGTTCAAGAGTTGGGGAATTTGGGGATGATTGCCAATTTTGCCCAGGGTTTTGGCTTCCCGCTGGAAAAGATTACGCGCCATTTCAAATACATGGGGCGCGGTGGTGGCGGGTCGTAATTGCTTAATGACGCACTTGGGGCTACCGGGCAGGGAGATATCTTCTGCCAAAAACGTCGCGCCAAACCCCCCCTGGCCAAGGGCACGGAGGATGCGATAGCGATCGCCCAGTAGCAACGATGAGCCGCAAGTTTGACAACGTTCGGCCTCGTCGGGATTTTCGGGGTGGGGACAGGCAGGGTTTAGGCAATAGCTCATCCGGCATCACCAAGGATTGCAGAGTCGATCCGGTTGCGGGGTCGATGCGTTGCAAGCCCGAGCAGCATCTTTCATCTCTACGATACCAAAGGCGCTCATCGTTGCACGGGTTTGAAGGAGTTGGGTAGTGGTGACTTTGATTGCTTAAGGATTGCTCTTGCGGATCAGCACCAACTATTCACAGACTCGGATAAAGCGTTAATTGGCAGCGTTTTTGGGATTCAGTGGCTAGGGCTGTTTACGTATTCTTTCGGAGCATACGAGTTATCAATGACACAGATAGATTTGGGATTGAGATCTGGGATGACAGGTTAGCTTCATCCAAATTTCACACAACCTTGCCATTCACCATGCCATTGACGAAGGCGTGATTCGCCAAGGATTCAGTCCACTTCGCTGACCTAAATTCCGCCCCCGTTCACCGGGTGGTGATGACTTATGGCCAGCGAAGCAGGGGTTGTGATGCTGATTTTGATCGGGCGGGATCCCACAGACACCCGGAAAATCAGCCCTTGGCCCAACCAAGAGCGCTAAGATAGTCCCTTGGCAAACTGCCCTCCGTCTTGGGTGATGGGGTTGGTTGGTTCCCGGAATATCAATTTCCGAAGGGTGATCACCCCTCAGGGAATGGTGTGTTCGATTGTTCGAGTTGCTTAGATTTAGCAGCAATCACGCCTAGTTTCCGGGATGTTCCCCCAGCAGTATGCTCATCCGGGAGCAGTGATGCGCCTCTGACGTTCCTAGCCTACTGTGCTGCTGCGCCAATTGGCTGACCTTTCCGAACACTTTGTAGCTTTGTGGGTGACTTTTGTGGCTCAGGGTGGGTCGCTCAAGCACGCTCGATGATGCCTAAGGGGGGATACCCAACGGGAGATGGCCAGCGGATGGTGTCCCGTCGGGTTGGGTTAGCCCAGGTCTAGAGACCAAGGTTTAGAGACCAAGGTTTAGCAGCAGTGGGTTGGTTATGCGTCTGGGGCTGGGATGGAACAGAACCACTACCGTTCTTCGGCTAGTACCACGCCACCTGAAGTATTCAATTCTCGATCGATAGACTGAATTCATGCGTATCTCTTTGAACTGGCTGCGTGAACTGGTCCCCTTCAACGCGACGGCGGAGCAGTTAGCCGAAACTCTGACCTTATCAGGGTTTGAGGTGGAATCCATCGAGGATTTGCGGGCGTTGGCTGATGGGGTGGTGGTGGGCAAAGTGCTCGATCGCCAGCAACATCCCAACGCCGATCGCCTGAGTGTTTGTACGGTGGATGTGGGTCAGGCGGAACCCTTAACAATTGTTTGCGGCGCGAAGAATGTGGCGACGGGGCAAACGGTGGCCGTGGCAACGGTGGGCACCTATCTGCCAGCGGTGGATTTGAAGCTGAAACCCACGAAGTTGCGGGGGGTTCCTTCGGCGGGCATGATTTGCTCCCTGAGTGAACTGGGCCTGGAGAAGGAGTCGGAAGGGATCCACGTGTTTGCGGAGGGCGAGTCTCTGGCGGCGGGGATGGATGTGCGGCCGCTGTTGGGGCTGGACGATGTGATTTTGGACGTGACTTCAACGGCAAACCGGGCCGATGCGTTGAGCATGGTGGGAATTGCCCGGGAAGTGGCGGCGCTGGTGGGGGGTGCGGTGATATTGCCGCCAACCACGGCGACTTTGCCCGATCGCCTGGGATCGGGGGTGACGGTGCGGGTTAGCGAATCCAAGGCTTGTCCGACCTATGTGGGAACGGTGATTGAGGGCGTGACGATCGGCCCGTCGCCGGATTGGTTGCAGCGCCGCTTGCAGTCGGCGGGCGTGCGGCCGATTAGCAATGTGGTGGATGTGACTAACTGGGTGATGTTGGAGTGGGGTCAGCCGCTCCATGCCTTTGATCGCGATCGACTGCAAGGGATCTGCGGTGGTTCGGAGCTGGCGATCGGGGTGCGTTATGGCCGGGCGGGTGAAACGCTGAAAACTCTGGATGGTCAGGAGCGATCGCTCTCGCCCCAGGCGCTGTTGATTACGGGGAACGATCGCCCGATCGCCCTGGCCGGCGTGATGGGTGGTGAGGAAACGGAGGTTGATAGCAGCACGACCAATTTGCTGTTGGAAGCGGCCCTATTTGAACCGGCGGCGGTGCGTCGATCGGCTCGCTCGATCGGGATCCGCACGGAGGCTTCCACCCGCTATGAACGGGGCACCAATCAGGTGGAATTCGGTTTGGCTCTGCAACGGGCGATCGATCTGATTCTGCAATTGGCGGGTGGACAAGTGGTAGCCCGCGACCAGGCCGATGCTCGTCCGCCCCTAGAAACCTTCAGCCGCACTCTGAATCTGCGGCTCGATCGCTTGCACCAAATCCTGGGGCCCCTGCAACCGCCCGAGGGTGAAAAGATTGATGAAGCGAGCGACCTGCGCGACTTTGTGCCCGCCGAGGCCGTGGAACAAATCCTGAGCAGCTTGGGTTGCCAACTGCGTGTGACCACCGCCGGAACCCCCGAAGGTGGCGGCCGCGAGTGGGAAGTGATCGTGCCGCCCTATCGCTATCGAGACCTGGAGCGGGAAATTGACCTAATTGAAGAAGTGGCTCGCCTGTTTGGCTACAACCGCTTTTCGAGCACCCTGCCGCCCAAGAGCGAATTTGGCTGCTTGCCGCCAGACATTGCCCTGCTGCGTCAGATTCGGGAACTGTTCCGGGCGGAAGGCCTGACGGAACTGATGCACTATTCCCTTTGCAAGCCAGCGGGCGGCCGCCAAGTGACCTTGGCCAATCCCCTTTATGCGGAATATTCAGCCCTGCGCACGGAGCTAATTTCCGGTCTCGTGGATGCCTATCAATACAACCTGGAACAGGGCAACGGCGGGCTGAACGGCTTTGAAATTGGCCGTGTGTTCTGGTCTGAGGAGGATGGACTGTTTGAGGCAGACAAGCTCGGCGGCATCCTGGGGGGCGATGCGCGGCGTGGCCGTTGGACGGCGGGCGGCAAGGAATCACCCCTGACTTGGTATGAGGCGAAGGGCATTTTAGAGGCAGTGTTCGATCGCTTGAATCTGTCGGTGGAATACCAGGCCGATCGCGCCGATGCTCGGCTCCATCCAGGGCGCACCGCTTCTCTGTGGTTGCGGGGCAACCGCCTAGGAACCTTTGGGCAACTGCACCCGGAGCTGTGCCAAGCGCGGGATCTGCCCGCTGAGATTTACGTGTTTGAGCTGGATCTGGAAACGATCTACAAGGTGGCGATCGACGATGCACCGCCCCAACCGAAGTTTGCGCCCTATGCCACCCTGCCCGCCAGCAGCCGCGATTTGGCTTTCTTTGCGCCAACTAAGGTGACCGTGGCCGAGCTGGAGCGCACCATGGCTAAGGCTGGTCGGCCTTTGCTGGAACAGGTGGAGCTGTTTGATGAATATCGGGGCGATCGAGTGCCGGAGGGGCAACGCAGTTTGGCTTTCCGCTTGCTCTATCGCAGTCCCGATCGCACCTTGACCGATGAGGATGTGGAACCGTTGCACCAAAAGGTGCGCGATGCCATTACCGAGAAGTTTGGGGCGACCCTCCGCAGCTAAGGATCAGGACAACCAACCCGCGGCCTAGCGCGATCGGGAGAGGGTGAGCAAACTGGCCACCCGATCCACGATCGCCTGGCTCACCAATCCATTGCCCAACTCCGAGAGGTGAATGGAGTCGCGGAAGAGGCCCGATCGATTAGCCAGCCGCCAATCCGGTAGAAAATCCAGCAGTTCAATGCCCTCCTGGCGGGCAAACGCCACCAGCCGATCGCGGGCCTTGGCCTCATAGTCACGCCCTTGGCCCGCCACCTCCCGCACCAGAGGCGTAATTGCCACCAGAAAATCTGCCTGGTTCCCTTGGGCCAAATCACGAATTTGGGCGATCGCGGCCAGGTTCAGCCCCACCCGATCGCCCGGTTCTGGGGGGCGATTTTGCAATTGAGGGGGCATTTGGGGCGGCCGCACCCGTTGCCACAGTTCCAGCCAAGCCAAGGGAGGTTCCCGATCGGGATAGTTGGGATCCAAGCCCACCGGCAATGAGGACGGAGCCATCGCAAACAAATCATCGGTATTCAGCAGCAACACCACCACTTGTGCCGAAAACGTGCCAAAGCGCTGGAGATAGCCCAGCTCATTGCGCGGGCCCCAGGAATTGGCCGAGGCATTTAAAACCTCGATCGGGCGATCGCGCACCGGGGCCGGCAACCGTTGCATCAAGCCCCGCTCCAACAAAGCCCCCATCGTGGCCTGATCATCCGTCCACCAGCCCCCGTTGGCGATGGAATCCCCCAACAGCAACACCCGCGTGGTTCCCTCCCGCAGGGCCGGGCTACGCATGGAATAAGCATTCACCGTAATCCGGTTGCCAAAGCGCCGAATTTGCCGATCGGGCTTCAGGCGATACCCCGTGTGGGGATCAGCCACATAAAGCGGTGGGTGGCCAAACCCAAATCCCCACCGCAAAACCCCTTCCCCAATTGCGAATAGGGCGATCGCCCCGAAGCATCCCCACAGGAGCCACTGCGCCACAACCATTCTCAACTCCTCAGCCGATAACCACGATCCCCAATTCATGGATCACCCCCGATCCCCCGGTTTCCTCGCATCCTCCGAGCATCCATCGCCCACCCCATTCACCTCAAACCGGGGACGATCGAGGACTGCAAGCATGTCATCAAAGCAGAATAGTCCCACCCCACTGCTGAATTAGGCGGCCGTTTTCTGTCCGGACTCGCTAAAATCAGTACCGGAAATTTTTACGATTTCGTTTGGCTCCTAGCCCCCATTCAGCAGCGATCGACCGAGCGATCGAGCGCCCGTCCCCTCGCCGGGGCCCGCAACTCCTCGATTTTGTCACCGGCCGATCTCCCCGGGCGAGCTACTTCAATCTTTCGCAACTCTTTCGCAACCCCCACAAGATCATGTCAGACCTCGATCGCGGCATTATGAAATTCAAGGGAGCCGATAGCCCCGTGGCGATCGCCCTCTCTGCCACCTTCATCCTGGGCGGCATCGTAGCCCTGATTGTTTGGGCGCTGCAATCTGCCTACAGCCTGAACTAGCACCCTAGCGCCCTAGATTCCCGTCGCTTAGACAACACAAAACCAGCAGCCAGAAGCGGCCGCTGGTTTTTGGTTATTTTGGATGGCTTTTGAATGCCTTCTGGATGCATCTCAGTTCTGGTTAAGCATCGAGCAAAGCGAGTCAGAGACGATCGCCTAGCCCACCCGAGTGCTACACAGGCGTGTTTTTCAGGGGCATCCAACGCAGGGCCCGATCGCCCCCCATTTCCACCACCACCTTCACGCGGGGATCCAGCTTCGGCAGAGCGCAAAGAAACTCAATTTCCTGGCGCGAGAGCACAAACCCTTCCAGGATCCAAATCAGCAAGCCCTTGGAACGGGGCGACAGGCCCGTAAGCTGCGTTTCAATGATGGGCGGAATAAAGTACGTCTGAATGTCTCTCTTGCCCAAGTGGGCGGGACGAACCCCATGCACCCCGGTCAGGTAAGTATTCGGGTCGCCTAAGCCACGCGCCGTCAACTTCACGGCGGTGTAACCATTGGCTCGGATGCGGCGAATATAGCGACCTTCGTAGCCCCCTTCCAAGGGCGCATAGAAGGCTAAAGCGCCGTGGGTTTCGAGATCGCGCACCAGGCGCTTACCGTCTGCGAAAAGCGAGAAGACACTATCTTGCAGGGCTACCATAAGCGTTTGCGCGATCGCGCGGAATGCTGGACTAGAGCGATCGACCCCAAACCATTACGGGCTGGTCGATGACCCTAGGCAATCTTACTACGCTCGTTTCAACCACAGGCGGTCGATCGGGCGGGAAATCGATTGCTTTTGATCATGAGTCCGATAGCGATTCGATCGAGCCACTCAGCCAGCGCTGCCCTTGAAGCTCGATCGGGCCGTTAATCCCCAACGACTCGATGAATCTGTAGCAGCGTTGATCAGTTACCGGTTTTCCAGGAATTTGACCCGAAAATTCAGTTTGGAACTGAATCGGCCAACCGTTAATGACCTCGCTGATTGGTTAATTCGAGTTCTGCGATTTTGCTTCTACACAACTGACCAGGATGCCAAAGAGCCGATCGAGCGGTTCGATCGCATATTCCCGCAAGTCGATCGTCACTTGATCACCCCGAAATTCCAGGAATTTCCACAAAGAACCGGTTGTAACCAAACCATAGAGGGGCGATCGCTCGTTCCCGCGTTGCCGATTGAAGCGATCGGCGGCAATCAACTCGGCAATGCATTGCCCCAAGCCTGCATTCAGGTTTTCGTTTTTGGCTTCCACAATGGTCAACACGGGCGCTTTAATCCACAGTTGCTCTGAGGATTGACTAATGAGAAAATCAACCCGACCTGTGAGACCCAATTCTGAATCCACATTGAATTCATTGCCCGAAAATAGGCTGATCTGATCATTAAACCAATGCTTTAGCGCTAACAGAATCGGTGCAATGATCATTTCGGAGCGGGCTTTTTCGGTGTTGATGGCGACTGCGATCGGGGTGTTGATTTGCAAAAATTGTGCCAGCCAGTCGGGAGGCGCGACAACGGGGCGATCGGCGAAGTAGTCCCGACTTTCGATCACGTCGATGCCAAAGTCACTAACAATCCGGTCAAGGGTAAAGTCACTGTAAGCCATTGGAATTGATTACCTTCTGGATTGTTTAAGTTTGGCATAAGCAAAATAAGCCAGTTGTAGTACACTCGCTGAGTTTTGCGAAAATCAACCAAACCTACTGCAACATAAGGATTTCTGGGAACTTGTCAGTTACCTGGCACTTCATGTGAGGTTATATATTTTCTTCTTCTAGAAATCCCAGATGCAAATCGTCTACAATCAGTCATTAAGTACGCTCCCTCCACTGCGTCAATCCCTTCATGAAATTCACTAGAAAGTCTGCGGAGTCTTTACTTTCAGCCGGCCTCGGCTTTCAAGCCAGTGCAGGTGCTCGGCTTGCATCGCAGAACATCCGAGAAATTGGTGCTCGATTCCGAGTGAAAATGGCTCGACTGGCAAAATCTCCAACGCCTTCCCGAGAAGGATTTGCCTTTGAGTATCTCGATGCTCTGGATCAGCAGCTTCACCTAGGCAGTCGCTACCGAGTTGAAGTTCCTAATGTCACTGGCAAAAATTCGCCTGATATTCGAGTCTGCATCAGATCTTCGGGCAAAGTTGTTCAAGAGCAACAGCTCAAATTCAACTCCCAGGCGGCTGATCGCGCTGCAAACAGTCAGGTATACGGCAAACAAGAAATTAGGACACCCAAGGGGCAAACTCGCCAATCAACGAATCCCCATGTCAGGGAATCGAATGTTTCTGGGGCTGAAGTCAGTAGAGGGGCTAGCAATCCCAATCAAGCTGTTAGGAACTATCAATTTAAGGCAGCGATCGCTGAAATTAGCCACGCTGCTGCTACTGGTGCAATTACTGGTGCTGTTGCTGCCCTTCTCATTTCAGGTCTAGAGCACTTTCTCGCAGTTGATCGCGGTGAAATGGAAATTGATCAGGCGATCGCAGCCGTTTTTTTCGATACACTTCAAGGCGCTTTGTTGGGGGCCGCTAGTGGAGCAGCGTTTGCGGCAATTCCTGCCTTTTTTCCGGCATTGATCCCTATTCTCAATATTGTTGCTGTACCGCTGATGGCAATCGGGGCTTTTCAGCTTGTGAATCAAGTCTTCCAAATTCTTGATCATCATGAGTCTGTCAAACGCAATGCGCTAATCAATCAGGTTTATCAGCAAGATGCCCAGTTTTTCGAGAGCTTTGACAAGCGCGTAGCAGACTACCTCGGTATTTAAGGACTTGCTTCGACTCCTCAGTTGTTCTCTCTTATTGATAAGGGGTTAGCAGATGAATATTGATCAAGCTCGTGGTTTGCTCAGTGAAATTGAAGAACTGCTACGTTCTGGTTCTCTTTGGGATATTGCCTGGCGGAACATCCTAAACGAAATCCGAGCCGGAGATGTGGACGGGCCGTTTAGTGAAGCTCTTGCAAAAATTCATGCATTGGGTGCGCTAGATCACGGCTTGAATGAATTTATTAACACCTTTATCAGATCACAGATTCAGCAATTTCATCAGAAACTATATAAGACTCGAAGAAGACATTTGATCAATGGCTATGTCTACAAGTATTCAGATGTTTTGGTCTTTGTAGAAGAGAGTCAGAAGTTGGTCAAGGCTCTGCGCAAGAAGATTGATCAGATTCATGCTGATTCATGCAAGGTATCCGCAGAGTTCCATGCACGTGCTTTACCTTGTGGAACAGGGGTTTTGATTGTTGACGACTGATTCAACAAAGACTGTTGCCCATTGCCCCAAAGGAAAGCGCTATAGAGTTGCATAACTTTTGGTCGATCGCCCTGATCGAGTAGGGTAGGGGTTCGATCGAGCGGTGAGGCAGATGCTCGAAACCGAATTACGAGAAACGTCGATCGCGCCGGTCTTGCCCGAGTTGGCGGCGGCCGCGGGCTATGTGGAAGTGTTGGTGGACTGTCCGGGCGTGACAGAGGCCTACACCTACACGATCGGGGCAGACCAGGCGATCGGGCCGGGGGACGTGCTGACCGTGCCCTTTGGGGGGCGATCGGTGGGGGCGATCGCCCTGCGTTGTTGGCAGCAGTTGCCCGAGGCGATTGACCCCAATCGGCTGCGGGAAGTCGAAGGAGTCGTAGCGAGCGGGCTGTTTGCCCCGGACTATTGGCAACTGTTGGCGCAGGTGGCCGATTACTATTGCGCATCGCTGATTCAGGTGGCTCGGGTGGCCCTGCCGCCGGGGGTGTTGGGGCGGGCATCGCGGCGGGTACGACTGGCAGACCCGTTACCGGCTTCGGCGGCGGCAGGCGTGGCGGAAACCCTGCTGAGTCCGATCGCCCTGCGGTTGTGGCAATGGCTGCGATCGCAATCGGGGCGCGACTACAGTTGGCGCTTTTTGCAACAGAAATTTCCCGGGGGCGATCGGGGGTTGCGGGACTTGGTGCGGCGCGGCTGGCTGATCAGTTATTTGGAATCGCCCAACGCCCCCAAGCCCAAGCGCCAACAAATGGCGATCCTGATTGGCGAAGGGGAACCGCTGACCCCGCGCCAACGGGAAATCGTCGGCATTTTGCAGCGGCGCGGCGGGGAACTGCTGGCTCAGGAGTTGATTACCTTGGGGCGCACCAGCAGTGGCACGTTGCGATCGCTTGAAGAAAAGGGCTGGTTGCTACTGGAGGCGCGGGAAATTTTGCGCGGCGATCGCCATGATGCGGGCCAGCGCGATCGCCCCAAAACCCTGACCCCGGCCCAAGCCGCCGCCCTGGAAACAATCCAAGGTTTGGAACCGGGTCAAACGGCCCTGCTGCATGGGGTGACGGGTTCCGGCAAAACGGAGGTTTATCTCCAGGCGATCGCACCAGTGCTGGCGCGGGGTCAGTCGGCGTTGGTGCTCGTGCCGGAAATCGGCCTCACACCGCAACTGACCGATCGCTTTCGGGCCCGGTTCGGCTCCCAGGTTTGCGTTTATCACAGCGGTCTCTCGGACGGGGAACGCTACGACACCTGGCGACAGATGCTAGACGGTGCGCCCCAGGTGGTGATTGGCACGCGATCGGCGATTTTTGCGCCCCTGCCGCATTTGGGCATGATTTTGCTGGATGAGGAACATGATCCCAGCTTCAAGCAAGATTCCCCGGCTCCTTGCTACCACGCGCGACAGGTAGCCCAGTGGCGATCGCGCCTGGTCGGTTGCCCGTTGGTGTTGGGGTCAGCCACGCCCTCCCTGGAAACCTGGACGAGCCAGCCGGTCTATGTGTCCCTGCCCGATCGGGTGCATGGTCGCCCCCTGCCGCCGGTCGAGGTGGTGGATATGCGCCAGGAGTTGCGGGACGGCAATCGATCGATTTTTAGCCGATCGCTCCAAGGGGCCATCACCGAGGCGATCGCCGCCGGCCGCCAAGCGATCCTCTTTGTGCAGCGGCGGGGCCACAGCACCTTCGTGTCCTGTCGCAGTTGCGGCCATGTGATGATGTGCCCCCACTGCGATGTGTCCCTGTCGTTTCACCACCAACGGGAAACGGCTCAACCCCTGTTGCGCTGCCACTTTTGCGGCTTTGGGCAACTGCACCCGCCCGCCTGTCCCGCCTGTGGGTCGCCCTACCTGAAGCATTTCGGCAGTGGCACGCAGCGGGTAGTGCGGGAACTGGAGCGGCAATGGCCCGACCTGCGAATTTTGCGCTACGACAGCGACACGACGCGCACCAAGGATGCCCACCGGATTTTGCTCGATCGCTTTGCCCGGGGTGAGGCGGATTTGTTGGTAGGCACGCAGATGCTGACCAAGGGGATCGACTTGCCGCAGGTGACGCTGGTGGGGGCGATCGCCGCCGATGGGTTGCTGAATCTGTCCGATGTGCGGGCCGGTGAGCGGGCGGTGCAAACCCTGTTGCAGGTGGCCGGCCGGGCCGGGCGCGGCGAGGAACCGGGGCGGGTGATTTTGCAAACCTACAGCCCGGAACACCCGGCGATCGGGGCGGTGGCCAATTACGACTACCCCAACTTTTTGGAACAGGAACGGGAGATGCGATCGGCGCTCAACTATCCACCAGTGGGGCAACTGATTCTGTTGCGGCTGAGTGGCCCCGACGAGGCGGCGGTGGGGCGCAGTGCCGAGCAGGTGGCGGCGCTACTGGAAACGGCCCGGGGCGACCGCGTGTTCGATCTGTTGGGGCCAGAGCGGGCGCAAGTGGGGCGAATTGCCAACCGCTTCCGCTGGCAAGTGCTGATCCGCATTCCCCCCGAGGGCGATCGCCCGACCAATTTGCTAGAGGTGCGATCGGCTTGCTTGCCGGGTGTCAGCCTCACGATCGACGTTGATCCTTTGAATTTCTTGTAGGAGCGCAGGGGGCGATCAGCTTGCCCCGTTCCCATCAAAGTCGCAACAATAGTCATAGTCGTTTTATGCCCGTGGGGGCGATCATCATGTCTGTTCCCAACGCTGATTTACTCCTGCAACGGATCACGATCGATCCGCAACTATGCCACGGAAAACCCTGTATTCGCGGTCTGCGATATCCAGTTGAGTTTCTTCTAGAGTTACTCGCATCTGGAATGACTCATGCTGAAGTGTTAGCCGATTATGATGATTTAGAATCGGAAGATTTATTGGCAGCATTAACCTTCGCCGTTCGTCTCAGCCAAGTCAAACAAACCTACGCGATCGCATCATGAAGTGGTTAGTAGCTGGTAGGTTGGGTTGAGCTAGCGAAACCCAACACGATTAATGCCAAATTAAATACTAACCAAATTCAAAATAGTCCATACCAAATTCAATACACTGTTGGGTTTCGTTCCTCAACCCAACCTACCTGACTACCTGCTTATCGTTTTCTTGGAGTGATCCAGTATGGTTGCTACATCTGTCCAGCCCGTTGCCAGCCCTCCAAAACAAACAGAGGACGACTATTTTGCTCTAGACACTCGCTCTGAGCATCGCCACGACTATGATCGAGGAATCATCACTCCCATGACGGGCGGCACACCTAACCACAACCGGATTATTGTCAACCTTGCTACCCTGTTGAAGATGGGCCTAAAACGTCAGCCCTACGATGTGTTTTCGAGCGATCAGCGGTTATGGATTCCCGAAGCCGATCGCTACACCTACCCCGATGTGATGGTGACACGCGATCCCTTGGAATTAAAACCGGGGCGCAAGGACACCGTGATGAATCCGATTTTGTTGGCGGAGGTGCTGTCAAAATCAACCGAAGATTATGATATTGGCGATAAGTTCAGAGCCTATCGAACGATTCCTGGCTTTGGGGAGTATTTAGCCATTTCGCAAACCTGGCCGCTTGTCACCCATTATGTCAAGCGCGATCAAGGCTGGTTGTTGAATGATGTGGCTGGGTTAGAAGCGACCCTGAAATTGGAGTCGATCGCCCTAGAAATTGCCTTGGCAGATTTATACGACAAAGTGGAATTTTCAGAATAAATCAACAGATTCCAGCATCACATTGATCGAACGCAATCAATCCTAATTCGCAGCATTCGATCGTTCACAATCCTAGAGAAATTTCTGAATATGTGGACCAACACGCTTCTCAAGCAGTGCAATCAGTGCTGGATCCATATATTGAAATTGATCTGGGATGTCTAGCGATATGATTCTTTTGCCATTGAGAGACGAACGAAATCGCTGTTGAATTCTGGCTTTATGTTTCTTCTCCATCACAAAGATCACATCTGCCCATGCAATCAGCTCCCGATCGAGTGGGTTGTTAGCCGATGAATGAATTCCCGCTGACAAACAATCTAACTGATCAAATCTCGAAAAAATCGCTTCAGCAGTTGGACTTCTCAGCTTATTTTGCGCACAAACAAACAAGATTTTTGGCATTTCCTAGAGATCAGTTATGGTCAAGTTAATGACTTCATGATAACGATCCAAAAACCACAATTTTCGTAGGGGCGCATCGCCATGCGCCCTCCGATACGCAAGATCCCGAAATCCAAGAATTATCGTTTGAATCGATCACCTCTGGCAGAGGGCGTACGGCGGTCACTGGCTTCAACTTAAGGAGAATCAGCCCAAATCTCCTTAAGTTGAGCTTCTCGCAACCGATGTCGCTGACGGATGTTTTTAACCAACCCTAGCAACTGATGATGTTCTAGG
>NZ_JACJSN010000032.1:0-14968 GCF_014698135.1 Limnothrix sp. FACHB-881
ACAGGCACGGCGGAACTGTGATGGGGGTAGCGAGGCGAGGCTTTCGTAGAGCATCTCTCGATGGTGGTGACAGCGACTTTCCACACCACTATTCTATTCGTGCAAGAGGTCTAATGAAATGCAATCCATCAACGGGATCAGCGACTGGGGCCGAAGTCTAATGGATCGGTGATCCCAGGCAGAGTAGCTAGAAAACCACAATGCGGTTTTGCTGTGCTACGAATCACAGCGATCGGGTAGTAATGGCCATACACTAAGAAACAGGGTGTCAGACCCCCTAAAGTCAACGCACTACCCTGCTAGTAACCATGGCTGCTCGTCCTGCTTGTATTGCGCCCAACGACCTGCGCGCCCGCAGTTTGGAGTTGCTGAACGCCTATCGGGCCTGTCCCTCAACGGAACTGCGCAATCGCTTGGTTGAGCTGAACTTTGGCCTGGTGAAGAAAGAAGCGGCCCACTGGGTTGCCCAATGCCAGGAAAGCTACGAAGATCTGCTCCAAATTGGCAGCATTGGCCTAATTCGGGCGATCGAGCGGTTTGATGCTAGCAAGGGCAATGCCTTTAGCTCCTTTGCCCTTCCCTACATTCGGGGCGAAATTCAGCACTACCTCCGCGATCGCAGTAGTTCAATTCGGATTCCTCGCCGCTGGTTGGAACTCCAGCAACAATCCGCCACCATCACCCGCAACTTGCGGGAATCCCTGGGCCGCCAGCCCAATGATTGGGAAATTGCGGAAGCCCTCGGCATTGAACTGAGTGAGTGGCAGCATGTGGAGCTGGCTCGTCAAAATCGATCGCCCCTTAGCCTGGATGCACCGGTACGCAGCGACGAAGAAGAACCGTCATCCTTGGGGGACACGCTCCCCGATCGTAAATATCGCAGCTTCCAACTGGCCGAAGAAGACCGCCTGCGTTTGAACCAAGCCTTGGTCAAGCTAGAAGAGCGCACTCGCCAGATTCTGGAATTTGTTTTCCTCCATGACTTGACCCAAAAAGAAGTGGCCGATCGAATGGGGATTAGCGCTGTGACCGTTTCCCGTCGGGTGCGCAAGGGTCTCGAGTCCTTGAAGGACATGATGGAACCCGTTGACGATTAGTTAATGGTTAACCATTGACGATTCAGCGTTGACGATTCAGCGTTGATGACTAACCCTTGACCACTCAGCGGTTCAGGTTGAACCTTTGGGTAATCACCTAGCCCCGTTCTGATCGCCTAGGAGTTGATCTCATCAAGCTCCAGAGGCCAGTTCTCAACCCGATTGAGGTCGCTTTCGAAGCAGCATTGCCAAACCCGAGGCCAATCGGAGACCAGGACTCAGAAAACGAGACGATCGCCTAGCCATTGGTTACAATGCTGGGCAGCTCAGTCCCTTGGACTCAACCATCCCGCGGACTCAACCATCGGAGAATTCACCTATGCCCAGCCTGGTACGGTTTGGGGCAGCCGTAGCCCTGCTGGTGGCAGCCACCAGTTGTGGTGGCCCCACAGACACTGCAACCACTGACGAGGCCAGCCCAACTGCGTCCCCCGCCAGCGGTACGGATGCGCCCACTGCTACCGTGCCCAAGGCTGACTTCAAATCGCCCATGGTTGCCGGTCGCCCCAAGACGGCCGTACCCACCATCCAGCGGTTTATTCAGCCCACCAACATTGACGCAAGGGCCAAGCAAACCCAAACCGAAATTCAGCAAAATAGCAAGAACAGTCGGCGCGATCCCTTTGCGATTCCGCTGCAAGTGCAGCCCCTGGCCAAGTTGCCGGATGGCAGCCCTGTGGGCCCCAGCGTGACCCAATCTCCCCGACCGATTGCCATTCCATCCCCCACTTGGCAAGAGCCGGAAACCGATGTGGAAGGCCGCGATTTCCGAGGCTATCCACCGCCAACGCTGGTTGATCCGCCCAAGCCGCGGCCGGCGGTGCGTCGTCCCACACCTGCCCGCTCTCCGGTGGCTGCGCGGCCGCAAGTGCCGCCTGTGACGGTTCCCAGTCAGCCGCCTGCGCCTCCTTCGCCCACGGATGCCCTCAGTTTGCGGGTGACTGGTGTGGTGCAAGTGGGCGATCGATTCCAAATCATTGTGCAAATTCCCGGTGAGAACTCCGAGCGCTACGTGAATGTGGGCGATCGAATTGCCAATGGCCAGGTGTTGGTGAAGCGGGTAGAACTGAGCAAGACTCTGGATCCGGTGGTGATTTTTGAGCAATACGGCCAAGAAGTGGCGAAAAATGTGGGCGACAGTGCCCAACCGATCGCCATGCGTTAGGGATTGCTTCAGCAAGATCGCTCAAGCAATTGCCGAACCCAACTGGCTCAGCTAAATTTCCCTAACCCGATTTGCTCAGCCAGAATTGCCCAACCAGAATTGCCCAACCAGAATTATTCAGCCAAAATTGCTTAATCAAGTTTGCTGAACCAAATTTGCCTGACGGTCTGTTATCAAATTTCTAAAACCCTGATGTTGTTGTTTGGGTGACTGGTGGCTGCTGATGGTTTTGGGTATCCGCAGTTCCCGACTCTTCATGGTTAAAAGCTGTGGAGAGAGTCCTCGGGTGCTCAAGGTTTAGAACGGTTCAGCGATGGTTGAGCCACGCATCCGAGCGAGGAAGAAGTGAACCAGAAAGGAGTGAGGACATGGCTGGTTTAACGCGAACAACGTGGATTCGGGCCGTTTTGGCCACAACTTGCATGGCGGCCACCGCTGCGGTGGTCATGGTTGGTAACTTGTTACCGAGCAACGCCCAGCAAAGTTGGCCGCCGGGCTTTTATCGGCGAATGAGCGATTCCACTATCCGTTGGGTTGCGGGTGATGGTCGCATGTGCCGTGTGATGAATCGCGATCAGTTGACGGCTTTTGGGGGCGATGGTGTGGTGCGAGTGGTGGGCGATCGCTCCACGTTCGATCGGGGCCGGACGGATACAGGGATTTGCCCTTGGCCCGATGGCATCTATCGCGAAACCAACTGGCGCAATATTTGGCAGTTTCTCTACACCGTGGGTAGCCGTCGGTATTACTGCAACATCACCACTCAGCAACACCTCCAGGCTTACAACCTGGTCGATGAGCAAACAAACCCTGTGATTTTGACGGTTCCCAATCGATCGCGCCTGGGCTTCAAGCGGGAATGGGCGGGAGATTGTGTTTGGCCCAACGTTGGCAACAACTAGATGGGCAAAGATTTCGATCCAGAGTTCTCAGGTCAGTTCTCGGATCAGTTCTCAGATCAATAGCCCGATCGACCATGGCTTGATCAGTGCCCGAGTCAGTGTCCGAGTCAGTGCCCGAATCAACACTTGAATCAACACTTGAATCAATGCCCTGGTTGGCTGCCCTCGGTTTAGCGAGTAATAAAACTTAAAACCTCACCCCTTTAGTCGTTGGCTGGGCGATAGTAGCCTAGAGAGCAGCCACTTCACCCTAAACGGGACTCAACAGGACTGGCCTTCTGGGCTGTCCTTCCGATGTGGGTGCGATCGTCACGGGCAGTCAGTCCGAGACTCAACATCGACGCGCCGATCGGGTTCATCCAGATTTCTGGGGGCGATCAAGGCAGCGTCAACCCATGGATGAATTAAACAGTTTCGGCTGTTTAATTTAGGGCCAAAGTCCCTGAGTCTTAGACCTGGGGATAGGGTCAAAAGAGAGAAAAATAAACCAAAGGAAGATAAACCTATGGCGGTTCAACGCGGTGCTAAGGTGCGGGTTCTGCGCCCCGAGTCGTACTGGTATCGGGATGTGGGCACGGTTGCTTCGGTCGACCAAAGCGGCATCAAATACCCGGTAATTGTCCGTTTTGAGAAGGTCAATTACTCGGGCATTAACACCAACAACTTCGCGCCCGAAGAGCTGGAAGTGGTGGAAGCGCCGAAGGCTGCTCCGAAAAAATAGGCGAATCACCGCTGCGATCGCCCGTTGGGGATGGTGGCAGCGTTGCGCAAACCAGGGCGCTGGCCTTGGTCTGATTCGTGGGTTGGTTCTTTGCAAGGCTGGGGGATGTTGTGCCAGAGCTGCCAGAGGTAGAAACCGTCCGGCGGGGGTTGGCCACAGCAACTCCCGGCTGGCTGATTGTGGGGGGTGAAGTGCTGCTCGATCGAGCGGTGGCGGCTCCGGAACCCGAGGCGTTTTTAGCGGGCTTGCAGAGCTGTTGCCTGGTGAGCTGGAAACGACGGGGCAAGTATTTGCTGGGCGAGTTGCAGCGAGCGCAACGGCCGGCCGGCTGGTTGGGGGCCCATTTGCGAATGACGGGCCAGTTTTTGTGGGTGGATCCGGCGACTCCGGTACATCAGCACACACGGATTCGGTTGCGACTGCGCTCCAACGCGATCGAGCGAGAATTGCGATTTGTGGATCAGCGCACATTTGGGCATTTGTGGTGGGTGTCACCCGATCGCCCGATCGAACAAGTGATCACCGGTTTGGCGAAGTTGGGACCAGAACCCTTTGACCCGGCTTTTTCGATCGATTACTTTGCGGAGCGGCTGCGAAAACGCCACAAAACCATCAAAGCCACCCTGCTAGATCAAGACCTAGTGGCCGGTTTGGGCAATATCTACGCCGACGAATCCCTTTTTTTGGCAGGCATTTGGCCAGAAACAAGGGCCGCAGACCTGAGCATGGAACAGGTTGGCAAGCTCCATCAGCAAATTCGCCAAGTGCTGGAAGCCAGCTTGGCGGCGGGCGGCACAACCTTTAGCGATTTTGTGAACCTGGAAGGGGTAAACGGTAACTACGGCGGGGAAGCTTGGGTGTATAACCGCAAGGGGCAACCCTGCCGCGTTTGTGGCACGGCGATCGAGCGGTTGCGGATTGCGGGTCGATCGAGCCATGTTTGCCCTCAATGCCAGCCCCGATCGCCCCAAGCCTGAACCTGGAACCATGGGGGCTAATCAATGGCTATGGCTCCAGGATGGCCTGGGCCCGATCGGCCGCTGACTTCACCAACGCGGGCAGGCTGAGGCTGCTGTAGTTGGCAGGCATCGAAGATGGTGCAGCCGTGAACCCGTTGTCCTGGGTGACTCCCGATGGGGTAGGGGCTGTAAAGGGCAGTTGAGGGCTGGTGGTCGATCGCCCGGCGGCCGGCTCTGAGCTGGTTGCTTCTGGGCCAATTTCAAAGGAAATCGATCGGCGCGGGCCGTTGCCCATGGGGCTAGGTGTTGCTGATGGGTTTCCTGCCGGAGCCGTGATGGCCGCCACGGAACGGTTGCTAGGCCCCAACGCTTCATCCGTGGGGGCTTCTGCATTGCGCACCAGTTCGCTCAGTTCCACGGCGGTCATCAATTGCGCCAGTCGATCGCGTGCCGATTGGCCACTGGCTTGGATTCGCTGGCCGATCGCGCTGCCGTCAGAAGAACTGATGGGGTTAGCCCCAGCTTGAGAGGGGCGCTGAGGAGCGATCGGGGCACTGGCCACGGCGGGCGAGCTGCTGGGCATCGGAGCTGCTGCGGGGCTGGGTAAGGGGGCGACCACGATCGGCGATTGCCCGTTGGTGGTTGCGGCCGATCGGGTGAAGCTCGGCAGTTGGGGTTGGGGGCGATCTCCGGTGGCTGTCAGTGGAGCCGTTGGGGCGATCGTCATTGGGAGGGCACTGGAACTAGGATTACCAGAACCGGGATTACCAGAACCGGGATTACCAGAATCGGGATTGCTTGAAACAAAATCACCCGAGCCAGAATTGGGAGTCAGATTGGGAGCCGATCGCGCCGTCAACACCATGGATTGGGTCAGGGGTTGGTCAA
Organism: Limnothrix sp. FACHB-881; assembly: GCF_014698135.1. Taxonomy (NCBI): domain Bacteria; kingdom Bacillati; phylum Cyanobacteriota; class Cyanophyceae; order Pseudanabaenales; family Pseudanabaenaceae; genus Limnothrix; species Limnothrix sp. FACHB-881. The sequence goes on from NZ_JACJSN010000032.1 coordinate 5,733, forward strand.
ACCGGCGGGAAATGTAGGTTAGCTCCTGCAAAATCTCCTTCGCCCGATCGCCCTTAGCCACCCGGGGTTGGTAGTTTTGCACCCGCACCGGCACAAAGTCCACCTTCATTTGGCGATCGCGCAGGGCCACCTTCAGCACCGCCGTATCGTAGGTGCTGCGCGAGTGGCCACCAAAAATGAAGTTACCTAGGGAATAGACGATCGCCCGATCCTTGTAAACCTCAGCGCCTTGCAGCACATGGGGATGGTGACCCACCACCAAATCCGCCCCCGCATCAATGGCTCGCCGGGCGATCGACCGTTGGTAGGGAGCGGGATAGCGTGCCAATTCTTCGCCCCAGTGGAAATTCACCACCACCCAATCCACCTGATCGCGCACGGCTTGGATATCTGCCGCCAAGGCCTCGTTTTCGCGTGGGTTAGTGCCCGCGCTGGTTTCCGTGGCCGCGTGCCAATGGGCGTTGTAATAGCCAAAGTAGGCAATCCGTTGACCCTTCACGTCCAAGATTTTGGGGCGACGGGCTTCGGTGATGTTTTCCCCGGCCCCGATCGCGTGGATGTCGCTTTGATCTAAGGCTGCCAAGGTGTCCAACAAACCCGGCCGGTTATAGTCCATCGTGTGGTTGTTGGCCAGCGTCACCAGGTCAATGCCCCCCGCTTCCAGGGCGGCCACCGATTCCGGTTCCGCGCGGAAATTGAAACGCTTGCCCGATCGCTTGCGGTCAGCATCCGTAATGGGGTTTTCCAAATTCACCATGGCCACATCGACCGATCGGGACTCGGGAAACTGGGCCAACGCCGCCGACCAATCTCCCCCTAACCGCCGCTTCACCCGATCGCTCAGGGTCACATCTCCCCCAAACATCAAGGTCACCGCCGGATCGGTGGGATTAGCGGGTGGGTGATTCACCACCGGCAACAGTTCCAAAGCTCCCTGCACCACGGGTGGCCGCACCTGCCGCACCCGACTGGCCACGGGAGCAATCGCCGGGCGCAGGGGCAAGACCTGTTCCGTGGGATTCCCGCTGCGAGGGCTGGCCAAGGGTTGTTGGGGGCGCGATCGGGTGGCATCGGGCGATGAACTAGCCAGCCACAGGGCCAACACAAAGGGCACGATCGTCGCCCCGCCCAACAGCACTGATCGCCAAATGGGTTCCAGGGCCGGATCCGTGGCCCATTGGGTTAATCCCGCTAGTCCTAACTCCCGCCGGCCCGCCGGAGCCGCAATCCGAATCGTTTGTTGCCAAAGGGGATCCACCTGCCCTGACACCGTGGCCCGAATCCGCACGCCGCTGACTTGGCCTTGTTCTGAGGCGTTAAATTGCCACAGTCGTCGGCAAATGGTTTGCACGATGTAGGGTTGGCTCAGGGATTCTGAGGTACTGCCTGAAGCGCTGTCTGAGGTGCTGTCTGAAGGGCTGCCTGAAGTGTTTGAGGTCGCCAGACTTTCCCCATCGCTGGAGATGACTTCGGCGGCCGTTGCTGCCATCGCGGCCTCTGGCGGCAACTGCACTTCCACCACCAAGCAGCGACCATTGAGCCGATCGACCGTTAGCCCAGCCCCCAAACTTTGCCCCACCGGCTGCAGCCATTGGGAAATAGTGCCCAGATCCATGCCAACGGGAGATCGCCAGCGATCGCGTGTGGCCGTCGCCAGCGCTGACCAACCATCTCGCGCCACCAGCCAGCTATGGGCCAAGCGTTGCATCACCTGCTGCTCGGGTGATCGGGGCAACACCTGCTGATAATAGGCCGTGGAACTGAGGCCCGGCCGCTGCTCCAACTGCACCGACTGCTGCCACAGCAATTCCGGCTGACCCACGCGCCGGGCCATGATCCGCACCCCTTCCACCGCCGCCAAATTCAAGCCATGGAGTCGGTGGCAGATGAACCGCACCAACCGATCGCGCTCCGGTTCTTGCTGGCACTCCACCCACACATCAATTTGGCCGGTCATTTGCGCCGAAACCTTGGTGCGGATGCCATGGGGAGCCAGGTAGCGATCGAACCAACTCGCCAACGTGCCCGCATCCCACGTCAACCCGATGCTTCCCGAACCACTAACCCCAGCCGCATAAACCATTGTGTTCTAACTCCTCAACATCACGCGATCGGGCCCTGGGCGATCGGGGAATCGATCGACCGGGGTGAGCGCTGGCGATGAACCCACTCAGTTGCTTGCACTGTTTGAATTGCTTGGATTGCCGGAACTGCTGAAATTTTGGGAGTTGCGGGAACTGTTTGCCCAGCACCGCTACCCAGCCGCGATTTAAAACTTGCCCACACCAAGCTCCTATGGGCAAGCTTGTTTGAGCAGTCTTCCAACAGTATTTCAGCAGGATCGCAATCTCAATCTCAATCTCAATCTCAATCGGTTTTAAACGATATATGCGCCGGTTGCATGTTTTTGGGGCCGTCCCCTTGGGCGATTGCGAGCGCCTATAGCATCGCACCGATCGCTTCAAATCGGCTAACCAGCGCCCCGGCCCCACAGCTTTGCGAGCCGTTAGCCATCGCCATTCGCCAAGATTGGGAGAATGAAATCAGGAATTAGGACAAGACCTTGAGACCAGAAATTAGGCAAAAAATCAGCCAAAACCTAGAACAGGCTTTCCAGCCAATCGGCAATGCCCATCGCAATTCCCGGCTTGTCTAACATCCGCAGGGGCGATCGATCCCGAGTGACCAAATAGGCCACCTGTTCTCCCCGGGGCCCCGTCTCATTCCCCCGATTGGCCACCACTGCCAAGTGACCCCGCTGGAGTCGATCGTGGGCAATTTGCATCAGGGCTTCGTGAGTCACCCCCTCTTGATACTTGAAGCTGATCAAACCCAACTGGGGGGCCAACTCGCTCACCAGGTCAATCACCTTCTCCGTGGGTTGCAGTTGAATCGTCTTCCACTGGCCGCCGCTGGGAATTTTGCCCGGGTGAATCTGCACGGGTTGATAGTCCGCCACGGCCGCCGAAAAAATCCCGAACCGATAATCCCGCTCCTGCAACAGCGACAACACCCGATCGCGATAGTCGTGATAGGTCGGTGTAATGGTGTGGGGGATCCAGTCCGGTGGCGCGGTGCTGCCCGCCCCATGCACCAGATGCACTTGGGATCCCCGGAGATAGAGTTCTTTGGCGATTTCAATTCCCAGTTGCCCCGTGAAGCAGTTGGTAATTCGACGAATGGCATCCAAGGGAACCGGCGTTGGCCCACCGGTCACCATCACCGGCACACCGTGCAGGGGCGATCGACTCAGTACCCGACAGACCTGCACCACAAGGGTTTGCGGATCGGGCAAATTGTTCTTGCCATAGGCGCGGCGGGGTTGAATCATCCGTACCCCAATCGATCGCAGGGCCTGCAACGAATCCGTCAGGAGGGAGTTGTGCATCGTGCCATGCATCGTCGGAGCCACCAACACCTCCGTGCGGCCCGCCTCCATGCGCCCAATGGCCGAAGCCAAGGTCGCCGTCACCACGCCATCGGCAATCCCCAGCCGCATTTTATTAATCGTGTCGTAGGTGGCGGGGGCCACTAAGTAAGCCGCGAAGGGGTGAGCATCGCTGAGGTGTTCGGCCGCGGCCGTGAGTTTGGTGACAACGGGGTTCGTGGTGCTCCATTCCAGGGCCTCCAAGGTGACGTAGCGGCGGGCCTCCTTCGACACAAAGGCCACCACATCCGCTCCTTGGCGACGCAGGGCCCGGGCCACATCGGGCGATCGATAGGCGGCAATGCTGCCACAAACGAGGAGGGCAATGCGCCGGCCGGCCAGATGCATCCCATCCAACAGCACCTCGCGATCCCCCATTTCGGAGGGCGGCGGAGGCGACAAATCCCAATCATCCATAGGGGGATTGATAGGTCTAAACGAGGGGTCAAAATCCCAGGAAAATGAGTCGGCAACGGTCATGGAGCGATCGGGGTCAGGAAGCTACCTGGATGGCTGGAAGGGTTGCCAACGGATGATGAAAAGTCTATTGAAAAATGGCTATGGCGTGAAAAAAGTCTTCAGAAATCGAGTCAATAGACTTCAAACGGCTGAAATAGTTGAATTAATAATTAAAAACGATTCAAAATGATTAAAAACGGTTGAAACAGTTGAATTTAAGTTACATCTGAGCGAGATCAACTTCAATCCAAGAAAACTTACACGGAGTCATCTTGGATTTAAGCGGTGGGTTGGGTCGCGCTTCCGGTCAGTGGTTGGGTCTAGCGGCTGGTGAGACCGAACCGATCGAGCGGCCAAAACCGCCACCAGGCCCGCCCGATCGCGTTCTCGATCGGCAAAAAGCCCCACACATGGGAGTCATTGCTATTGTTGCGGTTATCGCCCATGACAAACAACATTTGTGCAGGAACGGTGACGGGCGCTAACTCGTAGGTGGGTGGCTCCAGGGTGTAAGGCTCCGTGAGGGGTTGGTCATCCAAATAAACCTGGCCGTTTTTGACGGCGATGGTTTGGCCCGGAAACCCAATAACCCGCTTAATAAACGCTTGATCGCGGGGGTAACCCAGGGCTTGCAGTTGGGGCGGCGGCGCAAAAACCACAATGTCGCCCCGTTGCAGGGGCCGGAACCAGTGGGAAATTTTTTCCACCACCAACCGATCGCCCACGGCCAAGGTGGGATACATCGATTCAGAAGGAATGACGCGCGGTTCTGCCACAAAGGTGCGAATCAACAGGGCCAGCACGAGGGCAATGCCGATAATTTGCACGCTTTCCCGCCACCGCTGCCAACCGGATGGGCGATCGGGGAGGGGGCTGGACTTGGGGCGATCGGCTGAATCCTGACTCAGTGGGGCCATGAACAACGTTCTCCAAAAGTTCTGTTGATTAACCCCCAACAGCATGGGTGGGAACAATGGGGCTGTGTGCCTTGTGGGGTTCCAGACGGTGTTGCCTGAGCGGTGTTGCCTGAACGGTGTTGCCTCGAAGATTAAGTGCCCGAGACAGTTACCAAAGACAGTTACCAAAGATGGTTACCGGAGACGATTCGGGACGATTCAGGAAACCGCAAACGGGACACTGAACGCATCGTACAGGAGCAACTACCACCCGGTGCACACCAATTGGCGAAATCAGGCTCCAAAATCGAGATACTGAACGATCTTCCCGCTACTTTTTGGATTGAGCAATTAACTATGACCGATGCTGTGCCGGTTTCCCTGACCCATGGTCCAATGGTGACCGCTCCGATTACGCCCATGGCAATGCCGATTCCCCTAGTGGATTTGTCGATGCAGCACGAGAGCTTGCGGGCCGAACTCGATCGCGCCATTGCCAGCACGCTCGATCGGGGCGATTTTGTGCTTGGCCAGGCCTTGGCCACCTTTGAGGCGGCCTTTGCGGCGGCCTGTGGCGTTGAACATTGTGTTGGCGTAGGCACGGGAACCGATGCGTTGGCCTTGGGGCTAACGGCCTGTGGCGTGGGGCCGGGAGATCAGGTAATTGTGCCAGCCAACACGTTCATTGCCACGGTGCTGGGGGTGTTGCGATCGGGGGCCCAACCGGTGTTGGTGGATTGTGATCCGGACACGGCGCTGATCGATTTGGCGGCGGCGGAACGGGCGATCGGCCCCAAAACCAAGGCCCTGATTCCGGTTCACCTCTATGGGCAAATGGTGGATCCTGAGGCCCTGTTGGCGTTGGCCGATCGCACCGGTCTGTTGATTTTTGAGGATGCGGCCCAGGCCCACTTGGCGCGGCGGGGCGGGCGGTTGGCCGGCTCCTTGGGACGGGCGGCGGCCTTTAGTTTCTATCCGGGAAAAAATTTGGGGTCGATCGGGGACGGTGGAGCCGTGGTCACCAATGATGCGGCCGTGGCGGCAAAGGTGCGGATGTTGCGCAATTACGGCGCACCTCGCAAATATTTCCACGAAGAGTTGGGCATGAATTCGCGGCTTGACACGTTGCAGGCGGCGGTGTTGTCCGTGAAGTTGCCCCATTTGCCCCGCTGGAATGAAGACCGGGCCCAGTTGGCGGCGGCCTACGATGCGCGGTTGGCGGCCCTGGCCGATCGCGGCATTGTCCCGATCGCCAATCAGTCGGGGCTGGGCCATGTGTATCACCTCTACGTGGTGCGGGTGCAGCCCACCTGTCGGCTCGATCGCGATCAACTGCTGGCGGCCCTGCAACAGCAACAGATCTTTGCGGGCATTCACTACCCCATTCCCTGCCATCTGCAACCGGCCTTGCAATCCTTGGGCTACGGAGCTGGGGCCTTCCCGGTGACGGAACAGTTAGCCAATGAAATTCTCTCGTTGCCCCTGTTTCCGGGCCTGACCCTGGAGCAGCTCGATCGGGTTGTGGGGGCGATCGAGCTAGCCACCCGCTAGGGCCGCTCCCTTAACCAGCGGGCCGCGTCCACCGCGTGATAGGTCAAAATCCAATCGGCCCCGGCCCGCTTCATGCCCAACAGGGTTTCCAGCACGATCGCCCGTTCATCAATCCACCCCTGTTCGGCAGCAGCCTTCACCATGGCGTATTCCCCAGACACGTTGTAGGCCGCCACCGGCAGTTGGGTTTGGGCCTTCAGTTGCCAAATGATGTCCAAATAGGCCAAAGCCGGTTTCACCATCAACACATCCGCCCCTTCCGCCAAATCCAACAGCGCCTCCTTGAGCGCTTCCCGTCGATTAGCCGGATCCATCTGGTAGGTTTTCTTATCGCCAAACTGTGGGGCGGAATCTAGGGCATCCCGAAAGGGGCCGTAATAGGCCGAGGCATATTTGGCACTGTAGGCCAGGATGCCCGTTTGCCAAAATCCAGCCGCATCCAGGGCTTGGCGAATGGCCCCCACTCGGCCGTCCATCATGTCGGACGGAGCCACAAAATCCGCCCCTGCGGCCGCTTGCATCAGGGCCTGTTGGGTCAAGACTGTCACGGTTTCATCATTCAAAATCCGTCCCGCCTCATCCACAATTCCATCGTGGCCGTGGGTGGTGTAGGGATCGAGGGCCACATCCGTAAAGACCAATAGATCGGGAAAGGTGGCTTTGATGGCTTTGACGGCCCGGGGCACAAGGCCGTTGGGGTTGTGGCTTTCGGAGCCGATCGCGTCCTTTTGGGCGGGCGGAATCACGGGAAACAGGGCGATCGCCCCAATGCCCACCCCTTGAATCATCTGCAACTTTTCCAACAACCGATCGAGCGATCGGCGATCGCAACCGGGCATCGAGGGAATTGGCTCCACCAGCCCCGTCCCTTCCATCACAAACACCGGATAGATCAAGTCTTGGGCCGTCAACACCGTTTCCGCCACCATTCGCCGCAGGGTGGCGGATCGGCGCAATCGCCGTGGCCGCGCGATCGGTTCCGCTGTTGATTCCAGGATTGGTTCCAATGTGGATTCCGGGGCGATCGGGTCTGTGGTCTGGGTGGTTGGCGAAATGGGGGTGACGGTCATTAAAACACTCCGATTTTCAAAAGTCGTTTTCAAAAGTCAGTGCGATCGAGATGGCGCGGTTAGAGACGGTGCTGTTAGAGACGGCGCGATCGATGGGTCAGCCTCTCGCTTCAGCCGGCATCAGGGATCTGTATTAGCGATCTGCATCAGCAATTTGATGCAAAAGTGATCGTATGAGAATGATTATCATTATAATTTCTCAAGGGAAATTCAAGCCAGTTGCTCCAAATAACTGGTCTGATGCCAACCCAAGTCATGGAACCAATGCTGGTTTCTAGGGCTGGATGGGTTGCGCCGCCCAAACTCTGAATCTCTTCAACCTGCACGCTCACCTACCCGATCGGGCTGGGTGGGCGTTTCCCAATCCACTCCAATTCACCGCAATCTCAATCCCTATGACCCTTTCGATCGAGTCACCTCGGCCCAACCTGATCACCACGGCGGCCAAATCCCCCGTCAGCCAGGCCGAGATGGAGCAAGCTGTGCGGACGCTGTTAATTGGATTGGGGGAAGATCCCGATCGCGAAGGCCTGCGCGACACCCCCAAGCGAGTGGTCAAAGCCTTGCAGTTTCTGACTTCGGGCTATCGACAATCCCTAGATGAACTGCTCAATGGTGCTGTTTTTCACGAAAACGCCAATGAGATGGTCTTGGTGCGCGATATTGACCTGTTTAGCTCCTGCGAACACCACATCCTGCCGATCATTGGCCGGGCCCACGTGGCCTACATTCCCGATGGCCGAGTGATTGGCCTGTCCAAAATTGCTCGAATTTGCGAAATGTATGCCCGACGGCTCCAGGTGCAAGAGCGGCTGACGGCCCAAATTGCCGATGCGATTCAAGGGTTGCTGATGCCCCAAGGAGTGGCCGTGGTGGTGGAAGCAACCCACATGTGCATGGTGATGCGTGGGGTGCAAAAGCCAGGATCTTGGACTGTGACCAGTGCGGTGCGTGGAGTTTTTGCGGAAGATCCGAAAACCCGCCAGGAGTTCATGGATTTGGTGATGCACCAACGAGGATTCCGCGCCTAGATCTCTAGGCTCTAGATTTTTAGGCTAGGTCTCTAGGCCTGGGTCTCTGGGCTACAGATCTAGAAGTCTCTTGCTGGCGGCGACATTTGGGGGGCTGCTGGCCCCCCGCCAGCCAATCTGGTCTTTTGAGGTGGCTGATTAGACCTCTTGCACGAATCAGCTCGTTGCCCTCATCCCCCAACCCCTTCTCCCAAGGTGGGCGAAGGGGAGCCAGAACTGCTGGGTTACGGCGATCTTGTGGCGGGTGATCAAGTCCCTCTCCCGACTTGGGAGAGGGATTTAGGGTGAGGGTCTTGATTAATGCAAGAGGTCTATTGGGCCAAATTAGGCAACCCCAATCCATCGCCACTAGGGCTGTAACCAGCAAGGAATTGATCGAAAAAGAGATAAATCCAATAAAGAATTCAAAAATCGAAAATAGAGCAACAAAAATAGAGCAGTAAAAAATAAAAAAGGACTGCCTAGGCAGCCCTGGATGATTCCTTAGATGATGGATTCTTTAGAGATCGAAGGGAAACTTAGAGCTAATTTATAAAGAAAAGCTAAAGCCGACTTGGCAGCTCTAAATCCGGTTTTAGGCTAGACCTAACCGAAGCATCACCCAGCTCATGAGTCGTCTCCCGGTCATTGCTAATCCTACCCGCAAAGCCTATCCCAGTGATTTGAGCGATGATGAGTGGGTGCTCCTCCAGCCGCTGCTGCCCGCTCCTAAAGGCTTTGGACATCCGATAGAAGTTGATTTCCGAGAAATCCTCAATGGCATCTTTTACGTCCAGCGCACTGGCTGCCAGTGGGAAATGCT
>NZ_JACJSN010000033.1:0-14278 GCF_014698135.1 Limnothrix sp. FACHB-881
GCAGCGCCGACGCAAATCAGGATTGGCATCGGAGTAGGGGCGACTACGAGCCATGGCTCAAGCATCTCTAGGATCGATGGCTACAGCTTAACTTCCTTAAGTTGAAGCCAGTGATCGCCATGCGCCCTCCGGTACGAGAGATCTCCAAGGGTCAATCCGTTTCGATCGATCTAATGATGGCGGAGGATACACAACAATGTGCGCCCAACAATATGCGCTGACCCATTTGCCACTGGCAAATTCAAATCAAAACACGGGCCACCGTCGCGGAGGCGAGTGGTGGCCCGTGTTATTTACCAAATTGTTGATCAATATTGTTGATCAATTGGTTGAAGCAAATTCTGAGGAGTTGGGTTAACCGCAAATGCCGTCTTGCCTCAGCTTCCGACCTGGAAAAACCAGGTGGGTACTCTTGTCTCCGTTTAAAGTTTCTGAGTTAACAAAGCGCCTAAACGCTTGCTCAGTCTACTGCCACTAAGACGTTCGGTGAGTCCCCGAATTGGAACAAACATAGATCGCAAAACAATTATTGGCAGTCACCAACATTGCAGCAAAACCCAACCGGAATTATAGCAAACAGTTTTAGGATTACGATCGCCCCGAGATCCCTAGTTTTGGCCCTGAGGCGATCGCCCAAATCCGCAGTCAGTTCTCAAGAAGGCTCCGTCAACAGCTTCACCAACTCTAGCTCTTGGGCGCGGTGGCCATCTTGGAAAATGGGCACTGGCCGTTCAATGCCCTTGAACCGAAATTCTCCCATTTGCACCCAATTCATCTTCCGCGACACCAGGTCATAGGTATTGGCACTGATGATGCATTGACCCACCGGACAAATCGCCTCCATCCGGGCCGCCAGGTTCACCGCGCCGCCTAAGACTGTGTAATCCATCCGTTGGGAGCTGCCCACATCTCCCACCACGGCCCGACCGCTGTTGATGGCAATCCGTAGTTGCAAATGCTCGCCCAGCACGTTCCGTTTGTTCAAATCATCCAAGCGTTCCAGCATTCGTCGGGCAGCAATGACAGCGCGATCGGCATGATCCGGTTGTGGTTCCGGCGCACCAAAAAAGGCCATGATGCAATCGCCAATGAACTTATCGAGGGTTCCGCCTAGGGCAAACACCTCTTGTAGCATTTCTTCAAAAAAGCGGTTCAACAAGTCCGCCACCTCCGCCGGACTCAGGCGCTCCGAAAGGGCCGTGAACCCGACAATATCTGCAAACAGAATGCTGAGTTCCCCATCGGTGGTGGGAATCCGGCCATCCTCGTGGGTGCCAGCGGCGATCATCTGTTGCACCACTGCAGGCGAGTGATAGCGCTCTAGCTTTTGGCACAGGCGCTCTTCTTCCTGGAGTTTGCGGGTGAGCAACCACCGCTGAACACTGGCAGCCACGAGGTTGGCCAATGCGGAAAAGAAACTGAGATCGTCTTCGCCCTCTTGCACCCAACTTTCGGAGGATAGGTTGGCATCGGCATAGAGCACACCGACCACTTTGTCTTCGTTCCAAAGCGGCACGGCCATGGCGCTGCGAATGCCTTTATAGAGAATGCTTTGTTCTGCGCCAAACCGCTCGTCTGCTTGGGCATCGGCCGTTTGCAGGGCAATTTTTTCTTTGAAAACTTTTTGGCAAATGCTTTGGCTGATCCAACCGCTGTTGAGAGTGAGGTCGCGGGCCCGTTCGGTTTCGCGGGCGGCCGCGTTCAGCAGTTGCAGTTGGCCATTGCCTTCCACATCCACCAACAGGGCCAGGCGCTCAATGTTGGTGAGATAGCGAAACACCACTTCTTGCACTTGAGAGAAGATGGCGTTGCTGCTGGCGGCGGAGGTGAGGCCTTTGGCGATTTCCACGAGATCGCGCAGGCGGGCAATGGTGCGATCGCGCTCATAAAGACTGTCGCCGCTGCCTTCGCTGGTGCGGAGCCACTGTTCTTTGAGGTCGCTGGCATCGCGTGAAATTCGCATTTTGCCATCGGCCGTGGCATCAATCAGGGGCAGCTTGACCAAATTGGGCCGCACCACGGAAACGGTGGGCGGCAAAGCCTCGGGGTTTAAGGGAACCTGCACCCGTTGGGAATAGACGGCTTTGGGCCCTTGGGGCGATTGGCGCGATCGGGTGATGGTGGGATTCGCGACTGCGTTGGTCGTGCCCACTCCTGCCAACAGGACGGTGATGCAAACATTTTCGATATAGATCCGATCGCCGTGGGCGATGGGGGTTGGCTGTTGGAGGGGGGTTTGGTTCAGGCGTGTGCCGTTTTTGCTTTGCAGGTCTTCAACCATCCAGGGACTAGCCCGATCGGCGCGACTAATTCGGGCATGGTGTCGCGACACGCCATAGGGAGAAAGGGGCAGCTCGCAATCACTGGCCCGCCCGATCGTCACGGAGTCGGTTTCCACGGGAATCAGTCGATCGGGGCTACCGGGAACCTGAAGGCGTAATTGGATCTCAGCCATGCCATCTACTCTGCTTCACAGCAATCGAATCAATATCGCCAAACCAACATCGACTGGAACGCTGAGAATAGCACCGGGAACAGCGCCGAGAACGTTAACCGATCGATGCATTACACCCTATTCGACAGCGCTCAGGCTCACAAGCGGTGAGGGGCCAGACCAGTTTTTCAGAACGCCCACGCCCCAGTCCGGTTAACCAATCCCGCTGCGGCCCCATCACTGCCTCGCTGTTTTCGTGTTTAGGCTGTGGTTAAGCCGTCCAACCTTGATTAAAGCCTGGTTTAAGCCCCTTGCCCGATCGCTCTGAACGCAATCGGTTTGTTTGAGATGTCCCCTGCGATCGCCCTCCCCTCGCGACCAGTTGGCCAAGCGTCCCCCGATCGCCCGTTTCCATACCCAAATCCAGAACCGGCACTGCAAAAGCACCGTTCCTTCCCATTTTCCCCGCTAGATGCGAGTTGAGTTGATCTGTGGTGATGCGTTGTTGGTGACCAATTGCAGTGACCAATTACGGTCACGAACTGCAATCAAGAACCGCAATCAAGCACCGCAATCGAGAGCTACGGTCACGAACTGCGATGAAAATAGAATTCCCGCAGAGTTCCCGCAAATCAACAAGCCGGTATCGCACCCGAGACAGCCTGTCAAAATCTCACCTGACCCAACGCTAGCACTTGAACCTAGACAATGGCGCAATTGCCTTCCACGTTGCGTTCCGTGGCATTCTCGATCCTGTCCAAGTTCAGTCCAGATTAGCCCCGATCGCCCCAATTGGGCGACTTCCGGCAACCCCAATCCCATTAGCGATTACAGCGATTAATGAGCTTGAATCTGCCTTGAACCCGCCTTTGGCTAGTCTTTAACCAGTTTTCAGTCTTTCAGCAGTCTTTAAATAGTCTTCAATAAATAGTCTTCGATGTTGTCCCGATGGTTCTTGAGCAGACTTTTAACGGAATCTTCCAGTCCGTCCCCAGGGGATCGGGCTAATCTGAGGCAAGTTGTCATCAAGGATGACGGTGCTGAGTGGTTGGCCCCTGTTGTGGCCTCGGGTGTTGCGATTCCGTCCCCCTAATCCGAATAGCCTGCGCTTCCTCGGCCAGCCCATTGCAACATCCACGACAGCGCCCGCAACAGTGCTTGAGCTAAAAACTTTGAACTGCGACTCCCGTGATGTTGGTTGGGGCCTGCATGATTGGCCCGCCAACCACAACTCAGCCGATTGTTAGCCGACCCAGATTTTTCCTATGGCTCAAAGTTTCGGACTCATCGGTCTTGCTGTGATGGGCGAAAATCTTGCCCTGAACATTGAACGGAATGGATTCCCGATCGCGGTGTATAACCGCAGCCGCGATAAAACCGACACATTCATGGCCACCCGGGCCCAGGGCAAGCAGGTGCAACCCACCTACAGCTTGGAAGAATTTGTGGCTGCCCTTGAACCGCCGCGCAAAATTTTGATTATGGTCAAGGCCGGCGGGCCCGTGGATGCGGTGATTGAACAGCTCAAGCCCCTGTTGGCTCCGGGCGATATTTTGATTGACGGTGGCAACTCGCTTTATGAGGACACAGAACGCCGCACCCAAGATCTGGAAGCCTTGGGCCTGACCTACATTGGCATGGGCGTGAGCGGCGGCGAAGAAGGGGCGCTGAATGGCCCTAGCTTGATGCCCGGTGGCACGCGATCGGCCTATGAAAAAATTGAGCCGATCGTCACCAAAATCGCCGCCCAGGTGGATAACGGCCCCTGCGTAACCTACATCGGCCCCGGCGGATCTGGACATTACGTCAAGATGGTTCACAACGGCATTGAGTATGGCGATATGCAGCTCATTGCCGAAGCCTACGACTTGCTGAAAACCGTGGGCGGCCTGAACCAAGCCCAGTTGCAAGCCACCTTTGCGGCTTGGAACCAAACAGACGAACTCAACTCCTTTTTGATTGAAATTACCGCTGAAATCTTTAAGGTCAGTGATCCCGACACTCAAGAGCCGTTGGTGGAGCTGATTCAAGACGCAGCGGGGCAAAAAGGAACCGGCCGGTGGACGGTGATGAGCGCCCTGGAATTGGGGGTTTCGATCCCAACCATCATCGCAGCGGTGAATGCCCGAATTATGTCATCCATCAAGGCTGAGCGGACGGCGGCGGCCCAAGAGCTGAGCGGCCCCGGCCCGATCTCCCCGGTGGATCAAGCCACATTCATTGATCAAGTGCGGGATGCGCTCTACTGTTCCAAAATCTGTTCCTATGCCCAAGGGATGGCCCTGTTGGCAAAGGCTTCCGCTGAGTTTGGCTATGGCTTAAATTTGGCGGAAATGGCCAGAATTTGGAAAGGCGGCTGCATCATTCGTGCGGGCTTCCTGAGCAAGATTGAGCGAGCTTTTACGGATAATCCACAGTTGCCGAATTTGCTGCTGGCTCCGGAGTTTAAGCAAACCATTCTCGATCGCCAGGCCGCTTGGCGATCGGTGGTGGCAACGGCGGCCCAAACGGGGATCGCGGTTCCGGCCTTCAGCGCCTCCCTGGACTATTTCGATAGCTACCGGCGCGATCGATTGCCCCAAAACCTCACCCAAGCCCAGCGCGACTTCTTCGGCGCACATACCTACGAGCGGATCGACAAACCGGGCACGTTCCACACGGAATGGGCCGCATTGGCAAACGGTTAGTTAGGCCGCGATCGCCCAAGGCTGTTGAGCGGTGGCAAGGGAAGATTAGGGCGCATTTGGTGAGATTCCTGTGGATTCGGGAGGCCAAATGGCTCGTAAATCTAACCGAAATTCCGGCATGACCGGATCGCCGCTCAACTCCAAACGGGAAGCACAGCCCCATGATTACGGAATGGTTGGCTTGTTCTCCCACACCCCGAGAATTAAGCGCCACTAAGGTAATACGACCACTCGAAAGCCGAAGTTGAGTCCGAATTCCCAAAAACAGGTCTAAAGCCCCACCGGTCGCAGCGCAAAAAATGTTTCATTCATGCGCTCGCCAATCACATTGAGTTCTTGCTGCAAATTGTCAATGAATTCATGGAGACCCCGATCGATCACTTCATCCACTGAAAAATAGCTGAGTTCTGCCAACAACCGTCCCAAGGGCCGCTCCACAGGATTGCTCCAAGTGCCCGTCGGTGTTCCAGTAATTTCATGCAAGGATTTTTGGGATTGCAACAGGCAAAATTGCACCGCACGGGGAAACTGTCGATCGAGCAATAGAAACTCCACAACTCCCGTGGGCGAAATGCGGTGATTGCGCCACTTTTGATACATTTCATAGGCGCTGGCGGACTTCAGCAACGCAATCCATTGGAGGCGATCGAGCGTTGTGCCCACATCCTGCACCGAAGGCAGCAGAATGTAATATTTCACATCCAAAATTCGCGATGTTTTATCTGCCCGCTCCAGGAATCGGCCCACCTGTCCAAAGTGCCAGCCTTCGCCGTGGGTCATGGTGGCATCGGTCACGCCATAGAGCAAATGACTCGCCAACTTCACTTCATTAAAAAACTTATCTAGATCAACGGCTCCCGCGCTGTAGCTGGCGGCCGCTTCTTTAACCATTAAATAAAACGCATTAATCTGTTCCCAGACTTCCGTAGATAGGATTTCTCGGATCGATCGAGCGTTTTCCCGCGCTGATTTCAAGCAAGACAAAATCGAATTGGGATAATTCGCATCAAATGTTAGAAACTGAATCACATTTTCAGCGGAAGCTTCCCCATAATTGGCCTGAAAAAGTGCCAAGTCTCCCGTGGTCATCAACAGGGGTTTCCATTGTTGAGTCACGCCCGCAGGAGAATCTAAACTTAGCTTGAGGTTGACATCAACAAATCGGGCCACATTTTCCGCCCGCTCCACATAGCGATTAAGCCAATAAATCGAGTCCGCAACGCGACTGAGCATGGTGATTTAAAGGATGAATTCCAGGGGATGATTCAGCAAGAAGCTTTGATCGGGGAAAGTTGCCTAGAGCATATCTTAAACATCCTAGTTGGTTCCAGAATGGCTTGAGCTTGAGCTGCGGCCGCAATTCCCCAATCAACACCTGAATCATTCAGCATCACCCCGCTGGGCGATCGCCTTACAAACGAGCAACGCCATCTAAGCGAGCGGCCGCTTGCACCGCAGCGGCCACCGCTGGAGCCACGCGCGAATCAAAGGCTGAGGGCACGATCGTTTCGGGGCTCAACTGCTCATCGTCCACCAACGAGGCGATCGCCAAGGCCGCATCCAAGAACATTCGTTGGGTGAGTTTGTTGGCCCGGCTGTCGAGGGCCCCCCGGAACAGACCCGGAAACGCCAACACGTTGTTGATTTGGTTGGGATAGTCGCTGCGGCCGGTGGCGATGATGGCCGCTTTGCCGATGATCAGTTCCGGTTGAATTTCCGGAATCGGGTTGGCCATGGCAAAGACGATCGGGTCTTTGGCCATGGATTCCACCATGGGCACGGACACCACCCCGGGCGCACTGACCCCCAGGAAAATATCAGCACCGACCATCGCATCAGCCAGGGTGAGCGGCCCGGGGCGATCGACTGCAAAGTCTCGCTTTTGGGGGTTCAAATCGGTGCGATCGATCGTCAGCAGCCCCTTCGAGTCGCAAATGGCGATATCGGTGGCTCCGGCCGTGCGCAGCAGTTGGGCGATCGCGATCCCCGCCGCTCCCGCACCGTTAATTACGATTTTGACCGCCGATAGGGCTTTACCCACGTATTTCAGGGCATTGGTTAGGGCTGCCAGGGAGACGATCGCCGTGCCGTGTTGATCGTCGTGGAACACGGGGATATTCAACTCCTCCTTCAGCCGCTTTTCCACTTCAAAACAGCGCGGCGCGGCGATATCCTCCAGGTTCACTCCCCCAAAAACCGGTGCAATCCGCTTCACGGTTTCCACAATTTCATCGGCATCTTGGGTGGCTAAGCAAATGGGAAAAGCATCCACCCCGCCAAATTCCTTGAACAGCATGGCTTTGCCTTCCATCACGGGCAACGCCCCTTCGGGCCCCAAATTGCCCAACCCCAACACGGCGCTGCCATCGGTGACGATCGCCACCATGTTTTGCTTCACCGTTAGCTCATAGACCCGATCGGGCTGGTCAGCAATGGCCCGACAAACGCGACCCACCCCCGGTGTATAAGCCATGGCCAAATCCGCTTGGCGATCGAGCGAAATCTTGCTGTTGACGGTTATTTTGCCGCCCTGGTGCAAGGCAAAGGTGCGATCGGCCGCCGCCAGCACCAACACCTCCGGGATCGCTTTCACGGCTGCCACAATAGCCTCCGCGCCCTCGGTGCTGGCCGCATCCACTGCCAAATCCCGGATGGTCTGTTGGCGATTTTGCTCCACGAGGGTGATATCGCCCAAGTTGCCCCCCGCATCCGCGATCGCCTGAATGACCTGGGACAGCATTCCCACCTGGTTTGGCAACTGAAGACGCAACGAAACACTGAAACTGGGATTTGGCGTTAGTTTAACCACGAACCGATCCTTCCCGAATAGCAGGTTAATGAGTTAGAAGCTGACAAGGCAGGGATAACTAAAGCTTTATAATCTACCACCCATGAGCCGTTGGCCTTGGTCGATCGGTCAGGAATTGCTGAAGATTTCCGAGCAAACCTGAGAGCATGTCTGAACAATCAAAACTCTTACCTTAAGTAAGTTTCATTGCCTGTGGGCCTCATTAATCGACAAGAACAAGATACGCAACCCCCTTGCTACCCAGGACTACTAGCGCTTTGCAAGTACCCCAAGTTACTTCTCAGGCATCTGCTCAGGGAATTGACTGTCATTTAGCAAAATTAGTAACTCTGGAATGTTGATTTGAATCGCTTGCCAAAGAATCCATAGATCAACCTCTCGATATTCGTGAATAATTCGATTTCGCATTCCTCGAATTGCTGCAATCGGAATTTGGGAGTTTTGGGTGATGAAGCTATCTGAAAAGCGGTTCATTGCCTCGCTGAGAACTGTAATTTGGTAAAGAACCGAAGATTGCGTTTTACGATCTTGGAGGAAGGAATCCTCATCCAAGCCTTTTGTAAAATCCAGAATTTGTTGACAAGCATTGATTGCATCCAACCAATATTCTCGATCATGATTCATAGGATTGCGGTAGCCGGATGATCAATCTTGATGATTAATTCGGTAAATAACTTGGGCAGTTCCTAAAATATTGTTACGCCGAATGGAATTATGACTTTGCTCAATGGCGCGTCGAGTCACCAAGTCCACGGGGCGGTTCTGAAAAAGCCTGCTAAATTCACATTCAATTGTGTATAGATCCAGCAGTGTAACCTTAGCGATCGGGGAAAAGCTAATTAATAAATCCACATCGCTATCATCCCGAAATTGATCGCCAAGAATTGATCCGAATAATGCAACTTCAGTGATCTGCCAATCATCACACAACAACATCAATTTTTGACAATCAACGGTGAGGCCTGGCTGAAGCGTAATTGAGCGACACAGAGGCTTCGCTCGATCGCACTCAACACCATCAAGGCAGTTGGTCATGGAGTGAGTCATGGCAGATCGCAATTGAACCGAAGTTTGGATTGCATTTCAACTGAATTTGACGCGATAGAGGGCAAATACATCGCCTTCGCGTGTGGCGGTCACTTTGCCACCGGCGGCCTGAATCAGTTTTTTCCAGGCGATCGGCTCTTCCAAGAAAACCTCTGACCCCAAATAGGTTTCCAAAATTGCCCAATTTTCCGCTAGGGGTAATTCGGGCAAAATGGCATCGAAGACAAATAAACCACCGGGTTTTAGGAGGGGCTTGACTCGATCGACCACAGCAGCCCAATAGTCGATCGGGTAGTAGCAGCTCACCCCTGTGGCAATCACCAAATCAAAGAATCCTGGCTCATAGTTCAGTTCATGGGCCGGTTGGCAATGCACGCCCTTAAACAGTTTGGAGTTCAGTTGTGGGCCCCGCGCTGTCAACAAATCGCAGGCGACGCGAGCTACATCTTGCCCATAGAAAAAGGCTTGCCAATCGCGCCAGGGATAAAACAAAAAGCTGCCCCCACAACCCAAATCCAAACAGCGCCAACCTTTTTGGGGCTTTGCTAATTCCCAAAAGGGGGATGTGATGCGGCTGGTGAGGGATCCAGTCACGAATTCAGGGTAGAGCGGCAAGGCGGCCACTTCGTCGGGGACTTCAAAGGCTTCGCCGCGATATTCTTTGTTATATCGAGCAGCGACGGCTTGGATTTGGGCCTGTAGTTCAGGGGTGTTCCAATCACGGGATTGAAGTTCGGCAATGCTCCAGTTAACCAATGAATGCGCCCTCAAAAATTGGGGTTGAATATTGCTCTAGAAACCAGGGAATGATGGTTAACCTTTGAGAGCTTTTTGGAAGTTTTTGCGATAGGAGCCATTAATTAGCAAAACTGGCCAAAGTAGGGTTAGGAAAATTCGATTTTGCGTGAAGTTGGTTCGCTGAAAGCCGTTCCAAAATTTCACCCCAAAGAAGATGTAAGCCCCAAAAATCACGAGGGTTGCAAGCTGAGCCATCGATCGAGCCTCTAGATACAACGGTTGAATGCGACTAAGTGCGACTGAATGCTTTTGGATGCACTTGGGTGCTAATGATGCCAGTCAACGGCGATGGGAGGGGAGCGACTCCCGGGGCTTCCGGGTTCACCCTGTCTATCAGTGTAGCCAAACCGTTAGAGTAGAAAGCGGCAAAACGCAACCATCACAAGGCAATCATGGAATTTCGAGCAAGTGTCAGCAGCCCGATCGAATGGACGGGCGCTGGTTTGGCGATCGGGCTGTTTGAGTCGGAACTGGAAACCCTGGCGGGTGACTTGGCGGCCTTGAACGATCGACTGGGTGGGGCCCTGCGCGAGGCGATCGATGAGGCCGAATTTAAGGGCAAGCCCGGAAACACTGCAACCCTGCGCGTGGGCAGCAGCACACCCGTTCGCAAATTGATCTTGATTGGGTTGGGCAACTCAGAGGATCTGCCGCTCGATCGGCTGCGCCAAGGGGCCGCCGCCGCCGCCAAAGCCGCCCGGGCCCAAAAGTGCGATCGCCTGGCCATGGCGTTCCCGCTGGCCAACCAAGAGGCGGCCGCCGCGGCCCAAGCCATCACCGAAGGGGTGCATTTGTCGCTCTATCGCGATCGCCGCTTCAAGTCCGATAGCGAAGAAAACGGCAAAACCCCCAAGCCCGAGACGATCGAGCTGTTGCCATTCCGGAATGGAACCACAGATTCAGCCGCGATCGCCCAAGGGATCGATCGGGGTGAAAAAATCGCTGCCGGAACCATTTTGGCCCGCGAGTTAGTGGCCGCTCCGGCCAACGTGGTCACCCCCATCACCATGGCCGAAACGGCCCAGGCGATCGCAGCCAACCCCGGCTGGGAACTGACGATTTTGGAAAAGGAAGATTGCGAAAAACTGGGTATGGGCAGTTTTTTGGGAGTTGCCCAAGCGTCTGACCTGCCGCCGAAGTTTATCCACTTGGTTTACAAGCCCCAAGGCACACCCCGCAAAAAGTTGGCGATCGTGGGCAAGGGTTTGACCTTCGACAGCGGCGGCTTAAATATCAAGGCCGGCGCAGGCAGCAGCATTGAGATGATGAAAACCGACATGGGCGGCGCGGGCGCAACCTTTGGCGCGGCTCAGGCGATCGCCCTGTTGCAACCGGATGTGGAAGTGCATTTCATTTCCGCCGTCACTGAAAACATGATCAGCGGGCGAGCCATGCACCCGGGCGACATCCTCACCGCCTCCAATGGCAAAACGATCGAGGTGGGCAACACCGACGCAGAAGGCCGCCTGACCCTGGCCGATGCGCTCGTCTATGCGGACAAGCTGGGCGTGGAGGCGATCGTGGACTTGGCCACCCTCACGGGCGCTTGCGTGGTGGCACTGGGCGATGAGATTGCTGGTCTGTGGGCCACCGATGAAACCCTGGCCAACGGCTTGAAAGCCGCCGCCGCCAAGGCCGGTGAAAAGCTGTGGCAAATGCCCCTCGAAGAACCCTACTTTGACAAGATGAAATCCGTGGTGGCTGACATGAAAAACATCGGCGGCCGCGCGGGTGGTTCAATCACCGCGGCCCTGTTCCTGAAGCAGTTTGTGAAAGACACGCCTTGGGCGCACCTGGATGTGGCGGGGCCCGTCTGGAGCGACAAGGATTCAGGACTGAATCCCGCCGGGGCCACCGGTTACGGGGTTCGTACCTTGGTGGAGTGGATTTTGGCTTAATAACTAGCTCACTGAGCGGCTGAATCGCTGGTTCAAGGGCTGGATCAGTCCGGGCTGGATCAGTCTGGATCAGTAACGGCCTTTCCCGGTCAGGGCGCTGCGAGGACGTATGAGGCCCGCAGCGCCGACCAGCGGCGAATCCATCAATCCATCAGATCCCCTAGCATTCAGATCCCCTAGCGTTTGACGAACTGGCGACGATTCAATAGAATCGGCCCCAACTCCGTAGCCTTGCCCAGGGTCAATCTTTCGGTGGTTCAGCCGAGTTGAAAGTCTGACCGTTGCGAAATTTGCCCCCTACAAGCAACCCAATGTTGTGTCTGGGCAAGGCGGTGCTTGGGGATGGCGGCTGCGTCCCTTGCCCATATTTGGTGTGGTGGTATGACTTTGTCCATTGAGCCTCGCGAATCCAACCCGACGATCGCCCCCCGATCGACCTCGGCCGCTGACTGGTATGCCGACCAGCTCATGGATGACTTGTTTGGGGATTTGGAGCGATCGCTCGAAGAGGGTGTGGAACTGTTGACCCCACCCCCGGAACCCTCGCCCCCGATCGCCCTGCAATCGATCGCCGTGCCGCCCTTGGTGTTGCCAGCGGAGGTGTTGCCGCCCCCGCCGCCGCCCAAAATTCAAGAGCCAGATCCAGAGCTAATCGAAGCAGTGGCCGACGCGGAACGGGCCCGGCAATCGGTGCGCCTGTTCGATCGCCTAACCATCGGCGCGGCGGCCCTGTCCCTGTTGGCCACCGTGGGCCTCTGGTTTGCCAATCGCAACGAACCGGCAGCGGTGATGGCCGACGGCTCCCCGGCGGCTCCCGTTGCTTCCGTGGCCAACGACGGCAGCAGCGCCCCCGACGATACGGAATTTGCTGCCTATATTTCCCGTTCCTTGGATGCGATCGAGCGGCGCACCAATGGCGGCGGCCCCGTTGCCCAGTTGCCCCAGCCTCCCGCGATCGCGCCAGTGCCCTCGCAATTGCCGAACGTTGTCACCCTCAATCCTCCGAACCCCAGCCCCGCGCCACCGGCCTCCAGCGCTGCCGTCACGCCTGCGGCCCCGGTTGGGTTTCCCCTGTCCAGCAACTTGGTGGACGCGATCGAGCGCTTAACCCGTTTGCTGGAACGGAATCCCAACTTGTCCGCCAACTTACCCCAACCCAACGGAGCCGCCACCCGCCCCAGCCCCGCGCCGGCCGCTTCCCCCCAACCAACCGCCAGCCCAGCCGCGTCACCGGGGCCCGTTGCGGTCGCTCCCAGCATGACCTACGTTCTGGTGGGGGTTTTGGAATTGGGCGATCGCTCCTCGGCCTTGGTTTCTGTGAACGGCGTAACCAGACGGGTCAGCATGGGCGAGGCGATCGGGGCCAGTGGTTGGACTTTGGTGGAGGTGGCCAACCAAGCCGCGACCCTCCGACGAGATGGCGAAACCCGTTCTGTGTTTGTGGGTCAGCAATTTTAGGACACTTTCAAGTCCTGATGACAACGCAAAATCCTGGCAGCAAGGGGTTTAAACCCCTTGTCTGTAGTGATTTAAATTGATCACAGGAACTAATCTTTCAAGGTACTCGGAAAATCAGCAGCGTTATAGCCAGGGATCTCGATCGGGTCGCCCCAGAGCAAGTAATAATCCTCCGCATAAATTGGAAAGCGACAAAGGTCGATCGGGGTTGTTTCCGATGGGTTAACCCCCTGAATTAACCCAGCCGCTTGGAAGGCCGCTGCAATTAATTCAGAGCAGAAAAAACTAGAGTGATCTTCCTGGGCGCAGGTCAATCCCACCTCATCTAAGATATCCAAGCCGGCCAACGCAGCCTGCACAAAATCGTAGGCACGCTTTTCGCTTTGGCGCATGAAATCCGTGAACTTTTGCAGATCCAATCGAGAGCGATGTTGCTCCCCCAACGGTAGCCACCAAATTTGGCCATCGTAGCCATCCATCAAGGCGCTTAATTTATTGATTTGTACGCCACTTTTGGCAATTCCCGTGTCTTGGTCAAAGCAAAGGGGATGGGATTCAATAATATAAATTTCCGGCTGATCCGTGGTCAGCATATCAATTTCCAGCAGGGAAGAAGCTAGCTCCAAACTGATATGTTCCTGCTTCTCCGTTGCGCTTGCACTAGGATTTTGGTCACCTTTGGCATCTGAATCAACTTCGCCATCTGGCTTGCCATCAACGTTGATCCTGCTGGGCCCATTGATCATGAATTCTGGCTGAAATACAGCGCCCACATGGGAAACCGTGGATTGGGTTGAAAGGCGCACCGTTCCCGACAGGATATCCGCCCCCGCAAAGGCAATCACATCCCCCGATCGCATCCGATGACAAACTTCGTGATATTGCACAATATTCATGACGTTTC
Source organism: Limnothrix sp. FACHB-881 (assembly GCF_014698135.1). NCBI lineage: Bacteria > Bacillati > Cyanobacteriota > Cyanophyceae > Pseudanabaenales > Pseudanabaenaceae > Limnothrix > Limnothrix sp. FACHB-881. Next base: position 14,036 of record NZ_JACJSN010000033.1, read on the forward strand.
GGGCTGTGGCTGGGTGTGTTTCAGTTATAATCGCTGATTGATCAAGAAAATTATTGCTCGGCGAATAACTTTTTTGCGGTCGTACGTCAATCTAATGTGGGATTGATAGAGTAGAGAGACTGATGGACTCAGGTTCACGCCATGGAATGCCCTCTGTGCGGTCACAGCAAAGCCCATAAACACGGCAGGATGCCCAATGGACATCAGCGCTATCTTTGTCCAGCTTGCCACCAAACCTTCTCC
>NZ_JACJSN010000034.1:0-4477 GCF_014698135.1 Limnothrix sp. FACHB-881
ATGGCAGACCGTTTGACCCCAGCCAACTAGCGGTCGCCACAGCTCCTGGCTCTTAAGCTTTACCTTTCTTCACTCTCAGCCCCTTGCGTCTATCCGGGGAACACAGTATCTACGAGCGACTCAGCCCCTTGTTGTCAGTCCCCTAGTACCTGACGATCGGGTCACGATAACAGTCATTTGACTTGACCTACGGAAATAGACTTGCCGAGCTAGTTAGGTCTAAATCAATCGCGTTCGGCAATCGACACCACCAGCCGCCCGCCCTCAATCCGTCAACCTATGCTTTACTATCGACAAGCATCCCGACTTCGGATCTATTGCAATCCATCCCCCTTTGCAGTCAATGACCTCTGAATCGATTCGCCAGCGCTCTGACCTGCTTGGAACGCAAATCATTACCCGAAACACCGGCAAGCGCCTGGGCATCATCAGCCAGGTTTGGGTCGATATTGATCGCCAGGAGATTATTGGCTTTGGCGTAAAGGACAATATCCTCGCCGTTTCGGCGATGCCGCGCTTCATGAACCTGGATAGCATCAGCCAAATTGGTGATGTGATTCTGGTGGAGGACGATCGGGCGATCGAGGACTACATTGAAGCGGATGCCTACAACACCTTGATTGGTTGTGAGGTGATCACCGAAACCGGTGAACTGCTGGGGAAGGTACGCGGGTTCAAGTTTGATGTGGAGGATGGCAAGCTGGTCTCGATCGTCATTGCCTCGATCGGCTTGCCCCAAGTGCCCGAACAGGTGATCAGCACCTATGAACTCCCGATCGAAGAAGTGGTCAGCACGGGCCCCGATCGGCTGATTGTGTTTGAAGGGGCCGAAGCCCGCCTGATTCAACTCAGCGTTGGTGTCCTGGAGCGTCTGGGCCTCAGCAGTCCTCCCTGGGAACGGGATGAAGAGGATCTGTACTTTACTCCCACCGCTGCCCCCGGCAACCAGCTAGCCTCCGGGTTGCGCACCGAAGCCCGCCCAGAAATTCGCACCGAAACTCGAGCCGAGCGCCGCTACGAAGAGGAAGCTTGGGAAGAGGAAACCTGGGAAGAGCCGGCCCCGCGCTATGGCCAACAACGCCGCCAGGATTACGACGAGGACGATAACTGGAGCGATCAGCCCCCGCGCCGCGAACGGGATCGCGAGTATGTGCGGGAAGATGAGTATGACTATGAGGAAGTCTACGATCGCTACGATGACAACGTAGATTCCGATGCTTGGACTGATGAGGAACCGGGTTACCGCGCACCCAAGCTGGAGATTCCCGAGAAGGTGCGGCAACGGGAACCGGAATACGAAGATTACTAATGCTGGTGCGGCATGGTTTGAGCGGCTCGATCGCCCCGCTGTCCGGTTGAATTTGCCTCCGATTGTCTCCCATTGCCCCCGCCATTAGCTCGAACGTTGCTCCCGCAATTGGCCCCTGAAATTCAGTATGTTTAGGGTGGCGGCGCAAAACCCAGATCATGCAGCGATCGAACCTAACCAAACGGAGCCGAACCCTTCTGGCCCAACGCGCCATGACGGGCGAGCGGATCACGCTGCGCACCACGGGGAAAGCGGGCGGCGAAGGGGAAATTTATCAGGTTGCGGAAGAATCTAGCCTGCTGGCCAAGATTTATCACCCCGACCAACGATCGCCCGATCGAGTGGCCAAACTGGCCGCCATGTTGAACGATCCGCCGCTGGATCCGTTGGAACCACCGATTACGATTGCCTGGCCCGTGGATGCGGTGGTGGTGGATGGGGCGATTGTTGGGTTTTTGATGCCCAAAGCACCCGAAACCCGCCCCCTACACGAGGTTTACACGCCCAAGATGCGACGGCGCGAGCTGCCGGGACTCACCTATCGCTACCTGGTGCGGATGGCTCGTAACCTGGCCGCTGCCGTTGATGTGCTCCATGAACGAGGCTACACGATCGGGGATGTGAACGAGTCCAACGTGCTGGCCGCCCCCACCGCCCTGGTCACCCTGGTGGATACGGATTCGTTTCAAGTGGTCGATCGCCAGCAACGGCGCACCTTCCGTTGTCCTGTGGGCAAGCCGGAATATACGCCCCCGGAACTGCAAGGGCGCAACTTTCGAGAGGTCGATCGCACTGCGGCCCAAGACTGTTTTGGGTTGGCGGTGTTGCTCTTTCAATTGTTGATGGAGGGAACCCACCCCTTCGATGGCGCTTTTTTGGGATCTGGTGATCCGCCCCTGATTGACCAACGCATTGCGGCCGGAGAATTTCCCTACAGTGCCCGATCGCCCCGTTGGAAGCCCAAGCCGATCGCGCCGCCCTTTGCAGGCCTCGATCCGCTATTGCAAAACCTCTTTCGCCAGGCCTTTGAAACCCGCCACCCCGCCGATCGGCCCAGCGCCCGTCAGTGGGCCGCTGTTTTGGACAGCGCCGAAAACAACCTTGTGACCTGTAGCGCCAATCCCCAGCATGTCTACTTTGGCCATCAGGGTTCCTGTCCCTGGTGCGATCGGGCGCGGCAGTTCCGAGGGCGCGATCCCTTTCCCTCTCCGGCCGCCATCCGGCGCGGCGAGCATATCCAACTGGCGAAAACGCACCGCAAGGCTCCCCGGGTGGTGACCCCGCCGCCCACCGCCGCCAGCATCCAAACGATTCCCCTGCGCCCCCTGCCGCCCACCGTCACCGCCCGCAACTATTGGCTGGCTCCCGGCTATTCCCGATCGAGCGCTTGGGTTTCTGCCATTGGGTTGGGCTGCTGTTTTTTGGTCTCCGCAGCCATCATTGCCAGCCGAGAAGCTCTCGACTTTTCCACCCCCGGAGTCCCCGCCCTCATTCCCCGCGTCCTGACGGCTCGCCCCCCTGTCCTTAGCCCAGAACAGCAGCGCCTGGCCCTGATCCAATTTGACAGCACCCGCAGCCAAATCGAAGGCCTCACCCGTCAGCTCACCCAGGAAATGGTGACCCTGACGCAGGATCCCGATCGGCCCCTCGTGCGGCTTTCCCGATCAGCCCTCACGGAGCGATCCCAACGGGCGATCGCCGCTGCTCTGGGCAAGCCGGGCCTGTTTTATGGCAATGGAACCATTTCCGGCTCCTTGCCCCCGGGCGGGGAGGCCACCCAAACGGTGCTGCAAATTCAATGGATTGAAGCCATTTCCGAATATCAACGACGGATTTTGGGCGACCAATACGCTTGGGGCTATCTGGATGCCGCCACAGTCCGCCACCTCACGGCCGACTCTCGCCAAATTTTGCTGGACTCGCTTACACCTGTGCCCGTGGCAGTTCCCAGCACGCTCACCCAGCCCGATCACCCCGCCAATCAACCGTAGGGAGCAAGGCCGCAGAGTCACGAAAGAGAGTCACAAAAAGACTGAATGGGTTCCTCCCACGCACCGAAAATTGAACGCGGCCCAACCGATCGGGGATGGTCGCTGAATGCGAGGTGGGTCGATCGCGCCGTGGCCCATGAATCGATCGCCCCATGGCCCCCAAAATCCCGTAGGGGCGCATCGCCATGCGTTCTCCGAGCCGCGAGATCTTCAAGGGTCAATTCGTTTCGATCGATAAGGTCGATCGCCCAAAAGCCCGCGCTACCATTGAGACAACGCGATCGTCCCTCCCCAGTTTTGCGCAAATCATCATGAATGATCTGACCCTGACCGATGATCGCCTCCGCGATCTGATGCGACCCCTGCTGATTGAACTATTGCGCGATCGTCGCGATCTGTTGCGCGACCTCTTGCTTGAAATTTTGGAAGACTTGGCGTTAGGTCGTGCCATGAACGACTTGGGGCCTGAAGACGAAGAACCTGTCGATCGCGCTGAAATTTTTGCCCTGTTGGATAGTTAAGCGTTGGACTAGATCAACAATGCAGGTTCAATTTCTCAAGCGCTTTCGCAAAGACTTGCAGGCCATTCGCGATCGCCCAGCATTACAAGCCATCAAAACCGCCCTACTGTCGATCGAAGCAGCCGAACATTTAAGCGAGTTGAGTCAAATCAAAGCGATCGAAGGCCACCCCAATACCTATCGACTCCGAGTAGGCAACTATCGCCTTGGCTTTCGATTAGAAGACAACACCATTATTTTTGTCCGCGCCCTACATCGTCGCGAGATCTATCGCTATTTTCCTTAAACTCTAAACATTTTGCGCCGCCGACCTCTCCGATCGCCCAATCCATCCGGCAACGACGCACCATCACCGACCCGTAGGGTGTCGTAGGGCAACGGTGGGCGGTTGACGGTGATTGGGTTTGTGCCCTACGCACCGTTGGCATGGGGCGGCCCAACCGATCGGGGATGGTCGTTGAATGCGAGGTGGGTCGATCGCGCCGTGGCCCGTGAATCGATCGCCCCATGGCCCCCAAAATCCCGTAGGGGCGCATCGCCATGCACTGGCTTCAACTTAAGGAGAATCAGCCCAAATCTCCTTAAGTTGAGCTTCTCGCAACCGATGTCGCTGACGGATGTTTTTAACCAACCCTAGCAACTGATGATGTTCTAGG
>NZ_JACJSN010000035.1:2500-5252 GCF_014698135.1 Limnothrix sp. FACHB-881
AAGCTCACGGTTTCATGTTCTATTTCACTCCCCTCCCGGGGTTCTTTTCACCTTTCCCTCGCGGTACTTTTCGCTATCGGTCACACAGGAGTATTTAGCCTTACGAGGTGGTCCTCGCTGATTCAACCGGAATTTCACGTGCTCCGGCCTACTCGGGATCCGGCTAGGCTCTTTGAACTTTCAACTACGGGACTTTCACCCTCTTTGGTGTAGCTTTCAACTACTTCGCTTAGTTCGCCAAGTCCACGTTGCCGTCCCACAACCCCAGAAGTAAAAACCTCTGGTTTAGGCTGTTCCCGCTTCGCTCGCCGCTACTAGGGGAATCGCGTTTGCTTTCTCTTCCTCCGGCTACTAAGATGTTTCAATTCACCGGGTTGGCTCGTGTCAACCTATGTGTTCAGTTGACCGTGTTAAGGGTTGCCCCATTCGGATACTCTCGGATCAATGCTTATTTCCAGCTCCCCGAGACGTTTCGCCGGTATTCGCGTCCTTCTTCGCCTCTGTGTGCCTAGGTATCCACCGTGAGCCCTTTGTAGCTTGATCGCTGTTGACTCTCGACTACCTTGCTTTGGCTTTTGTTGCTATGCAGTTTTCAAGGTTCTGGCTGAACATTAGTTCAGCAGGCTTCTGAATCGTTAGAAGTTGCTGAACTCACGTTTTTTCTTCTTTGAAGGCAAAACTTTCGACTTCTTGATGCAGAAGTCTGTTTTTAGAGACAGAGCTACCCCAAGAGGTATCTCTCTCTTGAGCGTTTTGAAGGTGGGCCATCCTGGACTCGAACCAGGGACCTCACCCTTATCAGGGGTGCGCTCTAACCACCTGAGCTAATAGCCCTCGTTTCCCTTCTTCTTAGAAGTAAACCCAGACAAGTTTGAGAGCCGCACAAATTCCTCGACCGACCTAGGTTGACCAATCCTCTCTCTATTTGCTTTGTGCTTTCGAGTTGAGGTGGGTAAGGTCTCCCTGAAAGGAGGTGATCCAGCCACACCTTCCGGTACGGCTACCTTGTTACGACTTCACCCCAGTCATCAGCCCTGCCTTAGGCATCCCCCTCCTTGCGGTTAGGGTAATGACTTCGGGCAAAACCAACTCCCATGGTGTGACGGGCGGTGTGTACAAGGCCCGGGAACGTATTCACCGCAGTATGCTGACCTGCGATTACTAGCGATTCCTCCTTCATGCAGGCGAGTTGCAGCCTGCAATCTGAACTGAGGCCGGGTTTACGAGATTAGCTTGCTCTCGCGAGCTTGCAGCCCTCTGTCCCGACCATTGTAGTACGTGTGTAGCCCAAGACGTAAGGGGCATGATGACTTGACGTCATCCACACCTTCCTCCGGTTTGTCACCGGCGGTCTCCCTAGAGTCCCCAACTGAATGCTGGCAACTAAGGACGTGGGTTGCGCTCGTTGCGGGACTTAACCCAACATCTCACGACACGAGCTGACGACAGCCATGCACCACCTGTCTCTGCGCTCCCGAAGGCACTCCCGACTTTCGCCAGGATTCGCAGGATGTCAAGCCTTGGTAAGGTTCTTCGCGTTGCATCGAATTAAACCACATACTCCACCGCTTGTGCGGGCCCCCGTCAATTCCTTTGAGTTTCACTCTTGCGAGCGTACTCCCCAGGCGGGACACTTAACGCGTTGGCTACGGCACTGCACGGGTCGATACGTGCAACACCTAGTGTCCATCGTTTACGGCTAGGACTACAGGGGTATCTAATCCCTTTCGCTCCCCTAGCTTTCGTCCATGAGCGTCAGGTTTGGTCCAGTAGAACGCCTTCGCTGCTGGTGTTCTTCCCAATATCTACGCATTTCACCGCTACACTGGGAATTCCTTCTACCCCTACCTACCTCTAGTCTCGCAGTTTCCATCCCCTTTATGGAGTTAAGCTCCACGCTTTAAAGACAGACTTACGAGACCGCCTGCGGACGCTTTACGCCCAATAATTCCGGATAACGCTTGCATCCTCCGTCTTACCGCGGCTGCTGGCACGGAGTTAGCCGATGCTGATTCCTCAGGTACCGTCAGATCTTCTTCCCTGAGAAAAGAGGTTTACAACCCACAGGCCTTCGTCCCTCACGCGGTATTGCTCCGTCAGGCTTTCGCCCATTGCGGAAAATTCCCCACTGCTGCCTCCCGTAGGAGTCTGGGCCGTGTCTCAGTCCCAGTGTGGCTGATTGTCCTCTCAAACCAGCTACCGATCACTGCCTTGGTAGGCTCTTACCCCACCAACTAGCTAATCGGACGCGAGCTCATCTTCAGGCAGTTAACCTTTCACCTCTCGGCACATCGGGTATTAGCGACCGTTTCCAGTCGTTGTCCCCGACCTGAAGGCAGATTCTCACGCGTTACTCACCCGTCCGCCACTAAGTCCGAAGACTTCGTTCGACTTGCATGTGTTAAGCATACCGCCAGCGTTCATCCTGAGCCAGGATCAAACTCTCCATGTTAGGTTTCTCTTTTGTTTGAAAATTCCTTGACTTTAGTCTTGAAATTTCCTAGAGAAGAAGAGTTTCATTTAGCTCCAGTTTTCACCGGAACTCGTCTTGCGACTTTTTAAGTTGCTTTGACGAGGCTTTTGTGCTTTAATGGCTCTCAAACTTATTCTTTTGTCTAGGTTCACCGCGCTTCGGTCGCTTCGCTTCAGCCGCCGTTTCCGGTTCGCTTCGCTTTCGCTTCCCCCTCAGCGCTTTATTAAATTAACAACCTTTCTCGAACTTGTCAACACTTTTTGAAAAAAAATTTTCGCG
>NZ_JACJSN010000004.1:0-275430 GCF_014698135.1 Limnothrix sp. FACHB-881
TATGAGTTGTATTCGGAGACGAGCGAAGGGATGATCTACGGCTGCTTAATGCATTTGATGGTGAAACGATTAGCGGGGATGGCTGATTAATATTGTCTTTATAAATCAGCTCTGAAAGCACAACCACAGCACCCTGCAATGGCTGATGGGTCACCGCAGGGCGATCGCCACCCAACAGACCAGGGATGCTCGTTTCTTTGTGGTGGGTTGTGGTACGTGGAGATGGTCGTTGAATGGGTGGCGGTGCATGGGAGATGAATGGAGATTATTATTTCCTCCCAACCGAATTACGGTCGTTGAATGGGTGGCGGTGCATGGGAGATGAACCCAAATTGTTGTTGATTTCCCAGCGTTCTCCCATGCACCCTACGGGTCGATCGAGCGGTGGTGGGAGATGAATGGAGATTATTATTTCCTCCCAACCGAATTATGGTCGTTGAATGGGTGGCGGTGCATGGGAGATGAACCCAAATTGTTGTTGATTTCCCAGCGTTCTCCCATGCACCCTACTACGGGTCGATCGAGCGGTGGATGGTGGAATAGGGCCAGTCGGTGGGGGTGATGGCGTGGCCGTGTTTAACGGGGTTTTGGTGAATGTAGTGGATGTGGTTTTGGAAATCGGCCTCATCACGAATTTGGTGTTCCCAAAACCGACGTTGCCAATAGGGGTGATCGCCTCGGGTTTGACGCGATCGACTGCTGGGTAAATCGATCGGGAATTGACGGTTGCAAACTCGAGTGGTGCGAGTTTTGATCAGCCGCCACCGGGTCGAAAAATCGTCGTCGCCTGTCGGTAGCGTCCAGATGCAATGAAGATGATCGGGCAGCAGCACCCATGCATCGATCGAGAATGGATAGGCAGCTTGGGTGGTGCGAATGGCTTGGCGCAGGGCTTGCCGGGCGATCGGCTCACAAAGCCACGGATAGCGACCATAGGTGACAGCCGTAAAAAAGTACGTGCCCCCCTCCGATCTCCAGCGCCGATAATTGGGCATCGCATCCATCCCCGCAACAGATCACCCCATCCATTATTCACCACCCCACAAATCCCACCAATCCCGTAGGGTGCATGGGAGCAAGCCCCAATAGTCACGAAACGGTTAATTCGTACTCCCATGCACCGCAGCCCGATTGCCACCCAACCGATCATGGTCGTTGGATGCGTCACAGGTGGCGGTGCATGGGAGATGAACCCAAATTGTTGTTGATTTCCCAGCGTTCTCCCATGCACCCTACATTTGTATGGGAGCCTTTCGCCAGTTTTCGTCCGCTACGGTTGGTTGAAGGGGGTTGGGGCGGGGCCCAGGTCTTGGAGCTTGCGGGCGAAATAGCTTTCGCGGTGTTGCAACTGCTTCGCCAAAATCACCGCCTGTTCGTAGGCAATGCGGGCCCGATCGCGCTGATTCAAACTGACAAACAAATCACCCAACTTTTCGTAGGTGTCCATCATTCCGTAGCCGTCCGCCGCCTCGCGGGCCAACTCCAACAGGCTGATGTAAAGACTGGCGAGCAGATCGGGTTTGTCGGCAAAGGCGGGGCGGCTGCGATAGAGAGTGGCCAGGCGATCGAGCGCTTCTCGGGCAATGCCCAACTGCTTGATGGAGCGGGCGGCGGCGGCCGTTTCGCGATATTGCAACACCGCCTCTTCCACACGATCGGCCCGGTCAAAATTGGCAGCTAACTCGCTCATCAAGGGCGGAATGAGCCGCACAATCCCCAATTCCTGATAGACCCCCAACAAGTCGCGCTGGGCGGCGATCGCCTCATCCCATTGGCGCGATCGATTCAGCAACATCACCAATTCCCGCGCATAGCGCACCTCGGCCTGGCGATGAGGCGGAATGGTGGGTTCTGTGCCCGGCGGCACGGGAACCGCCACCCAACGACCCGCAGCAATTTTGGCCCGCTCGATCGCCAGCAGCTCCCGGTAGGCATCCACAGCCGCCGCATCCTCAAACAGGCTGGCTCGCAATTGGCCGATCGCCACCAGATATTTTTCAATTCCCGTGGGATCGTCGGCCGTTCTGGCCATCAACAGGCGCGGTTCCAACACCGCCAAGGCCAACTTGGGCGCACGCACTTGGTAATAGGCCAAGCCCAGGGCCTCCAGCAGGGCCGGATCTTCAGGGATGGGCAGCGGTTGTTCGTCAGGCAAAACCAGCTTGGGGCCCGTTTGCCCCGCTTGGATCGCCTTGATTCGATCGGTCACCACCCGCGTTTCTTCCACGGCCCCTTCCCGCCAAGCCAGCTCGCCCACTCGTCCCAGGGCCGGCAATTCTGCAAATACGCCCAAAAACCGCCGCAATCGCAGTTCTCGATTCCAAAGGGCGAAGGCTTCTAGGGTTTTGCCGGCCCGCAGGGTGGCCGCCGCCTGGAGGTTCAATTCATCGAGGGCCAAACGCAGCCGATCGCGCTCCGTGGGTGACAGTTCCCGCTTCATGGGAAACTCCGGCAGCAACGGATCCGCCTCTAGCAGTTCCAGCGGACTGGGTGGAAATTCATCCTTAACCGGCCGCGAAAAGATATCAAAAATCGGCAGGTTATCCAGAAAAGGTAACTGAGCGCGAGCCACTTCCCCGGCGCTGGCCAAGACCAGGGCGATCGCCCCCGCTGACATTGCCCACCGCAGCGATCGCAGCAGTCCATTCAGGGAAAATTCGGTGCGGGAAGGAACGCAACGGGCAGGCATGGGTGAATTGTCCCCGGAAAAACTGAATGAAAAAGAGACTGGAATAAAAAAGAGACTGAACCGGGCGCGACGGGCGAGCAGCGGCGAACCGTAGTGTTACTTTACCGTAGTGTTTTGCTGGCGGCACTTGGCCATGGTTGCTGATGGTTCTGGTTTGCGCCCGCCCAACCGTTGGGATGCATTGCTGACCTTGCGGGGGGTGGCTTGCTGTTTGGTGATTGTGGCCCACTGCGGCCCGCCGGCCCAAAGCTTGGTCTGGGCTGGACAGGATTGGAGTTGGCTGCTGTTTGCGCCGGGGGGCGTGGCAGTGCGGGTGTTTTTTTGCTTGTCGGGCTACTTAATCGGTAAGGGATTTTATACCGAACGCTATCGGCTCGATCGCCCTGGCATCATTCGATATTTTCAAAACCGCGCCACCCGAATTTTGCCGCTTTACTATGCCTGTATTTTGATATCGGCAGCGGTGTTTTATCCCCACAGTTGGCAACCCAATCATTGGGGTCATTTGCTGCGGTTGCTGACTTTTACCTATGAGCATTCTTTGCCCTTTGAGTTTAATGCACCCCTATGGTCGCTTTCCACGGAAGTGCAATTTTATGCGATCGCCCCTCTTATTTTTTGGGCGAGTCGGCGCTGGCTGAAAACCGGGCAATTATTACTGGTGGCCATGGCAGCAGTGACCAGTGGATTAATGCTCTATCGGTTCGGAGTTTTTGAGTTAATTGAACAATTATTGGGCAGCACAGAGGGAAATCCCTATTTTATTCGCTATATCTATACTTTTTTGCCGGCCAATTTAGATGCCTTTCTGGTCGGTTTTTGGCTGAATCCGCTGATGCAAAAGCTGCACCAAAGCCGACCCCCAACGATCGACCCAGCGGAGGGACAAACAGACCTGATCGAGCCAGGGCAACGGTTACCGGTTCGGCCCTGGGTGGCCCTGGCTTGGGGCCGATCGATTCTGGGGCTGCCCTGGAAAGGCTGGGCGATCGGGGCGATGGTGTTGCTTTATGGGTTGGCCGCCTGGTGGAAATATCAAGGGAGCGATCGGGTGTTGTTGGTGGCTCCGGGGCTGACGGTGTTGGCGACGGGGCTGTTTATTTTTGCCTTTGAACGACGGGTTTATTTCAGTTCTGGGCGCAACCGGCCGCTCTCGCGATCGGCCATGGCGGCTAATCCGCTCCGGGCTTGGGAATTGCTCGGGTTGTTGTCTTTTGGTCTTTATGTTTGGCACTATCCCTTACTGAAGGTGATCGGCCCGTTGATCACGAATCGATCGTCCTTGGTGGCCTATGGCGAACGGTTGGGGTTGGTGTTTTTAGGGTCGATCGCCCTGGCCAGCTTCACCTACTGGGCGATCGAAATTCCGGCAATCCGTTGGCGCAAAAAAGTCCAGCGATCGCCCGAACGATCCCTTAATGATTCCAATCGCTGAGTTTGAAGCCCAAGAATCGATCGAACAATCCCGATCGCCAGATATATCGCAACAGCAAACACCAACTCAGGGCGATCGCCCCAATCAGCAAATAGTCCACCGGTTGCAACAGCGCCAACTCAAAAAACTCGCGCGTTCCCGGCAGGGCCACCAAACCGGCATAGATCCCCAATAGGCCCAAGGCCAGCAGGGAATAGCGGCGATCGCCACAGAGGGGTTCCGCTGCCACCCAAGGCCCCGCTGGCGGCTTCAAAAACGGCACAAGCAACAGGCCACAGCTTACCAACAGCGTCACCAGGGCGCTGCGGGGCACGGCCAAGAGCGCATCGTTCAAAACCACCAACTCTTCGCCCGTTTGGGTGGCGTTCCAAATGGTGGTGACCAAATAGCCCAAGTAAACCGCCACCGCGATCGGGGTGAGGGTCAAGGTCGCAGGCAAGGTGAAATTCAGCATGGACTTGAGGACGCTCTTTTGGCGCGGTTTCCCGGGCCGGGCCCACAGGGGAAATCCAAAGGTGGGCAGCCCCACCGCCACGATCGTCACCACGGCGCTGTGTTTATTCAGCAGCGGAAAGGTTCCCAGCACTTGCCCCGTACATAAAATCAACAGGGTGACGCAAAACACCCGCACCATAAACAGTTTCAGCACATCGCGGATGCCGTTGCCGATCCGTTGCCCTTCCAAAAAGGTATAGGGCAGGGTCTCGAAGGAGTCGCCCAGCAACACAATGTCGGCGGCGCTGCGGGTGGCTTTGCTGCCACTTTCCATGGCAATGCCCAGGTTGGCTTGCTTCAGGGACAACACATCGTTTACGCCATCGCCAATCATGGCCACATAGTTGCCCGCACGTCGCAGGGCCGTGACTAAGCGGGCTTTTTGTTCCGGAACGATCCGCCCAAAGATTTGATGCTCGATCGCGGCTTGGGCAAATTCCGCCTCAGTCATGGCGGCCAGGTCGGCTCCGGACACGGCCGACAGGTTTTCGCCCAAACCCACCCGAGCCGCGATCGCCCGCACGGTGTCGGGGTTGTCGCCAGAAATAATCTTCAGCCGAATGCCCGCCTCGGCAAATCCTTGGAGCGTTTCCGTCACGCTGGGGCGCAGCTCGTCGCTAAACACCAACAGGCCCAGGGGTTGCAAATCCTGGGGCAGGGGGGCGCTGTCGCGTTTGGCGGGCTTGGGCGGAATGGTGGGACTGACGGCAAACAGCAACACCCGAAATCCTTGGCGAGCCAGGGTCTGGGCCTGATCGCGCCATTCCGGGGGCAGCGGCTCCGCCAGGCCCACGCTCACCATTTCCGGCGCACCCAGGACGTAATACCCCACCACGGGCCCGGCGGTTTGCGGGGCGATCGGGTCAGGCCCAAAGGCGATCGCGCTCCACTTGCGGGCTGATGAAAAGGGAATTTCATAGAGCGGTTCTTGGCCGGGAGCGGGGCAACCGAGGGCGATCGCCTCGCTGGTGGCGTTGCCGGAACGGGTGCTGGCGGCATAGGTTCCCACCTGTTGGGTCAGGGTGGCCAAGTCCTGGCCGGGGACGATCGGCCACAGTTCCGTGAGCTGAATTCGGTTCGCCGTCAAGGTTCCGGTCTTGTCCACACAGAGCACGTCTATATTGCTCAGGGATTCCACAGCGTTGGCCTGTTGAATCAGCACCCGCTTGCCCACCATCCGCACCGCCGCCAGGGCATAGGACAGGGTGACGGTTAAGTACAAACCGCTGGGAACCAGACCGGCAATCACGGCCGATCGCTGCACTGTTTCATTGAAGGAAATGGCTTTGGCAATGAACCCGATCGCCACCAGGGCCCAAAAAAAGCAGGCAATGATCATAAAAATCCGAATCACCAAATTCACTTCCGATTGCAAGGGCGTGAGCATTTGGCGAAAGGTGCGGGCACTTTCGGTGAGTTGGTGGGCCAAGCTGTTACGGCCCACTTTTTGGGCTAAATAATAGCCACTACCGCTTAAACAAATGGTTCCCGAAAAAACAGGGCTGCCGGTTTCCTTTTCAATGGGGTCTGACTCTCCTGTTAAGAGCGATTCATCGGCGGCGATTTCTCCGGCCATCAACTCCCCATCCACCAGAATTTGATCGCCCGATCGCAACACTAAAACATCACCCGCCACGATTTCGCTCGGGTCAATATCCTGTTCACGGCCTTCGCGCACCACGGTGGCCTTGGGCCGGGTTAAAAGGGCAATTTCATCGAGTTTGCGCTTGGCCGCCACTTCTTGAATGGCATTAATCACCACGCTGCTCAAAATGACCGCCGCCACCAGGATGGCATCGCTAAAACTGCCTAAAAATAAGAAAACAACACTAATGGCAACGAAAACAAAATTAATAAAGGTAAAAATGTTTTCCCGGAGAATTTGCGCATATGAGCGACTGGTTTTCAGGGGGGCATCATTACCCTGGCCGGCGGCCCGGCGCTCCAGCACTTCGCTGCGGGTCAGACCTTGGAGATGGGGCGGAAGATTCGGCTGATTCACGGGTGACAGGCGATGGACGGGCGATCGAACTAGCAGGCCATCATACCCGGCCCGATTGGGTCTGGCTCGATCGCGAGCGATCGCCCTTGGTGCGGCGGGTCAGTGCCGAATTTCGGGATAATGGGGATCGTTACGGTTCGTTACATACTCCTTCGACACCTCACGCGATCGCCCCATGCCCCGAGATCTACGCGGCTTCTTGAAGCTTTTGGATGAGCGCGGTCAACTGCGCCGGATTACGGTTCCCGTTGATCCCAACCTGGAAATTGCTGAAATTGCCAACCGGATGCTGGCGGCGGGCGGGCCGGCCCTGCTGTTTGAAAACGTGAAGGGCAGCCCTAGCTCCGTGGCCGTGAACCTGTTGGGCACGGTGGAGCGCACCTGCTGGGCCATGAATATGGATTCGCCCGAGGAGTTGGAAACCTTGGGCCGCAAGCTGTCGATGTTGCAGCAGCCGAAGCCACCCAAGAAAATTTCCCAGGCGATCGAGTTTGGCAAGGTGCTGTTTGATGTGTTGCGCGCCAAGCCCGACATTGACCTATTTCCCGCTTGCCATCAGGTGATGAAACGGGGCGAAGAGGTGAATCTCAACGAAATTCCGATGATTCGCCCCTATCCCGACGATGCGGGCCATGTGGTGACGCTTGGGCTGGTGATTACCAAAGATTGCGAAACCAAGATCCCGAATGTGGGGGTTTACCGGCTGCAACGGCAATCGAACAATACGATGACTGTTCAGTGGCTGTCGGTGCGGGGCGGCGCGCGCCACCTGCGGAAGGCGGCGGAACGGGGCCAAAAACTGGAGGTGGCGATCGCCCTGGGGGCTGACCCGTTGTTGCTGATGGCGGCGGCCACACCGATCCCCGTGGACTTGTCCGAGTGGCTGTTTGCGGGTCTCTACGGCGGTTCCGGCGTACACCTGACCAAGTGCAAAACCCTGGATTTGGAAGTGCCGGCCAACTGCGAAATGATTTTGGAAGGGACGATCGACCCGAGCGAAACGGCGATCGACGGGCCCTTCGGCGACCACATGGGCTACTACGGCCCGGCGGCTCCCGGCCCCCTGCTGCGGGTTCATGCCGTCACCCACCGCAAGGATCCGATTTACCTGACCACCTTCAGCGGCCGACCGCCCAAGGAGGAGGCGATGATGGCGATCGCCCTCAACCGGATTTATACGCCGATTTTGCGGACGCAAGTGCCGGAAATTACGGACTTTTTCCTACCGATGGAAGGGTTGAGTTATAAAGCGGCAATCATCTCGATCGACAAGGCCTATCCGGGTCAAGCTCGCCGGGCCGCTTTGGCGTTTTGGAGTGCCTTGCCCCAGTTCACCTACACCAAATTTGTGATCGTGGTGGACAAGTCCATTAATATTCGCGATCCGCGCCAGGTGATGTGGGCCGTTTGCTCCAAGGTTGACCCCGATCGGGATGTGTTTATCCTGCCGGAAAATCCCCTGGATTCCTTGGATTTTGCCACCGAAAAAGCCGGTCTTGGCAGTCGGATGGGCATTGATGCCACCGATAAGATTTATCCCGAAATTGATCGGGAATGGGGCAAGGTTTTGGAATCCGATCCAGAGGTGGCCGCCACGGTCGATCGACGTTGGGCGGAATACGGCTTGGCAGATATTAATCTGATGGAAGTGGATGCCAATTTGTTTGGTTACGACATTCAGAGGTAGGCGATCGTGGCGGTAATCCGGGGGCTACATGTGGCGTTGAATGTGACCGATCTCGATCGCGCCGCCGAATTTTACGGGGGATTGTTGGGGCTGGAATTAATCGATCGCCCTCTGAAATTTCCCGGTCTTTGGTATGCGATCGGCGATTGGCAAATTCACCTGATTGTTGCGCCCCGGGTGGTGAACAATATTCAGGACGATCGTTGGGGTCGCAATGCCCACCTGGCGATCGCGGTGGATGACCTAGAAGCCCTGAAAACCCAACTCACCGAAGCGGGTATTTCCTGGCAAGCCAGCGCCTCCGGTCGCGCCGCCATCTTTGCCCCCGATCCCGACGGCAATCTCTTAGAATTCCAGCAATCCTAAACCCCTCTCGATCCATTGCCCATCACGCAAGCCATCGTCTGCGCTGAAATGTCGTAGTACTCACATCTCTGACAATCAGCGCGGCTAGAATAATGGGCAGCCTTCGCAATCGGTCATCAGTGGAGCAGGAGTATGGCAACTGATGCAACCTCAATTCAGAAAATTTACGATCGCCTAACTATCACTCCCGAACAGCTCAAGGATTTCTGCATTCGGTGGCAGATTGCCGAATTAGCCGTGTTTGGTTCAATTTTGCGAGACGATTTCCGCGATCGCGGAGATGATGTCAGTGATATTGATTTACTTTACAGCCTGAATCAGTCTTCAAGTCATAGCCTTTTCGACATCATGCAGATGCGCGAAGAACTAGAAAAGCTTTGCCATCGAAGAATTGACTTGATTAGCAAACAAGGAATTAAAAATAGTCGTAATTGGCTGCGCCGCCAAGAAATCTTAAATTCAGAGATGATTCTATATGCTCAAAGACAGTGCATCCAGAGATGATCAATCCTTACTGTATATTGCCGACTCCTTGCCTGATGTTTTGCGACAGATTGAGCCACTACTACCAACGCCACCTCAAAATTCATAGCCCATTAATGATCTAAGTTAGTGTCCCAGCTGTTATCACTAGTTCAGAGAGTAAATGATATGAAAACTAATACAATATCAATTCGAGAAGTCTACGATCGCTTAACCATCACACCCGAACAGCTCAGAGATTTCTGCATTCGGTGGCAGATTGCCGAATTAGCTGTGTTCGGTTCAATTTTGCGAGACGATTTTCGATCTGATGGAAAAAATCTTAGTGATGCAGATTTCTTATTTTGCTATCTGCCAAACGCAAATATGAGCTTACTGCGACGAGCAAGAATGGCAATAGAATTAGAAGCCTTATGTCACCGATCCGTTGACTTGATCTTATTAAAGGAAGTCCTGACTAGCCATAACTTAAGTCGAAGAAATGACATTCTAGATTCAGCGATGTGGATTTATGGACAGAAATCGAGATAGGGATGCAATCGTTGATATTCTCCAAGCGATCGAAGAGATTTTGTGCTCGATGGCTGGTGTCAGCCTAGATCAGCTATCTACCAACCGAGAGAAGCAAGCTGCCATTCTTTATTTTTTGATCATTATTGGTGAAGCAACCAAGCGTCTATCTTCAGAATTTAGAGCAACCCATTCAAACATTGATTGGAAGGGAATGGCAGGAATGCGAGACATTCTAGCGCATCAATATGATCGTGTTGATGTCCAAGTTATTTGGGATGTTGTACAAACGGACTTAATACCTCTATCTCAATCGTTGAAACATCTACTAGAATAGCAATAGCACTATAAAATCGTCTGACAAATCAATTAACTATGTAGTTCCAAAACTTCCTAAATAAACGACAAAAACATTAAAGTCAAAATACGTAATGTGCTTTATATTAATTGGCTTAGATTAGCTCTTAAATTCATATTTAAAACCGAAATAAACACTCTAATTTTTATACTAAAAGTAAGCAAAATGATCATAAAAATGGGCTGACAATTGCCAGCCCGTATTCTACTCGTTACTTTTAAGTTAGTAGACAAACTTAGGACTGACCCGGTAGCAAAAACCGAATCATCATATACAAAGAAGCAGCAACTAGTTGGGCTAGCATCACCGGAATTCCATACTTCAAAAAGCGGTGAAAAGAGATGCTTTTGCCGTGCAATTCAGCAATTCCAGCCGCCACAATGTTAGAAGAAGCGCCAACTAGGGTTCCATTTCCTCCCAAGGTTGCGCCATACATCATTGCGTAAAACAGGGGCAACACTTGTGGAGGAAAGCTCCCAGAATAATCCTGCGCCAAAATTTCTGGCCCAGCCATCCCTACATTCACCACATATTCCTTGAGCAGGGGAACCATTGCCACGACTAAAGGAATATTGGGAACAACGCTAGACACCAAGCCCACAAAGAAAATCAGGGCGATCGAACCCAAGAAAATATTGGTTCCGAGCATAGCTGCCAAGGCTCCTGACAAAAGACTGACCACGCCAGTTTTTTGCAAGCCGCCGATCAGCACAAAAATGGACATGAAAAACAGCAATGTGCTCCAATCCACATCTCGCAAAATGTTATTAACGGTGTCAATTTTGCTGTGATGAGCTAAGAGCAAGGCTAACGCAGCACCTAGGAGGGCAACGGCGGCGGGAGAAACAGGAATGGGTAACGACTCACCAATCACAAAAAAGACCAACACGAGCAGCACAATCAGACCACCAAAGGCTAATGTGCGCGGGTGATTAATTTTGGGATGGGGCAAGTCGTCCAGATTTTTCAGCTCTTTCTTCCAAGTGGTTCGGAACAAAATAGGAAGCAGCAGAACAAGCACTCCGATCGCCACAGCACCCCCTAGGCTAAGGCGAGTTAGGTATTCGGTGAAGGTTAAATTTACTGCGTCCCCAACAATGTAGGTGGCTGGGTCACCCACAATGGTTAAAAGTCCGGCACTGTTGGCCACAAAAACCATCAAAATCAGAAGGGGCACGAAATCTACGCCCACTTCTTCTGCCAATGGGGGAATTAAAGGAGCCAACAACATGACTGTGGTGGCGTTTGGCAAAACAGCACAAATGGGCGTTGTGATGCCCACAATCCCTAACAGTAAATTTTTGCCTTTGCCTTGGGCCAAAATCACCATTTGGGTGGCTAAGTAGTCAAAAACTTTGGTGGGTTCAAAGGCCCGCACCAAAATCATGACCCCCAAGAAGAGGGCGAGGGTTCCATGGCTCTGGCTGATGTACCCGATCGCCTCTTTCAAGCTCATTACGTGGGCAAACACCAACACCAGCGCTCCCAAAAAGGCTGCAACCGTGAGGTGAATCCATTCCGTCATGATCACCACAATGACGGTGATGAAGACAATTCCGGCAATCCAAGCGTCTAGGTTTCCGATTTGCTCTAGCATTTCCGATTCTCCTTCCATTGGCTGACGAGGTTAGCTGACGGGCTAGGCTTGGAAGTAGCCTTCTTGCAGCACAAGATTCGCCCCAAAATTTAGGCTGGTTCCCCCGCTCGATCGCCCTGCTTCAATTGAACTTAAAGACCAGAGCCGATCGATTAAGCGTTGACTACGAGATAGTGAAAGTTGCAATTTGTCCATGTCGTTTATCAATGACATAAAGCGACTTAATCCAATCAAGTGTCTACTCAAAAAAATCCAAACTTGGTCTAATTGCCCTTCAGCTAAAAACGTCTGCCTTGAGGTTGGCTAACCATGACTGATGAAATTTCTTGACGAATTGCCAAAAAGTTTCTTCACTTTGCTATTGATTTTGCAATCACCAAAACCAATAGCTCTAGGCATGTCATTCCAAGCATGGAGACAATGCATGAAGACTCAGGTGGAATCAGCCTAAAGACTGTGGGCAACTGATAGATTTCGATGAATTTCTTTTGAGTTGGCTCGGTGGATTCAAGCCTGTGTCATGGATCACAGGTTATTTGGACAGACTGCCGTTTGACGCTAGCATGGATAACTTGGGTGGGTCAATCAAGGGGCGATCGCCTAGGATTTGGCTCTAGGTACAATTCCCAAGTTCCGGTACTGTGAATAAACGAGTCAAACTCACCGTAAATTGAGTCACCAAATCGCCGTTAGACCCCGAGCAATGGATATCAAAAATGGATTCGTCGGGACAGTTGGTAATACTCCACTGATCCGGCTCAACAGCTTTAGTGACGCAACCGGCTGCGAAATCCTGGGTAAAGCGGAATTTTTGAACCCTGGTGGGTCGGTTAAAGATCGGGCGGCCCTTTACATTATTGAAGATGCGGAACGGCGCGGGTTGCTGAAACCCGGCGGCACGGTGGTGGAAGGCACGGCAGGCAACACCGGAATCGGCCTCGCCCACATTTGCAACGCCAAGGGTTACAAGTGCCTGATCGTGATTCCCGATACCCAGTCCCAGGAAAAAATCGACCTGCTGCGGACGCTGGGGGCGGAGGTGAAGACTGTGCCCGCCGTGCCCTACCGCGATCCTAATAACTATGTGAAGCTGTCGGGTCGGTTGGCGGCGGAAATCCCGAACGCCATTTGGGCCAACCAGTTCGACAACTTGGCGAATCGTCAGTCCCACTACGAAACGACGGGGCCGGAGATTTGGGCGCAAACAGACGGCACGGTGGACGCTTGGGTGGCGGCGACGGGCACGGGCGGAACCTACGCGGGGGTGGCGATGTTCCTGAAGGAGCAGAACCCCCAAGCGCAAATGGTGCTGGCGGATCCGATGGGCAGTGCGCTCTATAGCTACGCGAAAACCGGGGAGCTGACGATGGAGGGCAGCTCAATCACGGAAGGGATCGGTAATTCGCGGGTGACGGCGAATATGGAGGGCGTGCCGATCGATGATGCGATTCGAGTGACGGATCCGGAGGCGCTGGCGGTGCTGGCTCAGTTGATGAAAAAGGAGGGGCTGTTTATGGGCGGCTCTGTGGGCATCAATGTGGGGGCGGCGGTGAAGCTGGCGGAAAAACTGGGGCCGGGCCACACGATCGTCACGGTGCTGTGCGATGGCGGGTCGCGGTATCAGTCGCGGCTGTATAACGCGGAGTGGCTGGCCAGCAAGGGGCTGGTGATGCCGGATTAATGCAGGTTAAATCCCTGCAAGCCGGAGGGCGCAACGCCTTGCGCCCCTACGGAGGTGGTGGTGCGAGCGCCCGGTGAACCGGTGACGATCGGTGGTGCGTACCCGGCGCGGTAGGATAGGGAGTCGCAATTTTTGTTGCTATCCGTTTGCTTCGTCCTGTCGCTCCATCTGTCGCCATGACCGTTACCGCTGGGAACTGGGCCGCCACTGCCGGTGAGGCTGAATTGCGCGATCGCCTGTTGGATTTGCTGTGCGATCGCGCCTATCGGGAGGGGGACTTTACCCTTTCGTCGGGCCAAAAAAGCACCTATTACATCAACTGCAAACCGGTGACGCTGCATCCTGAGGGGGCGTTGGCGCTGGGGCGGTTGCTGCTGGGGCAAGTGCCGACGGGTGCGGCGGCGGTGGCCGGGTTGACCCTGGGGGCTGACCCGTTGGTGTCGGCGGTGAGTGTGGTGTCAGCGCTGGAAAACCGCCCGATTTCTGCCCTGATCATCCGCAAGGAAGCCAAGGGCCACGGCACGATGGCCTACATTGAGGGGCCGGCGTTGGAGCCGGGTTCGTCGGTGGTGGTGCTCGAAGATGTGGTGACGACGGGGGGGTCGGCCTTGAAGGCGGTCGATCGCCTGCGGGAAGCGGGCTACCAGGTCGATCGGGTGGTGGCGATCGTCGATCGGCTCCAGGGTGGCGCGGAACTGTACGCGCAACATGGCTTGGCCTTTGAGGCGCTGTTCTCGATCGCCGATGTCCAGGCCCATTACGCGGCGCGATCGACCCAACCTTAATCGATCACCCGACCCGCATTTCCGTAGGGGCGCACAGCGGTGCGCCCTCCGGTTCGATCAATTCGGGTGGGGGCTGGGCACACGCGATTCGCCTTCCAATTCGATCAATTCGGGTGGGGGCTGGGCGCACGCGGTGCGCCCCTACGGGTAGATTTTCGTATCGAATTTTGTTGTCTGAAATCTGTTTTTGGGAGCTTGTAACCGTGACTGGAACCCGCCTGCAAAACCAAGTGGCTGTTGTGACCGGGGCTTCTCGGGGGATTGGCCGAGCCGCTGCCCTCGCCCTGGCCGCTGAAGGGGCCAAGGTGGTGGTGAACTATGCGGCCTCCAGCGGGGCGGCTGAAAGCTTGGTGGCGGAAATTGCCGGGAACGGGGGCGAGGCGATCGCCGTGAAAGCCGACATGTCCAAGCCGGACGAGGTGGACGCGCTGTTGCAAGCCACCTTGGACAAATGGGGCCGGGTCGATGTGTGGGTGAACAACGCCGGGATCACCCGTGACACGCTGCTGCTGCGGATGAAGCTGGAAGACTGGCAGGCGGTGATTGACCTGAACCTGACCGGCGTATTTTTGGGCACGAAGGCCGTCAGCAAGGTGATGCTGAAGCAAAAGTCTGGCCGGATCATCAACATCGCTTCCGTGGCGGGGCAAATGGGCAACCCGGGACAGGCCAACTACAGCGCTGCGAAGGCGGGTGTGATTGGTTTCACGAAGACGGTGGCCAAGGAACTGGCGGCGCGGGGAATTACGGTGAATGCGATCGCCCCCGGTTTCATCAGCACGGACATGACCGAAGGCTTGGACAGCGAAGGCATCCTGAAGGCGATTCCGTTGGGTCGCTACGGCAAGCCCGAGGAAATCGCGGGCACGGTGGCCTTTTTGGCGGCCGACCCGGCGGCAGCCTACATCACGGGTCAAACGATTAACGTCGATGGCGGCATGGTGATGGCCTAGGGGTTGATTCGTTTTCTGCACATTCCGGAGCTAAATCATGAGAGCCACGCGCTGGGCGATCGCCCCGGAAGATGCCGATCGCGCCGCTGAAATTGCAGCGGCCACGGGCCTGTCGCCGCTGTTGGCGCAGGTGCTGATTAACCGGGGTGTGGATTCACCGGAGCTGGCGGAGCTGTTTCTCGATCCGGATTTGGCGGAACTGCCCAGCCCGATCGCGGAGTTTCCCGATTTGGCCCCGGCGCTGGATCTGTTGGCGGAAGCGATCGAACGGGGCGATCGGCTCGGGATTTGCGGCGACTACGACGCGGACGGCATGACCAGCACCGCCCTGCTGATCCGCGCCTTCCGCCACTTGGGAGCCGATGTGACCGCCTCGATCCCGAGCCGGATGACCGATGGCTACGGGATTAACCAGCGGATCGTGGAGGAGTTTCACCAAAACGGGATTAGCCTGATCCTGACGGTGGACAACGGGATCGCCGCCTACGAGCCGATCGCCCGGGCCCGGGAACTGGGGTTAACCGTGATCCTGACCGATCACCACGATGTACCGCCCCGGATTCCGCCCGCCAACGCGATCCTGAACCCGAAATTAATCGACCCAGCCTCGCCCTACGCCGGATTAGCGGGGGTCGGTGTGGCCTACGTGTTGGCCGTGGCTTTGGCCCAGCGGATGGAGCGATCGGCCCCGTGGAAATCCCTGTTGCAACTTTTCACCCTGGGGACGATCGCCGATCTTGCGCCCCTGACCGGCGTGAATCGGCGCTGGGTCAGGCGGGGCCTCAGTTTGTTGCCCTTTTCGACGGTTCCCGGAATTCGCGCCCTGCAACAGGTGGCGGGGATCAGCGTGGCCGGCGATGGGCAAGGGGACGGTAACGCCACGGCCAGCACCAGCAAAGGCCCCCTAAAACCGGAGGCGATCGGCTTTCGGCTCGGGCCGCGAATCAACGCCGTGGGGCGGATTCACCAGCCGAATGTGGTAATCGACCTGCTGACCACCGATGACAGCGGCGAGGCCCTGGAGCGGGCCATGCAGTGCGAGGAAATCAACCAGAAGCGCCAACAGATTTGCAACCAAATTGAGCAGGAAGCCCATGCCTGGTATCAGTCCAGCGATTTGGATCTGAAGGCGGCGCGGGTGATGCTGGTGGTGCAACCGGATTGGCACCACGGGACGATCGGGATTGTTGCCTCGCGGTTGGTGGAGCGTTACGGCGCGCCCGTATTTATCGGCACTTACGAAGAAGAAAACCCCGAGCAGGTGCGCGGTTCCGCCCGCAGCATCCCCGAATTCAACGTCTTTGAAGCCCTGGAATATTGCAAAGACCTGCTGACCAAACATGGCGGCCACCGGGCGGCGGGCGGCTTTTCGCTCCCGGCGGCCAATTTGCCCGCTTTTGAGGCGCGGTTGCGGGAATTTGCCCAAACCTGCTTGCAACCGGAGCATATTTGCCCGCTGGTGCAGCCCGATGTGCGGGCCAGCCTGGGCGAGCTGGATGGGGAGCTATACGAGCAAATCGACATGCTGCACCCCTGCGGTATTGGTAACCCGGATCCGGTGTTTTGGTCGCCGGGGTTGCAGGTGGTGGGTCAGCGGCAGTTGGGCCAGGATCGCAAGCATTTGCGGCTCACGGTGTCCGATGGGACGGGCCAAATGGAGGCGATCGCCTGGCGCTGGGGCGATGCATTTCCGTTGCCGCCCGTGGTGGATGTGGCTTATCAGCTCAAGGAGAACCACTGGAACGGCGCGGTGAATTTGGAATTGGACGTGGTGGCGATCCGGCCCGCTGTCGCTGGTAGTGCCCCGGTGAGATCGCCCGTCCTAGCCGATCGCCCGGCCACCTACGATCCAGCCGTAACAGCCGCCATGCCAGACAAGGTGCTTGAGCATCTTGCTCCCCCGAGTCCCAAGCGAGCCAGCTTTACCTTCCGCGATCGCCCCTACAACTGCGCCTGGGGCGATCGGGACGGCCAACCGGAACTCCGGATCCGTAACCCCGAGGGTAAAGTGCTGGCCCTTGTTGACGGGGAACCCACCGGACTGCTTGGCCCCAACCGGGAAACGGCCGAGCCGGTGGATTTGAATCATCCTTTCTTTCGATCACTGATTGCCGCCGCCAAAGGGGCCCTAACTGGGGTTGATCCCGCTAATTCAGGCCTAACTGGGGCTGAATGACCGATAGCACCCGATCGCCCCTCAACAATTCCTCCGCCGCGGCCGCCTGCATGGGTTTGGCAAACAAAAAGCCCTGGCCATAGTCACAGCCCAACTGCTCTAGGCATTGCAACTGTTCTGGGGTTTCAATGCCCTCGGCCACCGTGTGAATGTTCAAACTGCGGGCTAAGTTCACGATCGTCCGCACAATGGCGGCGCTGTCTTCCGAGTAGGGCAGATCCTTCACGAAGGAGCGATCGACCTTCAGGGCATTGATCGGGAACTGCTGCAATCGGCTGAGGGAAGAATAGCCCGTGCCGAAATCATCAATGCAGGATTGCACCCCCAACGCCTTGAGCCGTGCCAGTTTATCCACCACCGAATCGACCCGCTCCGCAATCACACTTTCGGTCACCTCAATCCGCAAACAGGCCGGCGGCAAGCCCGTTTCCATCAGGGTTCGTTCAATCTGCTGCACCAAATTCGCTTGGGCAAACTGTCGCCCCGCAATGTTGACGCTAATGGAGAGGGGGAGATGGCTATGATCCCGATGCCAGTGCGATCGCCACTGTTGCAGTTGGGCACAGGCCGCCGCCAACACCCATTCCCCCAAATGCACAATCAGATCCGTTTCCTCTGCTGCCGCCACCATCACGGACGGCGAGATCCAACCCTGTTGGGGGTGGTTCCAGCGCACCAGGGCCTCAAAGCCCACCAACCGCCGATCTTGAATGCGGACGATCGGTTGGAAATAGACCTCTAAACCGTTGTTGCTGAGGGCTTGGCGCAAATCGCTTTCGATTTGCAACTGCGTGAGGGTGCTGTGGTGCAACATTGGCTCAAAGACTTGGGAGCAGCCCTTGCCGTTAGCCTTGGCACGATACATGGCAATATCCGCATCGCGCATGAGGTTTTGCCAGTTGGCGTAGGGCTGTTGGGTGGCGGGATCCTGGCTGAGGGCCACGCCAATGCTGGCGCTGGTGTAGAAGTCATGGCCATGGATATGAAAGGGCTGTTTCAGGTGTTCCTGCACCCGATCGGCCACCCAAAGGGCTTCCTCACTCGTGCCCACATCATCCAAAATCACGGCAAACTCATCGCCCCCCAGCCGGGCCACGGTGTCGTTGCACCGCAGGCAACTTTGCAGACGGCGGCCAATTTGCACCAAGAGTTCATCGCCCGCATGGTGTCCCAGGCTGTCGTTGACCACTTTGAACCGATCGAGGTCCACATACAACACCCCAAACATCCGATTGGCGTGGCGCTGGGATTGGCTGAGGCAAACTTTCAGCCGATCGACAAATAAGTTTCGATTGGGCAGCCCGGTCAGGGCATCGTAGAACGCGTTGTAGGTTAGCTGTTCTTCCGCCTGTTTGCGGGCGCTGATGTCTTCAACCAGGGCCAGGGTGTAGGGTTGTGCGTCGCTGGCGGATTGCACCAGGGAAACGGTCACATTCACCCACTGGAGCTGACCGTCCTTGCGCAGGTAGCGTTTTTCCAGGGAAAAGGAGGAAATGTCGCCTCGCCAAAGCCGCTGGGATTGTTGGAGGTTTTCGGCCAAGTCGCCGGGATAGGTCAAATCCTGAAAGGTTTGCTGCAAAAGTTCTGCTTCTGTGTAGCCCAGGAGGTTACAGAACCGCTGATTGACATGTAAATAGCGACCGTTGGGGTCAATTTGGCAAATCCCGA
This sequence comes from Limnothrix sp. FACHB-881, assembly GCF_014698135.1. NCBI lineage: Bacteria > Bacillati > Cyanobacteriota > Cyanophyceae > Pseudanabaenales > Pseudanabaenaceae > Limnothrix > Limnothrix sp. FACHB-881. The sequence goes on from NZ_JACJSN010000004.1 coordinate 18,886, forward strand.
TCGCGGCCTGTTCCACAATTGCCCGAAACCGTTCTTCGCTTTCTCGGAGGGCTGCTTCTGAGCGCTTGCGTTTGTCAATGTCGGTAATGGATCCCACCATTCTTTGCACTTGTCCCCGGCGATCCCACTGGGCTTGACCCCGAGCCGAAATCCATTTGTATTGGCCATCACGACATCGCAGCCGATATTCCATGGAATATTCATCGATTTTGCGGTTGACATAATCGTCAAAGCCCCGCAAAACCCGACCCAAATCATCGGGATGCACTCTAGAAATCCATTCCGATCGGCGGTTGCCAATTTGATCGGCTTGATAGCCCAACATGGATTTCCAGCGGCTGGAGTAGACCACTTCATCGGACTTGGGGTTCCAATCCCAAATACCGTCATTGTTGCCCTGGAGCACCAGTTGCCAGCGGTCTTCGTTGGATTGCGCCCGATCGGCCAGGCGGGCGGGCAATTGCATCCAGCGATAGATCTGTATACCGCCAATGATCGCCAAGCCACAGCCGGTTAACCAAGTCCAGAGCGATCGACGCGAGTACAGCACCCAACCATCTCGGGGCAGGGCCGCCAGTTCCCAATGGCTGTTGCCCACTTGCAGGAACGATCGCACCGGTTGCTGGCGAGCCAAAATTGATTCCCCAAACTGTCGCTCCAGCGCTTGACCTCGCACCCACACGGCCAGATGCACCGACGATTGGCGATTAGCGCGCAAATCTTCCACCACTTGGTTAACCTTGATCGCCACTTGCACCTGGATGGGGGGTTGACTCGAGGGGGCCAACTGGCGAATGGGCATGGTGGTGTTGATGAGAAGCAGAGGCCGGGGGCGATCGAACTGGAGACGGGGGAGACAAACGGGATTTAAATCCCAGGGTAAATCCGTGGCTAATGTCCAAGAAGGGGCCCGCGATCGACCCGCTGCGATCGGCTGAGGCGGACAAGCGGCTGAAGTGGGAACTCGGGGGTTAATTTCGGTGGGTGACAACGGGGGATAGCGGTATACAACCCGCGGCCCCTGCACCACCTGCACCGCTTGGATGGCCGGATCATCGGCAATGATTGAACCGGCAAAGGCGTTGAATGCTGCGGTGTTGAGTCGCCCTTCGGTGGCAATGTAGGTGGCGAGGCTGTAGCCCAGCATGGCCCGCACCTTCAGGTTGCTTTGAATTTGGGTTTCCAGGGCCGTCAGCTCCGCCGAAATGCGCGATCGTCGATCGTATAAACGGCGATCGCGATCGGCCTGATCAAACAGCCAAGTGCCGGCCAAAATCGCAACAACAGTTCCGCTCGCAACGATCGTGGGTAGCCAAGGCATCTTCATAGACAAAACCAAATAAGCACAAAGCGACTGGGCCGCCGCGTGATTGTTGGGGCTTCGGGGTGGGTGGTGACCTCCCGACAGACAGTTGGCAGGTGAGCGATCAACTGGGCGATCGAGGGCAATCAACGGGGATCGCTATCCGATCCACGGGCGATTGCCCAGCAGTCAACGGGGAATTGATAGGCATCAACGGGGGATTAACAGGTGATTGACAGGTCGTCAACAGGTCGTCAACAGGTCGCTAGCAGGTCATGAACAGGGCAATTAACACACAGGCAACTAACACACAGGCAATGGGCGATTGACAGGCAATTAACGATTGACAGGCAATTAAGAGGCAATCAATAGGCAACCCATCGGCAATCAACAGAAGAAATCTTGGCCATTCGTCACCGAGCAGACCGGATGCAATGCTGTGATCAAAGTGATGGCATAACAAAGATCTTTGGAGGAATATCTTTGCTCAAGGGTATTCCTCCAAAGATATTCGCCCCTTCTTGCTTGGTGTTGAACAAGGTCACATTTTAGGTGATGAATGAGAATTGCACCCTTTCATATTTCGTCTGAGGTCTGGATCAAGGGGCTGGTAGCCGCTGGGCCGACGGTCGATCGAGTCGGTTTGGCTCCGGATCCCCTGCGATCGGTGACCGAGCAAACTAGTTAATCAGTGGCTGAGTGGGCGATCGGGATTGGGCCATTGCCACGGGATGCGCTTAGGAAGTGGGTTTTGAAGTGGATTGGAAAAGGAATTTTGAAAAAAGCAGCAAAATGCCTTTAAAAAATGACTAAAGAAAATGACTAGAAAAAATCACCCAAGAGCCGGTCGGCAAAATAACTTGAAAAGTGGTTCTAAAATACTTCAGAAATGGCTGAATAATGCTGGTGTTTGCCCAAAAGTCCCATGGGAGACTGGGATAGCCTGAGCTAAGAGAGCTGGAACAGGATGGATCGAGATTGACCGATCCCACACCACTTTCACCCGCACCATTTTCAAAACCTGCCGACCGGGTGATGCGAGTCTTTTTCCATTCTTGGGCCGACGGGGCCGGTTTAACCTTGCTCTTCCAGAATGCGGGAAAGCAGGGGTTGCAGCGAGCATTCTAAGGGGTTTTGTTGAGATCATCTGGCTGCAAAGGTAACAGCACTTGATAGATATTTGTGGCCCGTTCTCGCCCCTTGAGGGTAACTGGGCCAATGAAGCGGGTGGGAAAGCGGTCGCGCACATGGCGATAGGTTTCTTCTTCAATGAAAATGCGACAAAGCCCCCCATCAAAGGACTTGTCATAACTTTCCAATCGGGCGGCTATGTTCACAGTGTCCCCAATAACGGTGTATTCCAACCGGCGGACATTGCCAATGCAACCACTCATCACGGGGCCCGAAGCGATGCCAATTCGGATGGCGGCGGTGGGGCGGCCCCGATCGCGCCACTGTTGATTTAAGCGCTGGAGCCGTTGACCCATCTCCACAGCACAGGTGACGGCGGCGATCGCATCGTCACCCACCTGGTGATCGCGCGATTGGGGAACCGGTACGCCAAACAGGGCCATGATTGCGTCGCCAATGAACTTGTTCACGATGCCGTTGCGATCGAGTACGCTTTGGGTCATGGACTGCATATATTCATTCAGCCAGGGAAAGATAATTTCCGGTGGGTTGGATTCCGCGATCGACGTGAACCCCACCAAATCCGCAAACATGACCGTGGCTGGCAAAATTTGCCCAATGAATTCTCCGCGCCGCACAATTTGATGGCGGCTTTGCCAAATCACCTGGGCCACCTGCGGTGTAACGTAGCGCTCAAACAGCTCGGTGATGGTTTGTCGATCGCGCCGTTCTTTGGCCGCCAACCCCAACGAGGCCCCAAAGGAACCGCCCACCAGCCCCAAAACCGGCGGCACTAGCGGAATCCAAACCATCCATTGCAACGCTTGCCAAGCGGCCGCCAGAATGGCCACGATGCCCAAAGCCGTCATGGCAAACAACAGCAACGGTTGGCGTAGGGTCCAGCCCAGCAGCGTGCCCCCCACAGTCCAAAGCACGATCCAGCCCATTTCCCAGGAGTCGCTCCAAACCTGAAGAAGGGGCCAGCCGTCGATCGCCGCCGATAGCAGTTGACTGGCGATCGTGGCATGGATTTCCACGCCGGAGGTCAGTTGCGGGCCCTGGTCTGTGTCGCTGTAGGGGGTATAGAACCGATCGCCCAGACTTTCCGCCGTGACCCCCACCAATACCAGTCGATCGTAGAGGGCATCCAGGGGCACTCGTCGATTCAAAACATCATTGGCCGAATAAACCTGGAACCCGCAATTGCGCTGGCTGTCGGTGGGACAGGCCAAGCCGCGATAGTCCAACAGCAGTTGATAGCCATCATCGATCGCCCCCACATAGGCTCCGTCATTGCCCTGGAAGGGGGCGATGGTGGCGCGACCCAGTTGATAGAGGCCCGCTTCTTCATCAAGGGCTTCCAACGTGATCGGGTTGGGTTGGCGCTCCAGATAGTTCAGCGCCAATTGGGTTCCCAAACCAAAGACCGCTTGATCCTGCTGGTCAGCCAGGGACAAAATCGCCCGCCGTACCTTGCGATCGGGATCCAGCAGCAAATCCGACGCGGCGATCGCCCCAGGTTTGTGGATGAGGGCCGGGGGCGGCGCGATGCCCTCGCCACTGACCTTGCGGATCCCCACCAGGCGATCGGACTGGCGCAGCAACTTTTCCAGGCGATCGTTGCCCGGGGGCATGGGAAAATCCCGCACCAAATCCAGCCCAATCATCCGGGGTTCATACTCTTCCAACGTTTCCAGCAAGTCCGCCAACTTTTCATCGGATAGGGGCCATTGCCGAAACAAGCGCAAGTCCGCTTCCGTCACCACCACCAACACCACCCGTTGCTCCAAACGGGCCGGCCGCCACCGCACCAGCAAATCAAACGCGGCCCACTCTGTCCCCTGCATCCAGCCCAACCCCCGCACCATCACCACCACCACCGCCACCAACAGGGCGATCGCTGTCCCATCGCGCCAAGACAGCAACACTGACCCGGCCCATAACCGATTCAGGAGGCGAATCCATTTCGTAATGGTTTTAAGCAAGGGTTGAGCCAACATGGAACGCAGGCGACGGTGGGCGGATGGTCATGGGGATGGCCGGGCCGGTCAGGTGCTAAATCATTGCTTCGTTGATCCGCTCAGATCTCTTTGAAGTTTCTCGGATTTCCTGAAATCTTCTCGGATCTCCTTGAACCTCCTTAGATCTACTCAGATCGCTGGATTGCTATGAATTGATGATGCTTGAGATCAGTAATTGAGTGAGAGTCGCCGCGATCACCCCCTACCTTAGCCTTGAATCCTCAGAATCGCTGATTCTGGAACATTTGTAGCCTGCTTGGCTGGAGAACGAGCAAGATCCCCGAATTAGAACGAAGAGGCGTTGCGGGCCAAGGCGGCGGCTGGTTCGTCAAAATTGATACTTGAATGGTCTCCTTCTTACCCCCTAGTCCCGTCGCGATCGGGATCGGGTCAGTGTTTGGTTGGCATCGGGTCAAGGCTTAGCAAATCTCGATCGACCCGTTTCATGGATTCTCTAAGGCTTTCGCCCTCTTCCAATGCCCTGGACAAGCCTCCCCCAAAGCCGGACAATCTGAGGCGGTCTTTTTGCGATCGCCCTTTCGATCACCCGCCATGAGTCAAGCATCTACACAACCCAACACCCAACCCAAATTGATCATCCACGGCGGTGCGGGCAGCTCGCTCCAGGGCAAGGGAGGCGTGGCCGCCGTTCGGGCGCTGCTGTCCGGCATTGTGGAACAGGTCTATGAACGTTTGTTGGCCGGAGCCAGCGCCCAGGAAGCGGTGGTGCTGGGCTGTCGGTTGTTGGAAGATGAACCGCGCTTCAATGCGGGTACGGGATCGGTGTTGCAGTCCGATGGGCAAATTCGGATGAGCGCATCTCTGATGGATGGCAGCGCCCAACGGTTCAGCGGCACGATTAATGTGTCGCGGATCCAAAACCCGATCGAACTGGCGGCCTTTTTGCAAACCCAGAGCGATCGGGTGTTGTCGGATGTGGGATCGGCGGAGTTGGCGCGGGAGCTAGCCCTGCCGATCTATAACCCGCTAACGGATTTGCGGCTGAATGAGTGGATCGAGGAGCGCAAGGACAACTTCAGCAAGCGATCGATGGCTTCCACGATCGCCGAAGTCGAAGCCGGTGCGCGGTCGGACTCGGCGGGCCGCGGCACGATCGGCGTGGTAGCGCTGGATCAGCAAGGGCGCGTGGCGGCCGGCACGTCCACCGGAGGCAAAGGCTTTGAGCGCATTGGCCGGGTCAGCGACTCCGCCACCCCAGCGGGCAACTATGCCACGGCCCGCGCGGGCGTGAGCTGCACCGGTATTGGCGAAGACATTTTGGATGAATGCTTGGCGGCCAAGATTGTGATCCGGGTGGATGACGGCTTGGGCCTGGCAGCGGCCTTTGAAAAGTCGATGGCGGAGGCGGCCGATCGGGGTCGCGATTTGGGGGCGATCGGGCTGGATGCTACCGGGGCGATCGCCTGGGGCAAAACCAGTGAAGTCTTGCTGGCGGCCTACCACAACGGCACGACCCTGGGCGACACGCTGGAGTTGCCCGACGGGTTGCAAGTGGGCGGTTGCTAGGGGCGATCGGCTCCGGCGTGGCCCGTTGGATTGGTTAAATGGGACTGGTTAAAATTGACCTAGCCAAACCCTGCCGCGCCGCCATGATTGCCGTTCCTAATTACATCAGCCCTACGGATTATTTAGAGCTAGAACAAGCCAGCCCCCACCGCCACGAATATCGTCAGGGGCTGGTTTATGCGATGGCGGGCGGCACGGATAACCACGATCGAATTGCCCTTAATTTGTTAACGCTTATTAATTTGCACTTGGGTAATTCGGACTGTCGGTTTCACTCGGGCAATGTCAAAGTTGCCTACCAAGATCAGTTCTATTACTATCCCGATATTTTTGTCACCTGTGACCCGCGCGATCGCCTGGATCGCCAAGTCAAACGCTATCCCAAATTGATTGGAGAAGTGCTTTCGCCCAGTACCCAATTATTCGATCGCACCCAAAAGTTTGAGGACTATCAAAAACTGGATTTGTTAATGGAATATCTGTTAATTGCACAGGATCAACCCCTGGTCAGTTGTTATCGTCGCCAGGTCGATGGTGCTTGGGTCTTAACAGTTTACCAAACGGGCGATCAAGTAATGCTAACCAGTTTGGATTTGGAGTTTCCAATCAGCGCCCTTTATCAAGGCTTGGATTAGCGACTCAACGCTATTTTTTGATTAGCCGCTTAATATTATTTGCCAATTATTTGCCAATACAAAAGCGGCTGAAAATTCGATCGAGCACGGATTCTGTGACCTCTTCGCCAGTGATTTCCCCCAGGGCTTGAATCGCGTCCCGCAGGTCGATCGTCCAAAAATCCAGGGGTAATTGTTGATCCATGGTTTCGCAGACCCGCCCGATCGCCTGTTGGGCCCGCAGCAAGGCCGCCGCCTGCCGCTGATTAATCGCCACATCCAAATCCGCCGCCTGCACCCGACCCGATCGGGCAATTTGCAAAATCGCCTGCTCCAAATCGTCAATGCCGCGCCCTTCCGCCGCCGCCGTGTAAACCACTTGGGCAAAATCCTGGGGCAACAGAGACGAAATCGTTTCCGGAGCCACCAAATCGATTTTGTTCACCACCAAAATGGTCGGCGGCAGAGGTCGATCGGGGTCGGCGGCGCGGATTTGTTCATAGATGGCTCGATCGCCCCCCGTCCAGCCCCGGGGCGCTTCGATCACCAACAGCAGCAGATCCGCCGATCGAGCCGCGGCCCGCGATCGCTCCACTCCAATTTTTTCCACCAGGTCATCGGTTTCCCGAATCCCCGCCGTATCCAGCACTTGGATTGGGATGCCGCCCACCACCAGCCGCGATTCCACCACGTCCCGTGTGGTTCCCGGCAACTCCGTGACGATCGCCCGATCGCTACGGCTCCAGGCGTTTAACAGGCTGGACTTGCCCGCGTTCGGTCGCCCGACGATCGCCACCTTCAAGCCGCTGCGCAACAGCTCGCCCCGATCGGCCGTGGCCAACCAGCGATCGACCTGGGTAGCGATGGTTTGCAGGGCCGCCGTCACGGCGGGCAAATCCAGCGGCGGCAGGTCATCTTCAAAATCAATGCGGGCCTCAATTTCCGCCAACCAGTCCATACAGCTCGATCGCAAATCGCGAATCGGCCGGGCCAGCTTCCCTTGCACCCCCGCCAAGGCCGCCTGGGCCGCCTGGGGCGACTGGGCCCCCACCAAGTCCGCGACGCTTTCCGCTTGGGTCAGGTCAATCCGCCCATTCAAAAATGCCCGCAGCGTAAATTCCCCCGGTTGCCCCAGACGCGCCCCCTGCTGCAAACAGAGCTGTAGCGTTTGTTGCACCACCATCATTCCCCCGTGGCAGTGGAGTTCCACCACGTCCTCGCGGGTGTAGGTGCGCGGAGCTGCCATCAACAACAGCAGGGCTTCGTCAACGGTTTCGCCCGTTTGGGGATTGTGCAAATAGCCATACAAAATTCGGTGGCTTTCCCAGGGTTGGGAGCCAGGGGCCCGAAAAATTCGCCGGGCGATCGCCCAGGACTCGGGCCCCGACATCCGCACAATGCCAACGCTGCCCTGTTGCGGCACAATCGCCGTGGCGATAGCGGCGATCGTGTCTTGCTTTGTGGCCGATGCACCCATAGGTTCGGTCTGTTGCAATCCTCTGCAATGGTTCTGTTTTCAGGAATCAGGGGACTAATCTAGGGCATGAATTCGCCCAAATTAGCCCATGGGTTTAGAAAACTCATTCAGGGGCTGAATTATGAGGAGATTAACTCTCAGGAGTTGAATTCTCAGAAGTTGAATTCGAGGGCGTGGGGATCAATGCGGCCTGTTCCAAAGCCAGCTTTTGGGTCAATTGGGCCCGCAGGGTTTCGATGCGCTGCCGATTGAGTCCCAAGTCTGATTCCCCCAATCGCGAAGCCGATCGCACCTGAATTTGATTGGTTTCTCCATCTAGCAAAAATTCCACATCATCCACAAACCCCAGCAGCGGTGTGGCGAATTCTGCGTAGAGATAATCGGGCGATTCAGTAATCACGGTGGTGCGTTCCGTCGCTTTCACCAACTCGGTCAGGGCCGCAAAGACATGATCCGCATCGCCCATGATCTGGAGCGGGGCGATCGTGTGTTGCAAATCCGTGATTGGGGTTTGGCTGCTGACGCAATTGGGACTGTTGGGACAGGGGCGAAGTTGACCCGCCACAGCGCCCAAGTTTTCGGGGCGATTGCCCGCAAACAAATTGCCAAAAACAGAACCCATGACCGGCCCGGGCGCGGCCCAGGCCGTGGTTGCCGGTAGCCACAGCAGCAGGGCCGCCACCCAAGCCAACCAGCCGGGGGCGTTGCCGTTGCCCGATCGCAGCGAATGGCTTTGGGTTCTGAACTGATTTTGATCTTGTGGTTTCCCCATCACCCCACCCATAGGTTGCATCCGCCGTTTGTTAATTTTGGGTCTTGAATTGAATGAACTGAGTTGGACGAACTGAGCTTAGCCAATTGAGTTGGATCGGCTCAGTTTTTAGCCTAGTTGAGCTGAATTTTGGTCAAGTCAATTGGGCAAATCTTCAGGCCAGCACTGTTGCAAAATCAGGGATGCATCTTCACGGAGCCAGCCCGACGCTGCGGAACGGATGCGTTCGATCGATTTCCCTGGCCCTAGAGTAACGATTTCCCAAAAAGTTGGCTGGCTGGGATCAGGGTTTGGGCAAAACCACGGGCGCAAACATGAGCGCAAAAAAGGGCGCGGTAGCTCCCACGCCCTGGCCCTTAAGTTGTTTTGGCTTGAACGGAAGCTCAAACCCCACTCGATCGAGCTTGGGATTTAAGCAGCCGATTCCGCTTCGGCGGCGGCCTTCACCTTGCGAGGATCGAGCTTAATCGTCAGGTAGCGAATTACGTCTTCGCTGAGGCGCATGGCCTTTTCCATGGGGGCGATGTGGCTGCCGGTGGCGTGTTCGTAGTTCATTTGGATGTACACGCCTTCGCGGCAACGGTTGATTTCATAGGACAACCGGCGCTTGCCACGATGTTGGATTTCGAGGCCGGTGGCTCCTTGCTCCGTCAGCATCGTCCGATATTTGTTGATGTTGGCATCCACGGCCTCTTCGTTGAGGTCGGGGCGCAGGATGTACATCGTTTCGTAGAGGCGATTTGCAGACATGGATGGGTAGTTCCTTGCGGACAATAGAATGGTCGATCGGGCTGACTGGGGGGCAATGCTGAGGGCCCCGCTGTTGCCGATCGACAAGGATTCACGGGCTGTATATCATACCCCACCGAGGGGCTGCCCGATCGCCCGAATTCTCCTGATCGCCCCGATGCCGTGAACAGCGATTAGCGCACCTGCATGTGCACCGCTTCCGAGAGGCTGGGAATTTCTGCCAAGCGCCCCAAAGCCGACTGGACGATCGAGTAAATGGCCGCGACCACAACTCCCAAGAACACCGTGCTGGCCAGGGTTTGCACCACAAAGCCCCCGATCGGCTGGAAAACATACTGAATCACCAGCCCACAAAGGGACACCAAAATCGAAATCAGAATCGATTGCATGGTGTTGAAACGAATGAAATAGCTGATGTTGCTGTTACGAACCACCAACAAGAACAGCACCAAAAAGATGATGAAGCTCATGAAGGGAATTTGGTAGAGCTGAAGCAGGGGCAGCAGCGGCACATACAACACCGTCAAAAACGGCAGTTCCCGGAAGATGGAGCCACCAAAGCCCACCACATCCACCAGCGGCAGGGCATAGACCAAAGCACCAAACAGGCGATCGCGCCAAGTTGTCGTCGTTCCGCGCCAGTTCACGATCGGCATCTCCCGAGAGCAATGAATTGATCTATTTTAGACGCTGGTTTTGGGCGGGCCATGGTGCGATCGCCCCACTTGATCGCGCTTCTGCTGGCGATCGCCTGTGGATCATGGGTGGATACTCAATCATCGAGGCGGGCGGCGGCGGCTAGGTCATCAGCCGGGCGCAACCAGTGGGCAAATTCATCGGCAAAATTGCCCGCCAAAATAGCCGATCGAATCCGTTGTGTGAATCGGATTAGCTCCGTCACGTTGTGGATTGCCAGCAGCGTGTAGCCCAAAATTTCCTTGGCGCGGATCAGGTGGCCGATGTAGGCGCGGCTGAAGTTTTGGCAGGTGTAGCAAGGGCAGGTTTCATCCAGCGGCCGGAAATCTTCCCGGAATTGGGCGTTTTTCAGGTTCCAACGCTCACCCTGCACCAGGGCCGCCCCGTGCCGCGCCAGTCTTGTGGGAATCACGCAATCAAACACATCAATCCCGGCAGCGATCGCCTGGGCCATTTCTCGATAAGTCCCCACCCCCATCAAGTAGCGCAATTTGTGGGGAGGCAACAGGGGCGTGGTGGCTTTCACGATGTGCTCAATCAGTTCCGGCGGTTCCCCCACGCTCACCCCCCCGATCGCGTAGCCGGGTAGATCCAGGGCCGCCAAATCCGCCGCCGCCTTGGCTCGCAAATCCGCGTAGGTTCCCCCTTGGACAATGCCGAATAGGGCTTGATCAGAACGCTGATGGGCCTCGATGCACCGCAGCAGCCATTGGTAGGTGCGATCGGTCGCCTTTTCCACCTGTTCGCGGGTGGCTGGGTAGGGCGGACATTCATCAAACGCCATGATCACGTCGGATCCGAGGGCGTTTTGAATTTGAATGGATTTTGCGGGGGTGAAATCAATAATGCTGCCGTCGTGGGGCGATCGAAACGTCACGCCCCGATCGCTAATTTGCCGCATTTCACTGAGGCTAAACACCTGAAACCCGCCCGAGTCCGTCAGAATCGGCCCCTGCCAGTTCATAAACTTGTGCAGTCCGCCCGCCGCCTGCACGATGCCTTCACCCGGTTGCAAATGCAGGTGATAGGTATTCGACAAAATCATCTGGGCCCCGGTGGCGGCCACTTGATCCGGCGACAGGGTTTTGACATTGGCCAATGTGCCCACGGGCATAAAGCGAGGGGTTTCCACAATGCCGTGGGGCGTGTGAAAAACACCAACGCGGGCCGATGTTTGGGAACATTCAGCCACTAACTCAAACCGAAAATCGGGGGCAATAGCACTCATGAACGGGGGCAAAATTTTTCGGACTGCTGAGCGAATTTCTGAAAACCCAAAACGGATTTTTGCTAACTCCAACGATCAATCCAGACAAGGGGATTAAGCCCCTTGCTGCCCAAGACGATTGGGACTTGATCAGGGCTTCAAGATACTTTTCAAATATTCTCCAAGTCTCTTATCCCGAAAACTCGGGTAGGTTCCTGAATTGAATGTTGGATTTAGCTTTGAATGAACGGTTGGATTGAGTTGAATTGAATTGGGAAAATTGAATTGGGTTGGATGGAGTTGAACTGGGAAATTTAGCGTGCCGCCCGCACCAGCAGCCCCGTCCCCAACGCCCCAACCACCAGCAAAGGCAACCAAGCCGCCACCATCGGCGACAGAAACTCTGTGCGGGCCAAGGCATCCATCAGGAAAGCCAACAAATAATAGGCGAAAATGACCACCACGCTCACACCAAAACTGGTGGCGCGGCCAAGGCGTTGATGGCGACGATTGGCCAGTGCTGAACCCACCAAACCAAAGCCTACGCAAATGAAGGGAAATGCATATTTTTGCTGAATTCGCAGCTCTAACTTGGTGATTTCTGCTCGCTCGCCGCTCTGACGCAAAATGGCCAAACGCTCCTGGGCTTCGGCAATATTCAGCTCATTGGAGAAGCGATCGCGCACGGCCAAATCAAGGGGCGTTCGGGGTAGCTGCAACCGTTGTTGTTCAAAACGCAAAATATCGCGGTAGGAACCATCGGGAGCCACCAAATAAATCGTGCCATCTCGGAAATCCCAGGCCCGTTCTTGGGGATTCCAAACGGCAGATTTGGCGGTCACAATCTGACTGATGCCCGCCTGGGAGCGATCGATAATCGTCAGGGACAGCATCTGCTTGCCGTCATAGCGCTCGGCATAAAACACACGACTGAGAATGCTTTTTTTCTCGCCGTCCGGTTTTTCAACTTCGCTGAATTCCCGATAGAAAATATTTTCTTCCCGGAAAGAGGGTTGATTATCGTCGGTTCCTAGGGCACGCTCCAAAATGGTGGTGGCTTGGTAGTTGGCGGCGGGCACTAATGCTTCGTTAAAAACAAAAGTTAAACCCGTGACAAACAGGCTGAGTACCAAGGCCGGCGCAACAATTCGATAAACCCCAATGCCGCAACTGCGGAGGGCCACCAATTCGCTGTCGTTGGACAGCCGCCCAAAGGCCATCATGGAGGCCAACAGGGTGGACATGGGGAAAGACAGCACGATGAAGTAGGGCATTTGCAGCAACATCACCTGCATGGCCAGGTGAATGGGCAATCCTTCTTCTACGACTTTGCGCACGAGGTCAAAAACCGTGCCGACGGAAACCCCGATCGAGGAGAATGCACCAACCCCAAACAGAAAGGGCATGGCCAATTCCTTGGCCAGGTAACGATCCATCACGCTGATTTGTGGCAGCCAGTTTTGCCAAGGAGGGGCGGAGGATGGCTGGGGTACGGTGTTGGAGGTCATAGGGTGTCTGGTCGGGAATAGCGGCTGAGGGGCCTGCGAGAAGGCGAGGGTTGGAGTGGGGGCTGAGGCAGGGGCGGAACGTTAGGGCTGAAATTTGTCACCCAAGTAATATTGCCGCACCAAGGGGTTGCCATACAGCTCGGTGGCGTTTCCGGAGGCGAGGATCTGGCCTTCCCGCAAAATATAGGCGCGATCGACAATTTCCAGGGTTTCCCGCACGTTGTGATCGGTAATCAGAATCCCCATGCCCTGATCGCGCAGGCCGGCCACGATGCGTTGAATTTCGGCCACTGCGATCGGGTCAATGCCCGCAAAGGGTTCATCCAGCAACAGGAACTGGGGCCCCTCCAATCCCACGGCTAAGGCGCGGGCAATTTCCGTGCGGCGGCGCTCACCCCCTGACACCTGAATTCCCGGCGTGTGGGCCACTTTCTCCAGCCCAAAATCTTGCACCAACTGCTGGAGACGGCGCTCCTGCATCTCTCGGGGTAGCTTGGCTTGCTGCAACACCAGGCGCAAGTTATCCGCCACACTCAGGTGGCGAAACACACTCGGTTCTTGGGCCAGGTAACCAATGCCGAGGCGGGCCCGTTGGTGAATGGGTTGTTCGGTAATGTCTTGGTCATCAAGCCACACATGGCCGCTGTCGGGCCGTTCCAACCCCGTGGCCATATAGAAAACGGTGGTTTTGCCTGCGCCGTTTGGCCCCAGCAGCCCAACCACCTCCCCCCGTTCCACCGTGAGGCTAACGCGGTTGACAATTAGACGCTCACCGTAGGCTTTCTGGACGTTTTCAAGAACAATCTTCAACGGTGTACCCCCACGAAAGGATGCAAGCCGGCCAGCGGCGATCGAACAGCGGTAAATTTTAGGGCGCGGTGGGGGCAAACAGCGAAGGCACGGCCGGCGCGGCAGGCAGTCCCCCCGCCGGCCCCGAAGACGAAGGCAAGACCGTGGGCGTGGTGGTGTCCAACACTAAGTAGACCGATTCCACTTGGCGGTTGGGCAAGGGCAGCGCGATCGATCGCCCTTCATCGACATAGTAGGTGACCGTTTCGGCCCGCAGGCTATTGCCGTCTTGCAGCACAAACACATCACCCGACATCACCAAACGGCGTTCGTTGCTGAAATATTGTGCCTGGGCGGCGGTGGCTTTGAGCATCCGAGCGGGATAGTCCACCTGAACGTTGCCCCGCGCCGTCACAATTCCCGCGATCGAGTTGGCCTCTTGCACGTCGGAGATGACCGTCATCGGCTGGCGCACTGGAACCGGCTGCGTGGGGGGCGCTGGCTGGGCGATCGCCTGGGACACCTGCCCAATTCCCATCGCCGCCGCCATCAGACTGGCTCCCATGGCCCGCCGGGCCCGCTTGGCTGCGGCCCTTTGGCTCGATCGAGTTGTGCCCACTGGTTGACCCACCATAGTCATTGGTTCAAAAACGAAGGTTTAAAGGCAAAGAAGAGACGGCTAATGCTAAAGATGGCTAACTCAACGATCGCCCAGTAGCCCACTTAGCAACTGATGAGTTCGATCTCTGGATCGACGTTGCAGGGCACTTTAGGGGGCTGCTGCTTCAGTGGTCTATTGAATTTGGCAACACACCAGAGACAACCCACATTAACCCAAGAGGGGAGATCACCCGACAGCGATCGCGCACCATTGGGATTAATTAAGATCATAGGATCGCCCCAGATAGTTTAGCGAACGCTTGCAACGCCAACCGTTCGTCATTGCCCATTTGCCAAGCGGTGGTGGCGGCCCATGCCTCAAATGTCCGTGCTGTCGCTCATTTTGCCCCTACCTCTCTGCCTCAAAATTCTAAAGATTCAGAACCGATCACCCCGGTTCCCACTGGAGGCTGAATGCGTCCGGCGATTGTTGTCCGTAGTTTGTCTGTAGTTTATCTATAGTTGTTGCTGGTTCGTTGCTGGTGGTTTTTGGGAATTGGCTTTTGATGACCCTGGCAGATGGTCGATGAACTACCTAAAAATCATCTGTGCGTGATCTATGAATGGTTGCCTATGAATCGCGATCAATTAATTGCGATTTGTAAGTTGTTTTCTGACGATTATTCTTTAAATGCTCTAATTAATTGCTCTAATTAATTTTCCCAAGTCATAGATGATGCTTATTGATTTCGCTCCCGTCCCCGATCGATCCGAAATAACCAAACCATCAGCGCCACCACACCCGCTTGCAGTGCCAAATTAGGCAACACATCCGTCGGGTTTTCGCCCGCTAGCAATTTTAGTAAAAAAATGAACCCACCCAGTGCTCCCGAAGCAGCAAAAGCACCATAGAACAAGCGCCGAAGACCTCGATAGGGAGCGGCGGCCTCTGCTCGCAGTCGAGCCATGGTTTCTGCATCTAGTTGGCGAGGACGATTGGCCATGTTGGGGGATTGCCTGATGAAATTGGTGTTGGTCTGGAACGTTTGGGCGGCTTTGGGCAACCGTTTGGTTATTTTATCACTAGGTCACTCGATCGCCTGATCTGGTAACTTAAAGGATTGCTCGCGCCTAAAATTCTTTGAATTACTGATTGTGCTTATTAAGGATAAATCAATAGCGGTTCATTCATCAAAGCATCTATTAATTAATCTTTTGGTTGATTTCTTTACTTGGTTCTTAAGATTAGTTCTTGAGACTAATTTTACGGCTACTTTTGTCTTGAATAAATTGAAGCTGATTTTCGATGAATCCTAACAGGTTTTTGCAGTTCAATAAATTGATCTGGAGCATCCAATTCTGCTTCTTTATGCCTAATTAAGGCGATCGAGTTACCCCTGCTCTGATGAATTGTCTAGGGTGTCATGACTTGATGAATATTGATCGGTGGCTATGACTCCATGCAAATCACAGGGAACAGGAATGGGTTGATAGGTTCATCCAGCCAAGGACGAAAACGACTAGCTGCGATCGCGTTGTTGGGGTTTGGCGATCGGCTGGGGTTCAGATGATCCAAAACAGACAGTGCCCAAGATAGCCAGTGTCGTTCAACTCGAGGAATCGGCTATTGGTTGTGAGGGTATCTGAACAGCCTAAATTGCTACCTTTCGGGTCTTACCAACCCGACAAAGACAAGGAGCTTAAGCCCCTTGCTCTAACGACGATTAGCGCTCGATCTGTGTCAAAAAATACTGTTCAGACAGTCCTCTGAGAGAAATTTCAATCCTTTGGCGAAGCTACCTGGAAAAGGCTTTCAGAAAGCACCTCAGTAAGAATATGCTATGCTTACTGAAACTAATTCTCAAAGATTTAAATGCTCCTCAACCTTAAAGCGATTCGCTTGTTGAGAAATCTTTGAGTTAAAACAGTTTTGGAAATACTTTCACGACTTCAGGTTCGGGCATGGGGTTTGGCATCAGAGGGGCGATTGTGGGCGATCGCGCGGCAACCGGTAAGAGGGATCGCTCATTGAAATGGGAACTTGGGGGCGCGATCGGGCGCGGAATGTTGCTCACGGTCTCGATCGCCCTGGGGTTGACCCTGAGCGGTTGCCCCACCCAGCCCACGGCCCAGCGATCGCCCGGAAACCCCAAGGACTGTCCGAGGTGTGATTTTGCGGGCAAGGATCTGAGCAATCAAGACTTTGCCGGGGCGAACCTGAATGGAGCCAACTTTCAAAAGGCCAATTTGACCGGGGTGAACCTGAGCCAGGCCAAGCTGGACGGGGCCAATTTTCAGCAAGCGAATTTAACCAAAGCCGACCTGAGCCAGGCGGGCATGAACCAAGCCAAGCTGACGGGGGCGAACCTCAGCGAAGCCCGGCTCACCAAAACCTATCTTCGGGGGGCTGACTTGACCCAAGCCAAGCTGACGGGGGCCGACTTGAGCGGCGCAGATTTGCTGAACGCCAGCCCCTCCAAGCTTGATCTCAGCGGGGTCAAAACCCTGGGCACAACCTTGCCGGATGGGAGCCAAGGAAAATGAGCAGTAACCTTCCGGTTTCCGATCAGGCCTTGGTGACTGTGCGTTCAGAAGAAGTTCCTAGGACTGCTCGATCGGCGATCGTGGGGAGCCAGGGGCCCGACGCAGGGGCGATCGACCCGATGGAGGAGTCCCCGCCTAGCCATTCCCCCACCAGAAACCCATCACCCAGCAGCGCATCGCAACAAAACGCCCCCCCAAGGCGAGGGCCCGAGTTGGTGGATTGGTCTCCCAGTGCCAAAATCAGCCTTTGGGGGGCCATGGGCCTGGGCGTGGTGGTGTCCGTGGTGCTCCATGGGGCGGTGTTGTTGCTGCCAATGCCCAAGGAGCCGGACAAGGTGGCCCTGCCCCTGAGCGCCCAAGAGGCCCCCATTCGGGTCACCAATTTGCCGAAAACCACCCCGGCCCGATCGACCCCTTCTCCCAGCCCCGCGCGATCGACCCCGGCCCAACGCCGGGCCGATCGGGCCGCAACCCCAAAACCGAAAGTCAATCAGCCCAATCGGGTGGTGGTTCCCAAGCCCCAAACCGCCAAACCGGCCCCGGCTCCGTCGGCAGCACCCAGCCCAAGCCCCAATCCCACACCCAGCCCCACACCCAGCCCAAGTCCTAGCCCCGAACCTAGCCCTAGCCCCACGCCCCAAGGCTTACCGGCGTTGGCGGGGTTGAATGCTGGCGGGGCCGCTTGTGCCCCCGATCGCCCCGATGGGTGCTATTCCCTGCCGGAAAACCTCAGCATTCACAGCGTCACGCCAGAGGTGATCCAAAATTCCCTGGGCCCCGATGTGACGGTGGCCGAAATTCCCGCAATCTACGAAAACACGGAACAGGCTCGGGAATTTGTGGTGTCGGATCCCCGTCGTGATTCAGCCGATCAAGTGGTGGGTTATTACTACGTAATTTCCACTCAAGTGCGCGGTCAGGTGGGAGCCATCATTGTCGGCAGCCGCGATCGACTGCTATCCCTGGATGCTATCCAAGCGGCGGCGGGTGCGGAAATTAATTAATTAATTAGTTAATTACAGCTCTTACCTCAATTACTAAGCATAGTCGCCCGTAGGGTGAGCACTGCCCACCAAACCGTTGCTTCATGGCATCTGCAATATGGCGTGCCAATAATTCTAGGTAAAGGCTGTAATTAAAAAAAAGAGTCTTGAAAAGAGATTGAGAGATTTTTAAAAAGAAATTCTCGGAAAGAGGTTTTCGGAAAGCAGCTTGCCAGAAAATCTTTGGGCGAAATTGCCATGGCAATGTTTGTGTTAAGGCAAGGTTTCGATCAACAATTGCCATGAAAAACTCCCAAGCCGAGACATAGCCTCGCTTGGGATAGATGCTTGCTGAACATAGACAGTGGAACGCCGTGGGCCGATCGCGCAATCAGCCCCCGCTGGTCAACTGGCCCTAGCGCCAACCGGCCCGATCCATCAGTCGGAGGGCGCGATCGTTGTTGCCCCCAAACTCATTGGCACTGGCGCTAGAAGACTTGAACTGTCCAAAGCTAGACAGGGTGGGATCCAATGCCACGCCGGACAACACCGGATATTCATAGCCACTGCGGGCAAAGAGTTCTTGGGCCTTTTGGGTTGCCAAAAAGTCAAGGAACTTCACGGCTGCTTCCGGGTTCTTGGCGGTTTTAATCACGCCGCCGCCGCTGATGTTGACGTGAGTGCCGCGTCCCTGTTGATTCGGGAAGAACACACCCACCTTGGCGGCAATCTCCCGCTCAGCGGCATCTTTGGAATTGACCAAACGGGGCAGGTAATAGGTGTTGGCGATCGCGATCGACCCTTGACCCGCTGCACAGGCCTTGATCTGAGCCGTATCGTTGCCTTCCGGGGGCCGAGCGAAGTTTGCCACCAGGCCGCGCACCCAGGTTTCCGTGGTGGGTTCGCCCAATGCGCCCACCAGCTCGCCAACTAGGGATTGGTTATACACATGGCTCGAAGTCCGCACCAAAATCTTGCCGCGCCAACGGCTATCGGCCAAGGCCTCGTAGGTGGAGAGGTCTGCGGGGTTCACCAGGTCTTTGTTGTACATGATCACGCGGGCCCGCTTGGACAGGGCGAACCAGTGACCATTGGGGTGACGCAGGTTGTTGGGAACCGCCCGATAAAGGTTGGGGGCAGCGCTTTGGGACACGGGACGGAACAGGCCGGCCTTGTCGGCTAACCAAAGGCGACCGGCATCCACGGTAATCAGAACATCGGCGGGACTGTTGACCCCTTCCGATTGGATGCGCTCGATTAGGGCATCGGCGCTGCCTTCCACCAGGTTGACTTTGATGCCGGTGGCTTGGGTAAAGGCTTCATACAGTTGGCGATCGCTGTCGTAGTGGCGACCGGAGTACAGGTTCACTTCCCCTGCACCTTGGGCGTTGGCCCGGTTCAGTCCGCTCAGGGCCACGGTGGCTAGGGCTGATCCCCCTGCCAAGAACACCCGCCGAGTCAGTTTACTCGTCATTTTTCGCTCTTAGGAATGCAGTAATTGAATTTTGGGTGGCGAAAGCAGTATATCAATACTGAGAAATATTCTCAAAATTCTCTGGAATTTTTCCTAAGGACTCTCCGAATGGCTTGAACAAATAGACCTCTTGCACGAATCAGCTCGTTGCCCTCATCCCCCAACCCCTTCTCCCAAGGTGGGCGAAGGGGAGCCAGAACTGCTGGGTTACGGCGATCTCGTGGCGGGTGATCAAGTCCCTCTCCCGACTTGGGAGAGGGATTTAGGGTGAGGGTCTTGATTAATGCAAGAGGTCTAATCTTGAGGTGCTTTCGGAACTGTCCTCGGTGGCGGGCGCGGTGTTTGGGGGGAGAGCCACTGGGGAAGTGTTGAGCGATCGAGCGGGGGCTGCAAAGGGAAACGCCCGGCCCATCCAGGGGATGGCCAGGCGCTTTTAAGGTTTCAAAAGGATCGATCGGAAGTTTGGGGAATGGAAAGTTTTGGGAATGGATGGAAACGAGCGACCGTTTCTAGCCTTTGCCGGTTTGGGCCAAGACCCGATCGGCGAGTTTGTCGGGCACTTCCTGCAAGTGGTCATGCTGCCAAGAGAACGTTCCCACGCCCAAGGTGAGCGATCGCAATTCCAAAATCAGGCTTTGCATTTCCGCATGGGGCAGATAGGCCTGCATGGTGTCCCAGCCGGCCCAACCGTCCTTGGGCCCGTAGCCCATCAGTTGGCCGCGCCGCCCGGTCACTAGCTGCATGACCTTGGCGGTGAACTCACTGGGCATGGCAACTTCCACCAGGTCGATCGGCTCCAGGAGTACCGGTTGGGCTGCCGGAATGCCCGTTTTCATGGCCACGTGGGCCGCCATCTTGAAGGCTTGCTCGGAGCTGTCAACGGAGTGGTAGGAACCATCGGTGAGGGTCACGGCCACATCGACGATCGGGAAGCCCAGGGGCCCGCGATCGAGCGCTTCTCGCACCCCCGATTCCACACCGGGGATATATTGCTTGGGCACAACACCGCCCACAATCCTTTGCTGGAAGTCGTAGCCTGCGCCGCGTGGTTGGGGTTGAATGTCCAAATACACATCCCCAAACTGACCATGGCCGCCGGTTTGGTGCTTGTAGCGCCCATGGATTCGGGAAACGGGTTTGCGAATGGTTTCCTTGTAAGGCACTTGGGGCAGGTGGGGAGCCATGGGCAGGTTGTACTTGCGCCGCAGTCGATCGATGGCGATTTGCAGGTGAATTTCCCCTTGGCCCCAAAGGATGATTTCGTGGGTGTCGCCATGTTGTTCCCAGCGGACGGCGGGGTCTTCGTCCGTGAGCTTGGCCAGGGCGGCGGTGAGCTTCACTTCGTCGCTGCGGTTTTCGGGAACGATCGCCCAAGCAAAAACCGGCGGCGGTAATTCTGCTTTGGGCAACTCATCCCGCCCGATCGCCCGATCGAGTGCCAGCACCTCTCCGGTGGCCACCCCGTCCAACCGCCCAAGGGCCACAATATCGCCCACTTCGGCCCGGCTCAGGGATTTTTGTTGGCTGCCCATCAGGCGATAGAGGCCACCAATGCGAACGCCATTGAGGCTCATGCCATCTTCGATCGCGCCATTCCAGACCCGAGCGATCGATAGCTTGCCCCCTTGGCTGGCATACATGGTTTTCAGCACCTGCACGATCGGGCTATCGGCATCGGGGGCGATCGCGTCCACCCCGCGCTCGGTGGCCGTCACCGTTGCGTCTGGGGCTTCCCGGAGCAGGGCATCCAACAGCGGTCGCACGCCCAAGTGCTGTTCCGCCATGCCCACAAACACCGGCACGATCTGATCGGCTCCCAACTCCAGCCTCAGATCCACCAAAATTTCTTCTTCGCTGGGTTGAATATCCTCCAGCAATTTTTCCAGCAGCACATCGTCATGGTCGGCCAAGCTTTCCAGCATTTCGTGGCGAGCCACTTGTTCTTCCGCCCGCAAATGTTCGGGCAGCGGCACGGGGTCATCGCCTTCCGCGTCGGGGTGGTAGTGATAGGCCGTTTCGCTGACTAAATCGATGTAGCCGATCGGGCTGTTGCCTTGGCGAATCGGGTATTGGTGCAGCACGATCGGGCGGCTGGAAACGGGCCGCAACACCGACAAAATATCGGCAATGGGACTCGATGCCCGATCCATTTTGTTAATGAACAACACATGGGGAATTTTCCAGGTGTCCAAAAACTGAAACAAAGGAGCCAACACAATGGCGCGATCGATCATTGGTTCGCAAACCACCACGGCCGCATCAACCCCGACCAAAGCGTTGTAGGTTTCTGCGGCCAACTCCACGGAACCTGGGCAGTCAATCCAATTAAATTGCACATCCTTATAAGCGGCGCTGGCCACATTTAGCTCCAGGCCCATGCCCCGATCGCGCGCTTCCGGGGAACTGTCACCCACCGTATTGTTATCTTTAATGCTGCCCTTGCGCGTGGTTGCGCCCGACAAAAACAAAATACTTTCCAAAAGCGTCGTTTTGCCACTGGAGTAGGGACCCACAATGGCAATATTTCTGATGCGGGGGGTACGGTCACCTTTCATGAAAACCTCCATGGGAATGAAAATTCCCAGTAAAAAATTGATGTCAGCTCAATGCAGGCTGAAATGATTGCAGACTGAGAAAATAGAACTAGGGAAAATAGGACTAGGGATGAAGTGCAGAGTTGATCAGTGTGATGTCTGATCAATATCAAATTCAAAATCTTGCAAAATTTGATGAGAAATCAGATCAAGATCAAATTCATGCCTAATTCATGCCTAAAAGATTCCCGATTCCCAATGAACGAGAACAAGAGAAAAATGCTCGGCTAATGCTCGGCCAATGTTCGTCAAATACTCAGCAAAGATTCAATGAACGCCGTAATGGAGCGTTGCCAGGGGCGAGCGTCGTAGGCTCAGTGCTCAAAGCCACTGGATGAAATTTGCAAAATTGAGTTGACTAGATTGAATGGATCAGATGATTGGCGAGTAGAAAGAATTATGGTGCGATCGCCCGTTGACAGGGAAAAGGAGGAGCGATCGGGACTGTCTACCAGAAATCTGATTGGGTTCTGACTGGGTTCTGATTTGGCTCTGATTTGATTATGAGTGCTTGCAGAATTCTTTAGGCCAATTACTCAATGGTTGTTTATAAATTCGCGCAGTTTATCAACTGTTTTTGGTTTTTTGTTAGGGATTGTGAATAAAAATTAACTCGTATTTGAATCGCTGCCAATTCAAGCTAGGTCAATTCCTTTGGTTAAAAATTTACCGATCGATCGGGCGGCGCTTGGGGTTGGGAGTTGGATCCGGCGATCGATTCGCCATCCACAATCCTCAATTTTAGTGACCCAGAAGCCAGCGACTTGGCCGCTGGCTCCCGAAACCTAGGATATGGCTGGGGTTTCCGGTTCATGGGACTTGGCTTGCAAAACCGCCAACGCCCATTGCCGGAATTGCAGATAGGTCATCAGTTCGATCGTGCCGGAGAGCAACATTTGCGAGTAGCGATCTTCCAATTCCTGCAACCGCTGAACCGCCACCGATAGCGGCATATTCAGCAATGCTTCGGAATCATCCAGCAGGTTCACCGTTTCGCTGAGGGTTTGGCGGTCTTCCTGCTCAATCAGCGCCTGGCAACTTTGGAGATAGAGCTGAACGGGGCGATCGATCTCCTCGTAGGTTTCCGGTGACAGATTGCCGTCAATGAACATCAACCGATAGCGCTCTGCCAAATCTTGGGCTGCCGCCAGGGCTGCCTTGGTTTTGTTGCCATGAACTTCCTTAATTTCGGTCAAGGCTTGGCGACTGCTTTTCACCAACTGGCGCGATCGGCGCGATCGCAGCCAAGTGACCAACAACCCCGCCGCACTGCTCAAGCCCAAAACCAGCAAATATTCCTGAACAACCTGGTTTTCTTCAATGAACCGCAGCCAAGCCGATCGGGGATCCCCTTTTTCATAGGTTTCTGTCGCGTCCGGAGCCATATAAACCCCACCCCGTTGCAACAGGCCAGCCGGATCACCATCGGCCAATTCTGGATAAAAGCTGGCATATTGACGCGCCGTGGCCAAAATCGACCAAGCCATTAGGCCCACTTGGTCGGCGGGGGCATCGCCTCGGGCCATCAAGCCAATTCCCGTGGACAAGACTGGCAAATCCTGGGGCGGCTCGGGGCGCAGGGGGTCATAGGTTCCGGCGGGAATCACCGAAGAGCGATAGGACTCAGGGAAGCGCACCGCCAGGTGATTGGTAATGGAGGGGGGAATTTCCAGCAAACGCAGGGGTGGATCGCTGGTAATGGCATTTTGAATGATGCTGCTGGATCCCAAGGGGCCCACGTAGGCCACCATATCCAGCTCTCCGGCCTTCAACTTAGCCAGGCCTTCCTTCAGGGGAGGCGCACTGGTGATCACTCGCAAGCCGCTGCGGGTCAAGATTTGGGTGGTGGTGAAGTTGGTGCCGCTGCCCTGAATCCCGATCGCCACCCGTTTGCCGTTGATGTCGGTCAGGGTTTTGAAGGGAGAGTCGGCCCGCACCAACAAATGCAGATATTCATGGCCCAAAATGGCGACGGTCTCCACCTGGCCACTGCGCAGCAGATCGCGGGAAACGTCAAGTTGGGCGAGGGCAAAATCAACCCGACCTTGCACCAGGCGATCGAGGTTATCGCGGGAACCATTGGAGTTTTTGTCGTCGGTCAGCTTCAGGCTCACGATTCGATCGGTCGATCGCCCCAATTGCTCGCTAATCAGGTCATAGCCCACACCGGCCTTGCCCGCAGAAATCGAGACCGTGTTTTTGGACTGGCCGCAACCGCCAACCCCAATCACCCCCACAATCACCAGCGACACCAGGCCCCAGCCCCGTTGTTTGAGCTTCACCATCAAAAATCCCCCGAAAAATTCCCAAAATACTAAACCATACGTCCAAAATTATGCGTCCAAAATTATGTATCCAAGAAATGCGCCCAAAATTATATGTCCAAAAAATGCATCCAAAAAATATGCGCTTACACCATATATCTAAAAACATTCAACCTAAAAATATTTAACCAGAATACAGGCTTTACCTAAAATAATTGGCACGCCATATCGCAGATGCTATGAAGCAACGATTCGGCGGGCATTGCCTACCCTACGGGCTACTGAAAATATTCAATCAAAATATAAACAAAAAGCGGGGCCACCCTGGGTCATGTCATGAATTAGGATCACGACTCCAGATTAGCAGCCCCGTTTTTTGAGTGTCGCCTTTTGAACACTTTAGCGACTGGGATTTGGACAACGTTGAATTAGGTGATTTTTAACCAAGTGATTGTTGATCAGATGATTAATAAAAATCTAGCCAGCAATCAATCGTTGTTTGAATTCAGCCAATCCAGTTCAAGCGCTAAATTTCAGCATAGGCGCGATCGATCAGGCGCTTGGCAACCGTTTGGACACCCGTGTGATAGTAATAATTGGTGCTCATGTCCAAAAATGCACCAACATAATCCAGCTTGTCATCGGCAATATCCACAAACCCTTGTAGGTGTTGCAGGATGGTTTGGGGACTGAGACCGCGATCGCTCACAAAGTTCCCCATCCAGCTCGAAACCGAGTTGAACGCTTGGCCAACAAATGCCACCTTGTCAGTGCCCGGAATCATCTTTTGAATATTCCGGAAAGCCTCGTTTTCTTCCAGGCTGGATTGGGTGGCGCTGCCGATCCAATCGCCGGCCGCTTTGATGAAGTTCGGGCCCAAGGGCACTAATCCATCCAAGCAAACCATGGCGGCCATCCGCATTTTGGATTCCCCGCCGTAGTCGGCCAAGGAACCCAAAAAGTCGCCAATGCTGTCGCCGGGAATGCCATTAATTTGGCAATAGGCCAGCAGTTCCACCACAATTTTCATTCCCAAATCGATCGCTTGGGCCTTTTCGGGTTTGGGGGTCAAATTTTGCAAAAAGCCCAAAAACGAAATATCTTGCCCCACCTTATTGGCCATGGCAGCCGTGCCCAAGGCGCTGGCGGCCGTGTCCACGGTTTGATAGAGCCAAACGGCGCGTTGATAGCCCTCGCCTTCGTCGTTATAAAGCTCGATCGCCCGGTCTTTGATTTGGGAAATTAAGCCCGGATCGTCTTCGCCCGTGACGGTTTTGATCGTGCGATCGAACCCAATCAAGTTGTCCCACTCGCCGGGAACCACAAAATCCAACGCATTCAGAACCGTGATGGTCATGCCGCTGGTGGGCAATTCATCAACCAATTGCACAATGGATTTACCCATGAATTTTGATCCTCACTAAGACACAGGGTTTCCAAACAAGAAACAAACAACAAGCTCAACCGAAACTAGGCAAGGGCTAGACTTAAGCTAATAGCGTGACTCTTTTAGATTGTGGGGGCAAGGTTTCGGAATCAGTCGTTATAACAATGGGCTTAATCCCATTGCTGCCTAATGGTTAGGCAACGGTGATAGCTATTTGACCTGATTGATCAAAATTAGCTTGCCACGCTATTAAGTCCAAACTAAGCGCCAATTCGGAAAATAGAAAAGCCAACTACTTCAAACGGGCCAAGCCTGAGAGATTAAATTTCTCAATCCAGTCTTCCCGATCGCTTGGTTTGAGCGTCGTAGACTGCACCTTCACCTGATAGCGATCGCCCACCAAGACAGCCGTTTGATTTTTGCCCACTTGAACGGCAGGATAGCCGTCAATGTCATCATCGCTGCTTTGGAATTTGCTGAGACCGCTCGCATTGTTCGCCAAGTCATTAATCGACAACTTGGCCACTTCTTCGCCCGACTTCTTCAGTTTGGCTTCCGCAAATCCTTTCTTTTCCTGTTGGAAAACCAGGCTGTAGCCATCGCTAGTTTTCGGGAAATACTTATTCAGCTTGCCACCCGCCACTGGCTTTTTATCAATGGGCGAGGGGCTGACGCTGGGGCTGGGTTTGGGCGATCGACGATTGGAACCACGATCGGTGGACTGATCACCGGAGCGATCGACCACCGTGGTTGACGTGGGACTGGGAGCCGGGCCGCGATCACTGCGATCGTTGAGGGCCACACAACCGCCCACCACCAGCAACAGGGTCAAAACAGCACCCGCCAGCCAACGACCGGCCTTAGACGGCGCATTCATGGGCAAATTTCCTTATCATGAGGGTTTGGTCACTTGTTTTCCAGTCTAGGCAGCGTTTTTCATCACCGGACAGATGTGCCCACCGCCCGAGAAGATGGGTTCACCACACTTGGCAGCGATCGGCGCAAGCAGGGGAATTGAATTCGGATCGAATTGGCCTCGGGATCCATCTAACTAGTCCAATTAATCCAATCGATTACATTCGATCAATTCAGTCAATGATTTAAGAATTGGTTAATGATCGATGGGGACTGGATGGGCGATCGACCCGATCGCTCCGGTGCGGAACGGTTGCTGGGGACGGCAAAACGGCAACCTTGAAGAATGATGGATTTTGCTCCATCGTCCCTGACCTTCTGGAAATTTCGGCGTTTTTTAAGGCTAAATTTAACCCGTTGCCTGGGGTGAATTCTAGAAAACCTGATCAAAGCATTTTCAATGCATTTCAAGGTATTTCAAATCAATTGCTGATTGTCTTGAGGTTGGGCCCGTGATGCGTGCGATCGATCCAAACGATCTGAATGATCCCAATGCTTTCAATGACTTACTAGATCCATCGATCGATCAGTTAATTGCTCGATCGATCGGCCAGTTGGCTCGCCCGGTGGTGATGCCCGAGTCGATCGAGCAGTTGACCGAGGTGATGGCGGCCTGCGCGGCCCAACACCAGCCGATCGCCCCCTTCGGCAGCGGCAGCAAACTGGCTTGGGGCGACCTGCCTAAGAAATCGCTGTTGCCCGTGGGGTTGGGTCGGCTCGATCGCCTGGTGATGCATGACGAGGCGGACTTGGTGGCCACCGTGGAAGCGGGGATGAAACTGCGGGATCTGCAAGCGGCCTTGGCTCCCTCGGGTCAGTGGTTGCCGATCGACCCAGCCTTTGCCGAAACGGCCACCCTGGGCGGCATTGTGGCCACGGCGGACACGGGTTCCCTGCGCCAACGTTACGGCGGTATTCGGGATTTGCTGTTGGGCCTATCGATCGTCCGTTGGGATGGGCAAATCGCCAAAGCCGGCGGCCGCGTGGTCAAAAACGTGGCGGGCTATGACCTGATGAAGCTGTTTACCGGTTCCTTTGGCACGCTGGGGCTGCTGGCGACCTTGACCGTGCGGACTTACCCGATTCCCGAACAGTGCCAAACCCTGCTGCTGTGGGGCGATCGCCCGGCCCTGGCCCAGGCGGCCCAAGTCCTCCGCAATTCCACCCTCACCCCGATCGCCCTGGACTGGGTTTGGGGTAATCCGGCCCTGCCGGAGCGGGCGGTGGGCTTGGCCCTGCGGTTTGGCAGCGTGGCCCCCAGTGTGGCGGAACAGGTGCGCCGCTCGATCGCCCTGGCCGAGCAGTTGGGCTTGCAATCCCGGGTGTTGAGCGAACCGGAGGAGGCGGACTTTTGGCAGGCCAGCCGCGCCGCCAGCACTGCCCCCACAGCCGATCGCCCGATCACGCTCAAGTTTGGTGCATTGCCCACGGCGGCCCCGGCCCTGCTCGATCGCCTGGCCAGCGGCCCGATCAGCCAAGGGCAAATCCACGCCAGCAGCGGCCTCGGTTGGGCCAGCTTCGGGGCGATCGAAGGCGACTGGCTGCGGACTTCCCGTTGGATTCGGCAATTGCGGGCCGCCTGCGAAGCGGAACAGGGATTTTTGACGCTGCTGCAAGTGCCCCCTGAACTGACCCATCAGTTTAAGCAATCGGATCGCTGGGGCGATCGCGGTTCTGCCCTGGCCCTAATGGGGAAAATAAAACAGCAGTTCGATCCGCACCAGCTCCTGAATCCCGGCCGATTCGTGGTTTAGCGCCAGGTTTAGCCCCAGATTATGGAGGGCGCACGGCGGTGCGCCCCTACGAATTGCCATCGCCTAATTGGTTTCACCCCACCGACCCATGCAAACGAGCGATCGCCCGATTCCCGCCAAAGAGAGCAACTTTCTGGCCCAAAATCCCCATTTGGGTGAATTGGCCGCCGGTCAGCGATCGGGCTTTGACCCCGACTCGCCGCCCGACCCGAAGCTGCTCGATTCCTGTGTCCATTGCGGGTTTTGCCTTTCCACCTGCCCCAGCTACCGCGTGCTGGGCAAGGAAACCGACTCGCCCCGGGGCCGCATCTATCTGATGGATGCGATCAACGAAGGCACGGCCCAGCTCGATCGCACCACCGCCCAGCATTTCGACACCTGCTTGGGTTGCCTGGCCTGCGTCACCACCTGCCCGTCCGGGGTGAAGTACGACCAACTGATCAGCGCCACCCGGCCCCAGGTGGAGCGCAACGTGCCCCGATCGCTGCCGGAACAGGCCCTACGGACGCTGATTTTCCAGATTTTTCCCTATCCCGATCGCCTGAAACTGCTGATGCCGTTCCTGTTGCTCTACCAGCAATCGGGCTTGCAAACCCTGGTGCGATCGACCGGTCTGCTCAAAAAATGGCTGCCCAACCTGGCGGCCATGGAAGAAATTTTGCCGCGCCTGAGCTGGGACACCCTCAACCGCGACTTTCCCGAAACCATTCCCGCCCAAGGCTCCCAGCGCTATCGGGTGGGGATGATTCTTGGTTGTGTGCAGCGCACCCTCTTTAGCGGGGTGAACGCCGCCACCCTGCGGGCCTTGACGGCCAACGGTTGCGAGGTGGTGATTCCGCCCAGCCAGGGTTGCTGCTCGGCCCTGCCCGCCCACCAGGGCCAAACCAACCAGGCCCAGGCGATCGCCCGCCAGATGATCGATGCCTTCGCGGCCACCAACCTGGACTACATCATCATCAACGCCGCCGGTTGTGGGCACACGCTCAAGGAATATCACCACATCCTGCAAGACGATCCGCAATACCGCGATCGGGCCGTTGCCTTTGTGGAAAAAGTGCGCGACATCCACGAATTTTTTGTGGAAGTGGGTTGGATTGCGCCGCTCCAACCGATCGCCCCGGAGCCGGTGACGCTGGTTTATCACGACGCTTGCCACCTGTTGCATGGCCAAAAAATCAGCGCCCCACCCCGCGACCTGTTGCAGCAAATTCCCGGCGTGACCCTGCGCGAGCCGATCGATTCGCAACTCTGCTGTGGCAGTGCCGGGATTTATAACCTGCTGCAACCGGAAATCGCTGACGAACTGGGCGAACTGAAGGTACAAAACCTGACCAACACGGGAGCCGACGCGATCGCCTCACCGAATCCGGGCTGTTCCTTGCAAATTCAAAAACATCTCGGCTTGCAAAATAAAACTGTGCCGGTTTTGCACCCGATCGAACTGCTCGATCGCGCCATGCGGGGTGAAGCATTGCCCAAGGGCGATCGCTAGACTGGGTTTAGGGCCTGTCGTCAAATCGCCTGAAACCCTGATTCTGCCGTTAGCGGATCGTGGGGGGCAAGGGGCTTGAGCATCTTGTTACGACGATTGAGGCACGGAAAATCAACTGTTTCAGCCTCACATCGAGAGACATTCAGAAATGACGACACTCCCTAGCCCCATCAATAAGCCAGCCTGTCAGTTCGGCCATGATTGATGCAATGGATTCCCGCTATCTGTCTCCCGCAGAGTTTCTCGCTTGGGAAGCACAACAACCATGGCGGCATGAATACCTCAACGGTCGAATCTATGCCCGGGCTGACAGCACGCTGGATCACAACACGATCACGGCGAATTTTGCCATTGCGCTGAAGCGTCACCTTCGGGGTAAATCCTGTGGAGTATTCATCAGCGAAGTGCAGGTGCATGTTTCCGAAAAAGGGCCCTATTTCTATCCCGATTTGGTGGTGACTGGCGATCCTCGGGATTTGCGATCGCGCCAGTTCATTCAATATCCCTGCTTGATTGCGGAGGTCTTGTCGCCCGGAACCGCCGAGTTTGATCGCGACCAAAAGTTTCAGCAATACGCGCGGATGGAATCCCTCAAGGAATATGTGTTGATCAGCAGCGATCGCCCGGCTCTCGATCGCTACTATCGGTCCGAGGATGCTGCCCCGAATTGCTGGGAACTGACCCGTTATGGGGCAACTGAGTTTAATCCCAAGGCGATCGATTTCGATCAGCAACAGCGCTTACTAGCTGAAATTTCCTTTGTACTCCAAAGCCTGAACTTCAACAGCACTTTGGCGATGATCTATGAGGAAGTTCGGTTCGATCGCAATCTAGACAATGCGTCTGAGTTGGCTTCGGTGTCTGATGATTCAGCCCCTTGAGGCATTAATCAACCTTGGCTGCTTGCCAAATTTGCTCAACCATCAGGCGTGGTGATGGGTTGAATTGAGCCAAGGTTGGCGACAGAATTAACCCAGGCTGATCTTGAGGAATTTCGTCATATAACCCTTCTTGTAATTGCAGAATGGTTAAGCGATTTTCGAGGGGATCCACAATCCAATATTCAGGAATTCCCGCTGCGGCATATTCCGAATATTCCGATCGCTTGTAGCGGTAATCCCGCCCGATCGAATCGAGGCTGACAATTTCCACAGCGAGCAAGGGCGACGTTTCAAAAACCGCCGATCGCCCCGCTAATTCCTGAACCTGCTCCCGTTTCACAACGCATAAATCCACCACACGCGATCGCCGAAATCCTGTTCTGACACCAATTTCGGAAAATACCATCCAAGGTAGGTTGTTTTGACCAATTACCTGGCGAAGATAGTCACTTAAAAACTGAGCAATCAAAAAGTGCTCGATTCTGGGTGGATTCATGGGAATCAGTTCACCATCCACGAATTCATAACGAACATCACTGGCCGCATCATCGGTTTGATGATTCAGATAGTCCTCAAAGGTCAAGAGGCAATCGCGAGTTGTAACCATTGAATTCTGTCCTGATGTTGGCTATTTTGGTTCTTGTTTGAAATCTTGATTCCATTAAAGTTCGAGATAGCTTGGGATTTTGTCTGATCGTGATTTGGGCTAGTAATTACAGCCTTTACCTAGAATTATTGGCACGCCATATTGCAGATGCCATGAAGCAACGGTTTGGTGGGCATTGCCCACCCTACGGGCAACTGTGCTTAGTAATCGGGGTAAGGGCTGTATTGTGATTTTAAGTAACTTGAACTGGCAATTATTCAATTGCTAAATGCTGGAAAGTTAACGCGATCGGGCGGTTGCCAGCCGCAGGAATTTGATCGCGCAGAATGATGGATTGTTCATAAACCAAGCATAGCTGACTCTTGCCGGCCGGTAGGGCGATCGGCAAGTTCAAATCCAGGGATTGGTTACGGGATAAAAGCTCACTGCGCCACAGGAGTTGATCATCTAAAAAGATGCTGAGTTGCTGATTGGTCACAGGCACTGTCGCTTGAATTTTGAGCTGTCGAGTTTGAGACCGATCGCTCTGCAAATCCAGGACGGTCATGGGGGCCAAACCCCAGCGTTGACCTTGGCGATTGCGATCCAAACCGCCGCGAATTTCCACACCGCGCACGGTTCCGAACTGCACGAGGTCTAGCTCCGGCACGGCGGTTTTCAGGGGGGCGGCTTCCGGATCCAGGCGATCGCGATTGGCAGGATCCGGGCTGACGGGGGCTGGGTCGAGAAAGGGCGAAAAACGCAACAGTCGCGCCTGATCCAAATCAACTAGGCCTTGCCAGGGGGCTGGCTTGGGAATAAACACCACACGCCCCATGCCCGGCACGGTGGTTTGGGCGATCGGGTGGCCCAATTGGGCATAAAACTCCTTTTCACATCCCCGGGCCAGGCGATCGACATAGAGGTTAATGCCCGCAAAATCGCCTAATTGAAAGAATCGCCGAAAAAACTCCCACTCGTCCCTGCGAAAACAGCGGCGCTGGCGTTGGGTTTGGTTTAAATCCGGATGATCGGGCAGGGCCAAATATTGCCAACCGGCTTCGAGGTAGGGGGTGAGCTGGCTGGGGTGCAATCGCCCCAAGTATTGCCCCACGGTGGCCTTGTGGTGAAACCGGCTGAGGGCGTGGGTGCTGGGATGATGGGCAAAAAAAGGGCAGGTGCCATCGCCACTGCCCACGCCGTTTCCCCCTGTTACGCAAAAGGGCCAGTCCAAAACAGCCGTGCCTGGCTGCTGGGCCACCAGGGCCATGTAGGGCTGAAAGCTGGGATCTAGGGGTTGTGCGCGGGGTTTGAGGCCATAGCCGCCGATTAAGTCCAGCAAGCAGATGCCTGCTACGGCCAAGGCGGCCCAGCGGTTCCATTGTCGCGTTCGGGCCGATCGGCTTGCATCCGGCTGCCAACCCAGGCTGCATAGGGCCAGGGCGATCGGGAAGACCACCGTACCCCGTCCGGCCACGCGATTAAACGAAAACCAGGGAAACCACTGCAAAATCGGTAAATCCCAGGGGCGATAGGCGATTAAACAGCTCATCAGCAAACCGAGGGGCACAAAAGCCGCCCACCAGCGCCGCCGTTGCCAGCAGCCGATCGCCCCCGCCAGCAACAACCCCCAGCCAACCACCCCATCAAAATCTGTTTCTAGGGGACTGGGCAGCACGGCTCGCCACCAGCCGGCCGCCGCGATCGGGTTGATTTGCGGCCAATAGGGGGCCAAAAGGCGCAGGGGATGGGCAAACCAAGCGCGATCGAAGGTGTTGCTCCAGTCCAACTCCTTGGCTAACTGCACGATGGGAATCGCCGGCAGCAGATATAACCAAGCGGCCCAAATGATGAGGGCGATCAATCCCCACTCGATCGGGCGGAAGGGCGGCCAGCCATAAATCCAATAGCCAAGCCGGAGCTGCCAATCTTGGTTCTTTGCGTCCTGGTGGGCATCGGCGGCCAGCTCAATTGCTTGGGTTCGCCACCGCCACCACCTCACCGCCAACATCCATCCCCCCGACAGCACCAGCGACAGCAGCCCAAACCCCGCCACATAGCCCAAGTCCTGGCCCAAGCTCAGGAGCACCAACGCCCCGCGCCCCAGCCACCAGGCCCGCCCGATCGCCCGGCCCTGCACAAATCGCCACACCAACACAAAATCCGTGGCCAGGCTCAGACCTAGCCAATGGACGATCGCCATGTTGCTGTGAAACGGAAACTTACAAATTAGGGCGTAGATGTTCAAAAACACCGCCCCGATCGCTGTTAGGATTGCCCGCCGCTCCCCAAAGTCCGGCTGCAAAATTCGCGCGATGCCAAAGAGGGCGATCGCCACCGACAGCAGAAAATATAGCTTCAGCCAAGGGCCCGCCCCGCCCAGACTGAAGAGCAAGGCATAGAACAAATCTCGCTCCAGACCCCAGGCCTGGAGAGCCACTTGCCCCCCGTAGGGATAAAACACCCGATCGCTGACTAAATCGATATGCGGCAGGGGCCACCAGTGCCAATGCTCCCGCACATAAAATCCCATCGCTTCCCAGAGATCCGTGTCCCCCGCTCCCACCACGGGGAGCCAGGGCTGGGGCCCCAAAATCAAAACCCCCAGCAGACCATACAACAGCGCCGCCAACCACCACCCCTGAGGATGTTGTGTTCGGGCGCTGCGCCAGGCCGCTGCCAGGGCCTTGGTCTTAGTCTTGAATATATTCCGCACCGGTGGCCAAAGCCTGTTCTGCACGCATGAACTCTCGGCCTAAATAAGCCGCATGATCCAGCATTGAAACCGGTATCGGCTGGGTTTGTTCGAGCAATTTCACACAGAGTTCCTTGGCGGTGCGTCCGGTATAGAGGGCCTCGGCCGTGCGCGGAACAGAACCCTTCGCCGGAATCACCTTGCCGGTGACCGGATCCGTGGCCAAGCCCCGATCGTTAATCACGGTGCTGTAGTGCTTGGCGCAAATTAAGGCCTGTTCCCGATCGAGGTAGATCACGAAATAGCCAGCCGGGTCGAGGTCTAAAGGCCGTTTGGATAATTCATCGTCGATCGCCTGGCGTGTTTCCACAGAATTGAGGGTCATATCAACTGACATATTGACGGGTAGATGAATGGATCAATTATCAGATGAATTTGATGCCTAATCACGGTTCACATTGCCAAGCTGCGACGAAATAAACCGATCCATCCAACCATTCAAGTAGGCAATATTAGCCGATTGATGGGTCGGGTCAACCGACTCCAGGGGATGGGGAGCCAAGCCACGCAGAGCTGCCGTGGTGACACAATACATGGACTTTTGAAATGATTGGCAAATTTTCACCAATAAATCGTCTTCATGGCGCAGGCTATTTTCATAGAATTGATGCAAATAATCGGGCACAAAATGCCGCATGTCCTGCATCAGGAGAGTCGGCGGAATGCCTGCGCCGCCCACGGGTAACGGGTCAGCGTAGAGCGCACCATAGGCAAAATCGCCCTGTTCGGTGGGAATGCGGGCCGCTTGGGCATTGTAGGAAATCGTGCCGCTGAAGGGGGTTCCTCGGAAAAAGACCGCCTCCACGTAGGGCACAGCCGCATCCATCAGGAAGGTCATCTTGGCCGATCGGGGCACAATGTCATAGGTCACCCCGCCCAATTCCACGGCATATTCAATGGGGGAATTGGCCCCCGCCACCAGACCATCTTGGATATGTTGAACGACTTGGGGAATGGTGGTGATTTTGCGGCGATCGTACTGATCTGAAAGGCTCATGAACATGTCGCTCATGATTCGCCAAAATTGCCCCAAAGCTCGGTAATAGGCTAATTGCCGCACTTGTTCTAGCAAAAACTCAGGAAAGAGCTGATCCATTCCCAAGACGATCGGGTTTTTGGCGAAACGGGCCCGAATCGCTTTTTTGGCAAGGGCAATAAATTCTGGTGAATCTAGATAGTTATCATATCGGCCGCCCCCATGCCAGAACATAGCCTTCATGCAATATTCGGCATATTCAAAATTGATTCGATCGTGCCGCCAATGTTTCAGTAACTTCGGTAGCGAAATTTCGCCATTAAAGTATTTAAAAAATGGAAAAAATCGCAAAAACTGATGCAGAGCAATATAGTTTAGGTTGTTAGAATAGGCATCTAAAATAATGCCGTAGCTATGCAAAATGCCCACCACTTCCAGCACGTTGCTGGGGCTGTCTTTCAGCATGGCTTCCCCTTGTAAGAGCCGCTCGATCGTGCTGTTTAGGGGATGGGTGGCAGTCATAGAGAGCATGGGTTGAAAACCTTAAGCTGGGGCAATGGTGTTGAAGTTCGCAGCTTGAATTCACAGCTTGAATTTGCGGTTTAAACTCGTGGCTTGAATTCATAGCTTGAATTCGCAGTTTGAATTCACAGTTTGGGAACTGACAATTCTAATGATCGGGTCTGATGATGGTCTGATTACTGATGATGATCTGATTATATGAGGATCCCAAAGGAGCAATCAGAATCGGCCGGCGGTTGGTGATGTTTGTGCCCGATCGCGGGGTGATGATGGGCGATCGGGCAGTGCCAAGCCCTGAAACGGGGCCTGAAGCGGTGATTATTTAGGGACTGTGATGGGCCGCTAGGGCGATCGCGGTGGTGACCGGCTCGCTCCAGTAGGCTAGCCAACTGGGTTGCAGACCAAACAGGGCGATCGGGACAGCCAAGGCAATGGCCGGGGCCCGATCGAGCCAACTCACCGAGGGCAAATTGGCCACCCGCTCCGTCAGCCGCCCAAAAAACGACTGATTCAGCAAAATCAGGAAATAGACCGCCGTTAGCCCCGTGCCAACCATGCAGAGCAAGGTATAGATCGGATAGGTGGGGAAGCTGCCTCGGAAGATCAAAAACTCCGCAATGAAGCCCGCCATTCCGGGAATGCCACTGCTGGCCATCACCCCCAACACCATCAACGACCCCACCACCGGCAACCCCCGTTGGGGATTAAACAACCCGCTGAGGGCGCTCAGTTGGCGAGTGCCCACCTTTTTATAAACAATCCCCACCAGCAGAAACAACAGGCCAGAAATCAAGCCATGGGCCACCATCTGAAATTCCGCACCCATGAGGCTGACGGGGGTGGCCGCTGCCGTCGCCAGCAAAATAAAGCCCATGTGCCCCACGGAACTGTAGGCGACTAGGCGTTTCATATCCCCATTGGCGATGCCTTCGGAAATGGCGGCAAAGGAACCATAGAGCACGCTCACCACGGCCCAGGCGGCCATCCAAGGGGCAATTTGGGTCCAGGCTTCGGGGAACATGCCCAACCCAAACCGGATTAAGCCATAGGTTCCCAACTTCAGCAGCACACCGGCTAGCAGAACGGAGATGGGTGTGGAGGCTTCCACGTGGGCATCGGGCAGCCAGGTATGGAGAGGAACCAGGGGAATTTTGATGCCAAAGCCCACCACGAGCAGCGCCAGCAGCAAGAGTTGGGACGCGGCGGGCAAGAGGGATTCGGGGGCGGTGGCTTGGGCGATCGCA
This sequence comes from Limnothrix sp. FACHB-881, assembly GCF_014698135.1. Taxonomy (NCBI): domain Bacteria; kingdom Bacillati; phylum Cyanobacteriota; class Cyanophyceae; order Pseudanabaenales; family Pseudanabaenaceae; genus Limnothrix; species Limnothrix sp. FACHB-881. Next base: position 55,652 of record NZ_JACJSN010000004.1, read on the forward strand.
AATTCCCGCAGGGGTTCATAGCCAAAGGTGCTGAAACCGGCGGCGCTGGCTAATCCTAGGAAGGCGGCCAAGATCAAAATTCCAGAAACGGCCGTGTAGATCAAAAATTTGGTGGCCGCATAGCCGCGCCGGGCCCCGCCCCAAATGGCAATTAGGAAATAGAGCGGGATGAGTTCTAGTTCATAGAACAGGAAGAACAGCAGCAGGTCTTGGGCTAGGAAAGCTCCATAGACACCGCTGGTGAGTAACAACAGCAGGCTGTAGTAAAACCGGGGGCGGTTGATGGCTTCGTTGGTGCTGAAGATGGCGATGCCGACCAGCATGGTGTTGAGCACCACCAGCGGGAAGGAGAGGCCATCGATGGCGAGGCTGTAGCTGAGGCCGAGTCGATCGATCCAGGGGAAGGATTCAACCAGGGACAGGCGATCGGTGCCGGGGTCAAACTGGGTCACGATCACCCCGGTAATAATCGTCAGGCCAATCCAGTTCAAGATGGCCGCCTGGCGGGCCTGGGTGGCGTTGACTTTGCCGGGCCAAAGGGCGATCGCGATCGCGCCGACAATGGGAATCCAAACCAACAAACTCAGCAGCACAGTTTTTGCCTCTCTGTCTCAGCAATCAATCATCAGCAACCAATCATCTATCTCAGCCATCAATCAGCCGTTTACTTGCCCGTGGCTCGCCCGTGACTTGCCTGCTATTCGCTTCTGAATCTTCCGTTTCTTGCCCACTGGGTTCCTAGAACCACAGTTGCGCCAAAGACCACCCAGCCAAGACCACCATCATGCTGACGCTGATCAGCACCACCAAAACGTAGCCTTGGGATTGGCCAGAGGTGCTATATTTCAAGCCCTCACCACCAAATAGGGCCGCTACCCCGACCAAATTCACCAGGCCGTCAATGACGTAGCGATCGATCCAGGCCGTGAACCGGGCCGCCGCCCCGACCACGAGGGCAATGGTAAACCGATAGATTCGATCGATATAAAAGTCGTAGGCCAACAGGTCTTGCAGGGCTGGAATCGGCAACTTCACCGGCCGCGCCACAACCCCAAAGCTATAGATGGCAATCCCGATCGCCGCGCCCAGGGCCGCCGAAGTCACCAGGGCGATCGTTTCTGTGATCGGAAATTGCAGCATTCCCACTCGGGTTAACAGCAGTTGCCACCGCTCCAACATCAAGGGAACCAACAGGGTCAGGACGATCGAGGACACGATCGGCACGGCCATAGTCCAGCCCACCTCCGGGGCCCGGCGAGTTTTGGGTTGTGTGGAGCCACCAAACACCAGCCCAAACACCCGGGCCAAGTTCAGTGCCGTCAAGCCATTCACCAACAAGACCACCGCGATCGACCAACTGGGCATGGCTGGCTCACTGAGCCACCGCTCCATGGCCCAAAAGGATCCCAAGGGCAACAGGGCGACCATTCCCATGGAGCCAGCCACAAAAGCCATAGTCGAAACGGGCATTTTTGACCATAGGCCGCCCATTTGGGTCATGTCTTGGGTGCTGGTGTTCAGAATGACACCGCCAATGCTGGTGAACAGAGCCGCCTTCGCGATCGCATGGGTCAGCAGCAACAGCAACGCCACATCCGTTTGTTGCAACCCCACCGCAATGAACACCAACCCCAGATAGGCGCTGGTGGTGTGGGACAGGGCCCGCTTCAGGTCAATTTGGGCAATTCCCACCAACGAAGCCCCGATCGCCGTCATGGTTCCCAAGGCAATGGGAATCGCCGACCCCAAGGGCGACAGGGCCAACACCGGAGCCAGCTTAATCAGCACATAGGCTCCACAGGCCACCACGATCGAATTCCGCATCAGGGAAGCTGGATTGGGCCCTTCCATGGCTTCGTCTAGCCACAGGTGCAGCGGAAATTGGGCACATTTGCCCGTGGGCCCCGCAATGAGGGCGATCGCCAGCAAACCTGCTTGCCAGTCCGTTAACTGAGCCGTTTGGGCCCAATCCGCCAAGTCCGAAAAATTCAAACTGCCGCTGAGGGTCGAAAGGGCCAATGTCCCCATCAGCAGCAAAATATCCCCCACCCGCTTGGTCAGAAAAGCATCGCGGGCCCCCGTAACGGCCAAGGGCTGTGCATACCAATAGCCCACGATCAGATAGGTGGAAAGGGTCAGCATCTCTAGCAGGCAGTAGCTCAACAGCAAAGAATCGCTAATCGCTAAGCCGCTCATGGCCCCTTCAAAAAAGCCCATCATGGCGAAGAATCGCGCTAAGCCCCAGTCCTTTTCCAGGTAACCCAGAGAGTAGACCTGCGCCACCAAACTCAGCCCCGTGACCAGCTCCATGGCCCCCAAACTGACCGGCGAAACCTCCAAGACAAAGGAGAGCTTGAAATCCGCCACCTCCAGCCAATTAAAACTGAGGTATTGCGCCTCCTGACCCCAAAACTCCCGAAACAGCCAACCGCCGTGGATGGCGGCCAAAATCGTCATCAATAGGTTGATGTAGGCGGCGGGCCGGGGCCCCGTGCGTCGGATGGTTCCCGTGGCCCAAGGCAGGGTCATCAACGCCCCAATCAAGCCATAGGCCGGCACAAGCCAGACGGTTTGCACCAGCCATTGAGTCAGAGGGGGTAAGGCGGTCATGGGCGATCGCGTTCAAGGTAAGGGTGAACAGGAAAATTTAAAAAGGCGCAAAAAGGCGCAATCAGGCGAAAAAGACAGCAATAGAGCTAAAAACAATCAGGCGCGAAACCGACGGCAAGTTGGCCGGCCATCGTTAAGCCTAGCAAGTGATTGGATCGGTTTTGATCCTCTGCGATCCTCAGTTTGGCATCCCCTGTAGCTGGGTTCGTGCCGCTGCCAAGGGAATTGCGCCCGGGGCGATCGGGTATTTTGACCCCATGGTCTAGTCGAGCAACTTCGGTTGTTCGGTTAGGGCCGGAATCCCTACGCCTTTAGGCTGGGGAGGATATCAACGTTGAAGACGATGATCCAATGTTTTTGATCATTTCATGCAAAGGTCATGCAAAGGCGTTGATGGGATGCCTTGGGCAATCGAGATCAACTTTGCAATTCCTTTGCAGGGGGATTAATTTTTCTGATTTTCTGATAAGCGAACGAGGGCTTAACCGCAAGTTATCAAAACGATTGAGATTAAAAAAGCTGATTGGGGACGCTTTTCACTACACTAGGGAATAGGCAAACTAGTTAGTAAAGCGTTCATTCCTGCCCAGGTAGCAATCCGTAACGAATCGTTGCGGGGCGAATTGCCTTAGGTGCTGCCCCCTGTAGCCTAATGCTTAGGGAGCCGTAACTAGGCTTGGGAAGTTCGTCAACGCTATTCTGCGGGGGAATCGCGGGTTTAGTGGGTTTTTTTACGAAAACCCGCGTTCTATCGTGCGTATTATTTCCAATTCTTGAGAAATAATGGCTAGCGCCAGATCCCCAAGGGGGGTACGATAAATGCCGCGATCGCACTAGCGCAGGGACGATCGTCCTTGGAAACAACCAAGGCGTTCTACAACATTCGCGTTTACGACACAACATAAGGAGTTCGGCAATGCCTATTGCAGTCGGAATGATTGAAACCCGTGGTTTTCCCGCCGTTGTGGAAGCCGCTGATGCGATGGTGAAGGCCGCTCGGGTGACCTTGGTGGGCTACGAGAAGATTGGTAGCGCCCGCGTGACCGTGATCGTCCGTGGCGATGTGTCGGAAGTGCAAGCTTCCGTGGCCGCTGGCGTGGAATCCGTGCGCCGCGTGAACGGTGGTGAAGTGGTTTCGACCCACATCATTGCTCGTCCCCACGAAAACCTGGAGTATGTGCTGCCGATCCGCTACACCGAGGCAGTGCAACAGTTCTCGGAATAGTCATCCAAGCGCGAAGTTGGCTGCGTTAGGCTTTGACGCAATTTCAGCGGGCAGCAGTTTTTAAGCGATCGAGCATGAGAATCAGTCGTCTCCATCAGCGGGCAAACCCCAGGCCACTGGGGGGCTTAAGCCATTGGTGTTGAGATCAAGGTTCCGAATGCACTGGCATGACGCGATCGCCCTATCGAAATTGGTTAAGACCTAACTTCATCCAACGGGCTAAAAATTTTTGTTTGGGTCTGATAACGACTCGATCGCACTGTCGGTTAGTCAGTGCTTGTCCCGATATTCCGAAACAATGCAATTTATTGAATTGCAAAGCGTTTTTAGAACTTTCTGATCGAGGCGATCGCTTCGATCAAGTCAGTGGCTAAAACGGATAGGAGTGTTGAGGGTGAGTCCTCGTAAAAAAAGCTTCAAAGTGCCTGTTGTTTTCGCGATCGTTCACAGTGCTGGTTTGAATCAGTTGCTATGCAAATTGCACGGGTCTGCGGCACGGTGGTTAGCACCCAAAAGGAACCCAGCCTACGGGGTGTGAAGTTTCTGTTAGTGCAGTTGGTCGATGCGGCCGGTCAGCTCACGCCGAAATATGAGGTGGTGGCTGACGGGGTGGGGGCTGGCATGGATGAATGGGTGCTGGTGGCCCGGGGCAGTGCTGCTCGTCAAGTGGAGGGGGGCGAAGGTCGTCCAATTGACGCGGCGGCCATTGCGATCATCGACACCGTGAGCGCTGAGAATATGCGCTTGTACAGCAAGAGTGATGAAGACCGGCTGCTGTTGCCCAATAATGCCCGGTTGCCGAATTAGGGTCACCAGTGCGGAGTTACCAGGAATGGTCTAGGGACTTACTTCTAGGTCTGTTCCAGGGATTTGCAATTAAGGGTGGCTAATGGCAATGGGGACTCATGGCAGCTTGGGTGAATGGCAACTGAAGTGCGGCGATCTAGTGGTCAGGTCAACTCAATGGAGTCACTTGATCATCTAAATCAACGACATGGAAGGCAGCCAGTTTGGCCCTGCCAGCCTGGGTCGCAAACGCAGCCACCTGCACCGCGATTGAGTAGGAAGCTTCCTGGTTGCAGCATTCGCTAGCGAATCGCAGCAATTGTTAGTGAAGTCGTGACGGAGGTTTTAAGCATGGGATCGCGAGGGGCAAATGGAACGGTTATTGATCGGAAGTCACTGGCTTCCGATCAATCCGTGCGGCCCGCCATCCATCCCACGGCTCAAGTTCATCCGTTCGCCAATGTGGTTGGTCAAGTAACGATCGCCGCTGGGGCAAGGGTGGGGCCAGGCACATCGGTGCGAGCCGATCGGGGCGCAGCGTTCCACATCGGTGCGGGGGCATCGGTGGAAGATGGAGCGTTGATCCATGGGTTGGCCGACGGCTGTGTGTTGGGGGATGACGGCCAAGATTATGCGGTTTGGATTGGTGAATCGGCGACAGTATCACACCTGGCGCTGATTCATGGCCCCGCCTACATCGGCAGCGATTGCTTCATTGGCTTTCGATCGACCGTGTTTAATGCGCGGGTCGGCGATGGCTGTATTGTGATGATGCATGTGCTGATTCAAGACGTGGAAATTCCGTCGGGGCGTTATGTGCCGTCGGGTTCAACGATTCTGACGCAGGAACAGGCCGATGCGTTGCCGGTGGCTCGGGAGCGCGATCGGGAGTTTGTGCGCCAGTTGGCCGGGTTGGATCATTGGCCTGAGGGGGCGATCGCCAACCCGACGGGCAATTGGCCCGCCAACGGTTCTGCTGTTCAAGATTATCGTTCTGAAGGTTCTGGGGGTTCCGTGGTTACGACGACGTTGAGCGCCGAGTTGGTGCAACAGGTTCGCCAATTGCTGGCTCAGGGATACCAAGTCAGCGCTGAATATGCCGACGCACGCCGCTTCCGGGCCAATGCCTGGACGAGCTGCGCCCTGCCGCGATCGGCCTATGAAAGCGACGTGCTGACGGCCCTAGAAGGCTGCCTGCGTGATCACGCGGGTGAATATGTGCGGGTGATCGGAATTGATCCTGCGGTTAAGAAACGGGTTTATGAATCGGTTGTCCATCGCCCGGGCGACAAGGTGGGTCAAGGCACGGTCACCAGTGCCAAAGCCGGCCAACCGAGCAGCAACGGCAACGGCTCCAAAGCTCCGACCAGCAATGGTGCGGTTGGTGGTGATTTGGCCACCCAAGTGCGCCAACTGCTAGCCCAGGGCTACCAAATTGGTACGGAACATGCGGATCCGCGCCGCTTCCGGGCCAATGCTTGGACGAGCTGCAAGCCGATCGACTCCACCAGCGAGTCCCAGGTGTTGAGCCAGCTCCAAGGCTGCTTGACCGACCATGCGGGCGAATATGTGCGCCTGATTGGGATTGATAAACGGGCTAAGAAGCGCGTTTTTGAATCGGTGATTCAACGGCCCGACGGCTCCGGAGCCAAGGCGGTGACCGGTGCTTCGGCAGCCGCTGCCAGCAATGGTGCAGCGGTGGCTACGGGTGGCATTTCGGCGGAGGCAGCAGCCCAAATTCGGCAACTGGTGGCCCGGGGTTGCAAAATCACGGCGGAATTTGCCGATGTGCGTCGCTTCCGAGCCAACGCTTGGACAACTTGCGGTTCGGTGCAAGCCACTTCGGAACGGGAGGCGATCGCGTCCTTGAGCGCCTGCATGGCCGAGCACGCCACCGCCTATGTGCGTTTGGTGGCTGTGGAACCCGGCAGCAAGCGCCGCGCCGCTGAAATCATTGTTCAGCGTCCCGGTGTGCAAGCGGCCAACAATGCGGTGAGCTTCAGCGCTCCTGCGGCGGCCAGCACCAATGGCTCTGCTCCGGTGAGTGCCGGAAACGTGCCCGCTGCCGTGGCCCAGCAAATCCAAAAGCTCCTGAGCCAAGGCTACCGAATTGGCGCTGAATATGCCGATGCGCGTCGGTTCCGGGCTAATGCTTGGACGAGCTGCGGCGGACTGGAAGGCTCCTCGGCTAACCAAGTGCTGGCGGCCCTGACGGCTTGCTTGGCAAATAACCCCACAAGCTACGTGCGTGTGATTGGCATCGACCCGACGGCCAAGAAGCGCGTTTACGAAGAAGTGGTTCAGCGTCCCGGTCGCTAAGACCCGGAGGCCCCCATCCCCCTATTCGGCTGCCGCATGATGACCCTGCAACCGCTACATCCGGTGGACGATCGCCAGTCCTGGATTTCCGGCGAAGTGACGCTTGATCCAACGGCGACGATCGCCCCCGGGGTGCTGTTACAGGCGGATCCGGGCAGCCGAATTACGATCGGCCCCCACGTGACGATCGGGATGGGCGCAGTTGTCCATGCCTGTCAAGGGGGGCAGATTGTCCTGGAAGCCTCGGCCCATCTGGGGGCCGCTGTGCTGCTGATTGGCGCGGTACGGGTGGGCCGATCGGCTTGCATTGGCCCCAGCACAACTGTTTTGAACCAGTCGATCGCCCCTGGTCAGCGAATTGCGCCGGGTCAATACTTAGGAGATTCAGACCTAGGAGATTCAGACCTAGGAGATTCAGGAACTCAAAATTCAAATCCGGGAAATTCAGGGGCTGAAAATCCAGGGGCTAAGAATCTAAATACGGGAGATTTGAGGGCTGAAGATTTACCGGCCGCCGCTCAGTTCAACCAGAGCCTGATCGCCCCCAGCCCGCAACCAACCGCCCCGGTGACCGACGACCCGCCCGATCCGTTGCCCTCTCCCTGGGATGAGGACGATGAAGAACGCCAGGATCGGAGCGGCCGTTTCTATCGCCCGGGATTTTCCGGAAGTCCTTTTCCGCCTGCACCGCCCGCCGCGCCGCCTTTGCCGGAACCCGTGCCCTACCAAGCACCGCCGGGTTTGGCCCCCGGTGTCAGCCCCATCCAGCCGCGCCCGATCGCCACGCCAGCCATTCTTCCCGGCACTTCAGCAACCTCAACCACTTCAGAGCCGCTGACCTCGACACCGACTGTGGCCGAGCCGCCGCCCACCCCAAGCGCGATCGTTACCCAAACCACTGAGCATCAAATTGTGGAGCAAAAGGTGGAAGTCTATGGGCGCAGCCACGTGAATCGGTTGCTGTCCATGATGTTTCCCTATCAGCAATCCCTGAACGGAACCCATGGAGCCGGTCAACTGCCCTCTGCCCACTCGCCAGGCGCGGATGATCGGGATGAACCCTGAGTCCCTGTTCACCCGATCGCGCCAATCTATGTGGCGGGCCGAACCCGTGGCAGGCCTAAGATAGAGGCAGCAATGTTCTGAATTGCCCCGATCGTTCCCCTTGCGTCCCTCCCTTTTCTCCGATGACCGCTGCCACTCCCGCAAATCAATCTGCCCTCGGCATGGTCTCAACCCGCAGTTTTCCGGCAATTGTCGGCACTGCGGACATGATGCTGAAATCTTCGGGGGTGACCCTGGTGGGTTTCGAGAAAACCGGTAGCGGCCATTGCACCGCGATCGTGCGGGGCAACGTTGCTGATGTGCGAATTGCCGTGGAAGCTGGCGCAGAAACTGCCGGACAATTTGGGCAACTGGTGGGCAAAACCGTGATTCCGCGGCCGCTGCCTAACTTGGATGCGGTGTTGCCGATTCGGCCACCCAGTTGGGACGCTTTGGCGGAAATGCCCCGCAGCCCGTTTGCTAATCAAGCGGTGGGCTTATTAGAAACCGTCGGCTTTCCGGCCATGGTGGGAGCCGCCGATGCCATGCTCAAGGGAGCCGATGTGCGGTTGGCCGCCTACGAGACGATCGGGGATGGCCTTTGCACCGCCATCATTCGCGGCTCCGTGGCTGACGTGGGTATGGCGATTCAAATTGGCATGGCTGAAGCAGAACGGATTGGCCAACTCCATGCGGTGATGGTGATTCCCCGCGCCTTGGAAGACTTGGAACGGGCCTTGCCCTTGGCGGAACATTGGCAAGCGACAGTGGAAACTCGCCGAGCGATCCCGATCGAGCTGCATCAAGTGGAGCGGCGGGTGATGCAACCGGTGGCCCTGCCGGAGCTGCAACGCTTAGAACCGGTGGAGCTGCCGATGCGTGAGCCTCAGCAGTTGGAACGCTTTGAGGAGCGCCTCTAGGACGCGCTTGGGTTTCGTGATGGTTGCCTGATTGAAGCCAATCTGCATCCGGCCAAGCTGCAACCAGCCAAAACCTGCAAATTGAATAGCCAAGTTAATCGCCCCTGGGCATGATGATTGCGCCAGGGGCTGATTTTAGCGACGGGCCGTTACCGTGCCCGTCAAGTTGGCCAGTAGGGTTTGCACCGCCGCATCATACTGGGGATCGACCCGATCGGGGGCGGATCGATCCCCAATCGGCAGCGGGGGTGGGCCATCAATGGGGCGATTCGGCTCAATGCCGGCTTGGTTGATATCCCGGTGAGATGGGGTTTCATATTTAGCAATGGTCACCGCCAATCCGGAGCCGTCGGCCAAATCAAACAGGGATTGAATTAACCCCTTGCCAAAGGTGCGTTCGCCCACCAATTGGGCCCGGCCGCTATCTTGCAGCGCTCCAGCCAAAATCTCGCTGGCGCTGGCGGTTCCCCGATTCACCAATACCACCAACGGCGCGTCGGTGAGGGCATTGCCGCTGGCCTCAAAAGAGTCGAACACCCCTTGGCGATTCACCGTATAAACGATCGGCCCGCTATCAATCCATTGTCGGGCGATCGCAATGCCCGCCTGTAGCAGTCCGCCGGGATTATTGCGCAGATCGAGCACAAACCCCTCAGCCCCTTGTCGCGACAGTTGCTTGATGGCGGTGGCCATTTCCGCCGCTGCGTTGCCATTGAACTGGCTGAGGCGCAGGTAGCCAATATTGCGCCCCTGATCGCGCCGCAACTCCGCCACTACCGGATTAATCGCAATGCGATCGCGCACCAAGTCGTAGTCCTTAGGTTCCGGTTCCCCTGATCGCTGAATTTGCAATCGCACCTGACTGCCCGAGGGGCCGCGCATTCGCTCCGCCGCTTCATCCAAGCTCATGGCCTTGGTGGGGATGCCGTTAATGCTCAGAATTTGATCCTGGGGCAAAATTCCCGCGCGATCGGCCGGTGAACCCGCCAAGGGAGCCACCACCGTCAAAGCGCCCGTTTCGGGATCGAGCGCGATTTGTAACCCCACCCCGGTCAGTTCCCCGGAGGTGTTGGTTTGCAAACTGCGATATTGCTCCGGCGACAGGAATCGGGTGAAGGGATCCCCCAAGACCGCCAGCATTTCTTGAATCGCTCCATAGGTTTCCGTTCGATCGCGCAAGGGCTTTTTCAGCGCCTTTTCACGAATCCACCACCAGTTTTGATGATTAAACGTGTCGTCTATATAAGCGCGGTTAACAATTCGCCATGCTTCACTCAGCAGCTTTTGCTCCTGGGTCATGGCCCAAGCGCGATCGGTGGGCCCACCCAGCCACAGCAGCAGCACCCATAACCCTAGGAGGAGTCCAACCCTAAATGGTTTTTGAATCAGATTCTTAAGCATGAAACCGATCCTAACTGCTGAAAGGGGCTTCCTCAAACCCTACCCAAAATTGTTTAACTTGCGCGGTCGAGTGACAACCCGGCCCGGCGCGATCGCCCCCTGAGCCATCCCCTTCCTGAGAATGGCTTACGGACTCCCCGGATGGGTCAGCGCCATAGCCAGGCACTCCCGAAGGCAAAGTAAATCCCCCCCTCCGCGCGATCGCACCACTGATCGGGTCTCCGTATCAGGTTGGGAGGATTTCCAGTGTGTTAAATTTTTTAAAAAGCGCCATGCATTTTTAAGTTTCAGCCTCATCCGTTTCCAGCAAGGGACTCCGCAGCTATGTCGAAACTGTACGAATGGTTCGACGAGCGTTTGGAAATCCAAGCACTCGCCGACGACGTGACGGACAAGTACGTTCCGCCCCACGTCAACATCTTCTACTGCCTGGGCGGTGTCACGCTGGTCTGTTTCCTGATCCAGTTTGCCACCGGCTTTGCCATGACCTTCTACTACAAGCCCACCGTGGCAGAAGCGTTCTCGTCGGTGCAATACCTCATGACCGACGTGAGCTTTGGCTGGCTGATCCGCTCCATCCACCGCTGGTCTGCCAGCATGATGGTGCTGATGATGATCCTGCACGTCTTCCGCGTGTACCTGACCGGTGGTTTCAAAAAGCCCCGCGAACTGACCTGGGTAACGGGTGTGGTGTTGGCCGTGTTGACCGTTTCCTTCGGTGTGACCGGCTACTCGCTGCCCTGGGACCAAGTGGGCTACTGGGCTGTGAAGATCGTGTCCGGCGTGCCTGAGGCGATCCCGGTCGTCGGCTCGACCATTGTTGAACTGCTGCGCGGTGGCGAAAGCGTTGGCCAAGGCACCCTCACTCGCTACTACAGCCTGCACACCTTCGTCCTGCCCTGGATGATCGCCGTGTTCATGCTGATGCACTTCCTGATGATCCGCAAGCAAGGGATCTCGGGCCCCCTCTAAAGATGCGCTACCGGGTGTGGCTGGCTTGGTGCTCATTCGCCGGTTGTTGAGTTGTGTATCACCGTCTTGAACTCCCTCGGGAGCTTTTTTAGGATTGGTCTTCAGGATTGGTCTTAAGGATCGTTCAGGATCGGACTAAAGAACACAGGGAGCAACCGGCTCCACCCTTGTCCCACCTGCCGTTTTAAATTCCCTTCACGGAGAAGCGTTTAGCGATGTCCATCCTCAAAAAGCCGGATCTGAGCGATCCGAACTTGCGCCTGAAGCTGGCCAAGGGCATGGGTCACAACTACTACGGTGAACCCGCTTGGCCGAACGATTTGCTCTATGTGTTCCCGGTGGTGATCCTGGGAACCTTCGCCCTGATGGTGGGTCTGGCTGTGCTGGATCCGGCGATCGTGGGTGAACCGGCGGATCCGTTTGCCACGCCGCTGGAAATTCTGCCGGAGTGGTACCTGTATCCGGTGTTCCAAATCCTGCGGATTCTGCCGAACAAGCTGTTGGGTATCGCCTGCATGGGCGGCATTCCTCTGGGCTTGATGCTGGTTCCGTTCATTGAGAACGTGAACAAGTTCCAAAACCCCTTCCGTCGTCCGGTGGCCATGGCTTCGTTCCTGTTTGGAACTGCCTTTGCCATCTGGTTGGGTATCGGCGCAATCATGCCGATCGACAAGTCCCTGACCTTGGGCCTGTTCTAAGGCAGCGGGTTTGCTGGACAACTGCTGAGACTGATTGCGGCGATTAGTTGCTATCAGTTGCCATTGATATCAAACGGGGCGATCGATTCAGTTCGATCGCCCCGTTTTGATTGGGTTCTTGATTGGATTCTTGATTGAATTTTTGCTTGGTTTGAGCTTTCTGTTTAGTTTCATCTTTCTATTGCTGGCTTAAGCTCAAGTGCCGAATTGCCTATTTTGGTTGTTGTATTCCGTTTTTGTATTCTAAAGATCTTGTCTTGAGCTTAGCAAACTGATAAGCGGCTTTCGTTTTGCAGAGCTAATTGAGAATTCCCTGATTTTTAGACCGTTTTTGAGCAAATTCGATTGACTTTCCCTGGGGGCATGAGTATCATCTTGCTCAATAAATCCTAAAAGCCGATCGGAATACCGGGGTTTATAAAAAACAGCCTGCCCCCCTTCAGCCAAGCACCATGCGATTGTCTCTCCTCCAATCCCTGCAAGCTCTCCGCTCACAGCTCGACCCCCTGAACTCAAAGGCCCAGCGCCTTGGCCGTCGCACAGCCCTGCGATCGATCGCCCTGGCCGTGGCCAGCGGACTCAGTGTTTTGGCACTGTCGCCCACCAGCACCAATGCGGCGAGCGCACGCCTAGGCAATCCGTCTCCCCAAAATCAGCCGTTACAAATTAGCCAGAACAAGCCTGTAGAAATTACCTTGGTGACCTATGCCGTTACCAGGGCTGCCTACGACAAAATCATCCCGTTGTTCGTGGAGAAATGGAAACGCGAACAGGGGCAAGAAGTTGTTATTAATGCTAGCTATGGCGGCTCCGGATCTCAAACGCGCGCGGTCTTGGATGGTCTAGAAGCGGACGTGGTAGCGTTGGCTTTGGCCGCAGATACCAAGCGCCTAGAAAAGGGCGGTTTGATTAACCCCGGTTGGGAAAGTGAAGCGCCCAATAATGCGATCGTGACGCGATCGGTGATTGCGTTCGTTACCCGTCAGGGTAATCCCAAGGCTGTGCGCAATTGGCCAGACTTGCTGAAGCCTGAAGTCAACATCATTACCGCCAATCCCAAAACTTCCGGGGTGGCTCGCTGGAATTTCCTAGGCCTTTGGGGTTCCGTTACCCATACCGGTGGCAGCGAAGAACAAGCCTTGGACTATGTGCGGCAGGTTTATCGCAAGGTGCCGGTGCTGCCCAAGGATGCTCGCGAATCATCGGATGTGTTTTTCCGGGCCAATCAAGGCGATGTGTTGCTGAACTATGAAAACGAAGTGATTTTGGCCGGACTGCAAGGTCAACAATCCCTGTTTTATGTGGTTCCACAAACCAACATTTCGATCGACACGCCTGTAGCAGTGGTTGACAAAATTGTTGACCGTCGTGGCACTCGGGCGGTGTCGGAAGCTTTCGTGAAATTCCTATTCACGCCAGAAGCCCAACGCGAATTTGCCAAAGTTGGCTTCCGTCCTGTGGAGCCTGGTGTTGTCCGCGAGTTTGAAAATAAATTCCCCAAGGTGAACAAGCTCTACACGGTCAATGATTTTGGCGGATGGGATGCCGTCAATAAAAAGTTCTTTGATGAGGGTGCAATCTTCGACCAAATCTATACCAACCGCTAGTGAAAGATGCTTTTGAGCAACATCAAAAGTAATTAACTTTCTGGAGTGGCCTGACTAGTTTGTTGAAGAATGTCGAGGTTAACTCAAAGGCAGTTTTTGCAAGTTCACGAAAATGAGTGAATTTGCGAAGGCAGCCTTTCCTTGTAAGCAAAGACGTTAACCTCGAATGACTTCTCTGATGATGTTGTGTGGTCTTGTTTGCCTTCATTGCTTGCCTCTAGTGAATTATCTCGTCAATTGACGTGACGCTTCCTTCCTCGCTCCCTAATCGTGGCTTTACCTAAACTGTTTCCTTCATTACCGAATTTGGACTCTCTGGCTTTTGAACGAAAGACCGGAGAGTTTCAGCCCTCGATCGAGGTCGATTTGGCGGCGAATCCTGATGACGATTCCCCCGAGGCGATCGCTTGGTTGCATGTTTTAGAAAGTCCGGTTCCGCAATCGAAGGGTTTGTTTTGGGGCACGATGGCGTTGGCATTGGGTCTGCATCTTGTGCTCGGCTTCATTTCCACTGGAGATGAGGCAAAAGCACCGCCCACCAATCCTCAAGAGAAAAAGGTGCGCATCGTGCAGTTGCCCATGCCGGGCCAGCCGATCGCGAAGGCAGCCCCCCTGACACCGGCACGACCCACACCGCCCGCGCGATCGCCCATTCAACGACCAGCGACTAATCGCCCCCCTGTGCGCCCCGCCCAGCGGCCGATCGTGCAGCGGCCTCGCCAAACCCCGCCACCCGCGACGACCCCGCCTGCCACCACCGCACCCGCGACCACTGCACCCGCGACCACCGCCCCACCCGCCACCGGAGCCAACCCCTGGCAAGACTTTCCACAATATCCAGGGGCGAAACCAGGCTGCTTTAATTTGCAGTCTTGCCTCAGTACGGGCACATCTCTGGCGGAAGTGTCGCAGTTTTTCCAAAAAGAATTGGCGGCTCGCAAGTATTCAGTTCAACCGGCTAATGGTAGTGCCAACGGCGGGATTGTTTTGCAGGTTTCCCGTGATGGGTTAACGCAATTTTTGAGCATTTTGAATGCGGAGGAATTGGGGGCAATTTATGTTTTGTCAGAGCAGCCTGTTGGCTTGGGAGATTTGACCAAGGCGATCGAAGTGCCGAATGAAATCTACAGCGTGCTGAGTGGTTTGGCGGCAGAGGATGCAACCGCCGCTCAGTTTGCTCAACCCAATGATTTCTTCCCGGCTGGCACGGCTCGATCGGAAATTGCTGCCATGAAGTTTGTGGCTGGCGAAGATCCCACGACGTTCTTTGATGCCTATTTCCGCACCAACCTGGTTAACAACGGCTTTGATCCCCAAGAAACCAATCAGCAATATGGCGGTGGTTTTGTTTATCGCGTGAAAAAAGCCAGCTTGGTGCTTTACCTCAACCTAGTACCAACGGCTGACAACAGCGGCACGATCGTGGTTGTTTGGCGGGTTGCACCTCAATGAGACATTAACCCAGCCGCACAAAACCAGAATTACCTGGGCGATCGCTTGTTTAATTTCCAATGATCACCTTCCACAAAATATGGATTCATTGATCGCCCGATCGTAGCCATTGTTCAGGAACCCAAATAGGAGCTAGGAATCGATGTCGAATTTGTTTCAGTTGATTGCTGTTGGTGGGCCGGTGATGATTCCCATTGTCGGGATGTCGATCGCCACGGTGGGTTGTGGATTAGAGCGATCGTGGTTTTGGTATCAACTGTTGAGCCGTGAAGATCGAATTGTGCGGGAAGTCTTAGAAGCCGCCCATTACAATTTGGCAGATGCAGCAGCGATCGCCCGCCAAGCCAAGGAATTGCCGATCGGGCGGTTTTTATTAGCCCCTTTGCGGCTCCAAGATCCCACCCCAGAAACCTTTCGTCTCGCCCTGGAAACAGCAGCCGATCGCGAGTTTATTGAAATGCATCGTGGGGACAAACTCCTCGAAAGCGTTGTGGGCATTGCCCCGCTCCTGGGTCTGTTGGGAACAGTGACTGGCTTGATTGCCACCTTTGCCAACCTCAACATCGGCGGCTCTGGCGGTGCGGAAGAAGCCAGCAAAGCAGCAGCCGGGATTGGGGAAGCCCTCACCACAACGGCCGGAGGAATGATCGCGGCGATTTTAGCCTTGAGTATTCTCAGAATCTTAGTGACTTTCCAAACTAAGCAAATGCAGTACTTTTCCCAGGTAGGCGCTGCCCTCGAACTGATTTATCGGCAGGTCTGGTATGAAGCCAACCGAGATGATTCAAACACGAATGTGTCAGAAGCAGAATCTGACTCAAACTTGAATGGCATCAATCTAAGATCTGAAAAAACTGCAACAACTAACTAACTCATGCCAAGTTAAGTTATGAATAAAGCTTGATCGATGCAGAGCGCAAAACAGTTTTCTAGGAGCACATGATATGTATTCCCGCAATCGTCGTAATCAGCCTTCTTCGCAGATTCCCGAGGTTAACTTGGTGCCCATGATGGATGTGATCATGACCATTTTGACCTTTTTTATCATTGTCTCCATGACCTTGACGGGGAATAATAGCGCCCTGAAAATTAACCTGCCCAAGGCAGATGCTCCCCCAGCCAGCAAAGAAAAAACGCCCGACCCGCTGATGGTGAGCCTGTCCAGTACTGGGCAAATTTCGGTGGGTAGCCAACTGGTTTCCGAAGCAGATTTGATCTCGCAGGTGCAAACCTATTTGAGCAAAAGTCCCGAAGGTGCTGTTTTATTAAAAGCCGATAACAAAGTTGCCTATGAGCAACTCGCCAAACTCTTGGGTAAGTTGCAGCAAGCCGGGGGCGATCGCGTGTCATTGGCGATCGAGTCACCCTAGAGGATTATTTGAAAAAACTTTAATTTGACTGGAATCTTGATCTATTTCACTATTTATTGATCATGCTAATTAGTGCTCGATCGGCGATCGCCCTGGCTGGCTTGGGGCTGCTTCTAGGAGGCTGCTCCAAACTCGACACGGAAAAAATTTCCGCTCAAATTCAGCAGGAATTACTCAACGCCAAAGTACCGGTCAACCAGTTGCGTTGTCCAGCAAATTTAACCCCTCGGACGGGGCAAACTTTTGAATGTGTGGGCAAGCTGGAACCGGAGGGCAATTTCTTTGTGGCTGTGACCCAAGTGGACGATCGCGCCACCATTCGTTGGGAAGTGATTAACTCTTGGCGGCTGTTGGATTTAGGTTCTTTGCAGACTGATTTACAGACAGCCTTAGCGGTTCAAGAATCAACCAGCGGCACCAGCAACAGCCTAAAAATTGACTGTGGACAACCCTATCGAGTGGTTTCACCGGGCGATCGCTTTGAATGCCAAGTGATTGGGGCGGGCCAGGTGCGATCGATCACGGTGGATGTGCGCGATCAGGGGCAAATCACCTGGCAAACGCCCC
This sequence comes from Limnothrix sp. FACHB-881, assembly GCF_014698135.1. Classification (NCBI taxonomy): domain Bacteria; kingdom Bacillati; phylum Cyanobacteriota; class Cyanophyceae; order Pseudanabaenales; family Pseudanabaenaceae; genus Limnothrix; species Limnothrix sp. FACHB-881. Next base: position 72,623 of record NZ_JACJSN010000004.1, read on the forward strand.
CGCCGGCCTTGACGGCCCAGCGGCCCAGCAATCTACCAGCCCAGGCGATCGCCCCCGAAACCAGTTCCACCCCCGCCAGCACCGATCCCGCCACCGCCACCACACCGGCTGCCCCGCGTTCCGCCCCGGCGGCTGCCCCAGCTCCCGGCCCAGCCAAGGATGCAACCGGCTGGACAGAATTAGCCGACTAACCGGCCTGGGTTGACCTGGGGAGATTCCGGCGTTTAATGGCCAACCCAAATCACTTCGGGGCCGTCTTCGTCATCTTCCCAGTCTTCGTCCTCGTCAAAGTCCTCATCATCAAACTCAACCCCATCACCGCGCAGGGGGCGATCGAGCAGGGTGGGCAACTCCAAAACGACGGGGCCCAACTGATCCAGCCAATCCCAAACCCGCTGCAACAGCCCATCCAAGTTATGGCGGGTGGCGGCGGATACCTTCAGGATCGGTTCCGGGTGGTGGGGTTGCAGCTCCTCGATCAGGGTATCTACCCAATCGGCATCCACCGCGTCCACTTTGTTAATGGCTAGGATCTGCGGGCGATCGGTCAGGCCGCGCCCATAGGCCTGTAGCTCGTTTTGAATCGTGTGATAGGCCGCGATCGGGTCTTCTCCTGTCGCATCCACCAAGTGCAACAGCAGCCGTGTCCGTTCAATGTGCCGCAGGAACTCATGGCCCAGACCCAAGCCCTCGTGGGCCCCTTCAATCAAACCAGGAATGTCCGCAAATACCGTGCCATCGCCCGTGGGCCGGCGCACCACGCCCAAGTTCGGCACGAGGGTGGTGAAGGGGTAGTCGGCAATTTTCGGCTTGGCCGCCGAGAGCGCGGAAATCATCGTGGACTTGCCCGCATTCGGCAGCCCCACGATCCCCACCTCCGCCAGCAGCTTCAGCTCCAAATACAGCCGAAATTCTTCGCCGGGTAACCCAGGCAGGGCCAGTTCCGGTGCGCGGTTCCGGTTGCTCAAAAAATGGGCATTCCCGAGGCCGCCCTTGCCCCCTTTGGCGATGCAAATCCGCTGGCCGGGTTGCACCAAATCGGCCACCAGTACCCGGGTGTTGGCATCATAAACCGCTGTTCCGCAGGGCACTTCCACCACCAAATCTTCGCCGCTGCGGCCGGTGCAATTGTTGGGGCCGCCGCGCATTCCGTCTTGGGCCTTGAAGCGGGCGTTGTAGCGAAAGTCCAATAGGGTTTGTAGGCGATCGGTGGCGACAAAGTAAACGGAGCCGCCCCGGCCCCCGTTACCGCCAGCGGGGCCCCCGGCGGGCACATATTTTTCCCGACGAAAGGCAACGATGCCGTCGCCCCCGTTGCCAGCTTGGACGACGATTTCTGAATGATCAATAAATTGCATGAAATAGTGGCGCGAAATGACGGGAAAGCAGCATTGGGGAGGTCCAGCAACCCTAGCCGGGGATCGCAGATGATCCGGGGGATGAAGGCTCGCGATCGAGCTAGCGGTGGCTTTGGGTTGGGCGGAGATCCCCGATCGCCCCCAGAACCCACCTAGCAGTAGGGGGTGATGTCTTCACCACAGTCGTCTGCCAAGTAGGAGAGAGCACGGAATCGCAACCCCATGAGCTGGTCGTAGAGTGGGTTGAGCTTGCACATGGGGGGAATGTGGGCCAGCTTGCGCCCAAAAACGACCACATCCCGCTCGAAGGGGCATTGGGCGGGGATCATTTTACAGAGAAAGTGCGCAACTTTGGGATTGTGAATTTCCAAACCATCGAGCCAATGGCGCACGGGGTTGAGCACATCGCCCCGGTGTGGGTCGGGGTGGGTCTGAATCGGCTCGGCGCAATTGAGGGTTTGTTGTAGGGCTTCAAAGGCAGGAATTTTGCGGCCAAGGGCGGTGCTGAACTGCCGAATGAGCTGATCTTCAGAGTCGGAGTAAATGCCGTCAGCGATCGCCACCATCACGGCGGTGCGCAGGAAGTTGTCCGCGTGGTGGGGGTCGTCTCCGAGTTCGGCGGCCAGTTCTTCGGGGGTGAGGGGTTCGAGGATGGCTTCGGGGTCGAGGGTTTCGTGGGTGAGGGAGGTGATGATTTCCCGTTCTTCTTCATCAAGGTGACCATCGGCCCAAGCAACGGTGGTCAGGCCTCGCAACCACAGCAGGGTACGAACGCGATCGGATGGTTCTGCCACAAGAGTCATAAAAACTGACACCTAATCGCAACTTTGTGTCTCAATCCCTTTGTGTCTTGATCAATATCCTAAGAGGGGCGATCGCGCCCTGGCCCGCAGTACCCACTTCTCTTAACAACTGATCTTTGAACAACGGATCACAACTGTTTTAACAACTGAATCTGGCTGGTGAATTTGGCCAAGGAATTGGGCTGATCGGTTGAAACTATTGGGCGGCTGGCGGGGGTGGCTCCGGCTCAGTGCGCGAATCTGAGTGAATTTCCGAAACTTTACTGACCAGGAATACGAGCCGGAACGGTTGACCCATGGCTTTTTCAAGAAATTCTTCGAGCAATTGGGCTTGAAAGGGCGAAATGCTCTCGGCCGATTGAACGGTGAGGCGAACTTCTGGTGGGCTGGCCAGCCAGTTAACGCTGCTGTCAATGAGCTTTACGCGCCGGAAAGTGAGGGTTCGATCGAGCAGGGCTTGGCGCAAGCTGGCTTCTAGCCGGGCCTGGCGCACCAGTTCGGAAAAGCTGTAGGTCAACGGCACGGCTAACAGTAGGGTCATGCCGACGATCGCGGTCATACCGTGGCGGCCGGTTTTCAGGGGCAGTTCCCCCAGAATCCAGAAGGTTAGCGCCGCCGCCAAGGCAATGCCACAGAGGTTTGTCAACAGCAGTAGGGCGGCCCCTTGGGCCAACAGACCATAGCCCTGGGAAATGGCGAGACCAACGGTACAGGCGGGCGGCATCAGGGCCACGGCGATCGCGGTTCCTGCCACGGTTCCCGAAACCTTGGGCTGCACCATGGCATAGGCGCTGACCGCTCCGGCCACGAGGGCCACGCCTAAATCCAACAGGTTGGGATTTCCCCGGGCCAGCACTTCACTGCCAAAGGCGGGAATGCCCGCCAACCAGCCAACCAAGGCAGACAGCCCGATCGCCAGAAACACACCACAACTGAGCGACCCAAAACCCCGCCGAAACAGAGACCAATCGCCCGCCACAACGCTCCAGGCGATCGCCCGAATGGGCAACATCAGGGGAGCGATGATCATGGCCCCAATGATGACGGCGACGCTGTTGGCCAGCAGTCCAAAGGAGGCAATCAGACAGGCCGCGAGGACTTGGGTGAGATAGGGGCGATCGATCCGCGCATCTTCCCAGAGCATGTGATTGAGCTGGGCCGATCGCTCCGGTGACAAGCGCTGCCACTGAATCAGCCGCTGACGGGCGGCCTTGCCCCATTGCCAAAGGTCAGACCGGCTAGCCCGCCACCCCCCTTGCCTGATCCACCCCGACTTGTGCTGCTTTTGTGCCATGAACTGGCTCCTGATTGCTGGACTGCTGTGGGATTGGGCAGGCTCCATTATCGATCGCGCCCGCAGGAGGTTGACGGCGCGATCGGTGCGGTGCGATCGGGGGGGATGGAGAGGATTTGGATGCCCAATCCGCGTCGGCTGTTGATTGGCAGCGATTGGGGGCATGGAGGGGCGATCGGAACTGTCATCGGAACTGCCAATCGATCCCAAGCTCAGGGCATGGTTGGGGTAATCTTTAAAGAGGATGCAAAAAAATTTCATGTTTCTTTAGCTTCCAGGGATCACGATTCAGGTCTGAATTCCTTACCCTGTGGAATTGACCCGCTGGAATTGCCCCTGTGACGTTGGGCGAACAGACCGCCTAACGCCATCGCCGCCAATTGCCTCTCACTTGCCACCCGCCTGGGGTTAAACCATGGCCCTCGACTTGCCCGATCGCACCACAACGGACGCTTCACCCGCACCCATGCCACCGACCCCGATCGATGACGAGATCCTTGATCTGGATGACGAAGCCCTTGACCCTGGAGATGACCTGTGGCTCCCGGGAACTGCTTGGCTGAGCGGCCCCCGGGGGTTGTTGGTGGGACTGGGGGCGGGGGTGTTGGTCAGTTTGGGGGTGAGCTTTGCCCTGGGAGGCCGCAATCCCCAAGCGCAACCCGCCGTGGCCCAACAGCCCGCGACGGCCCCCGCGCCCCCGGCGACCGGCAGCGAACAGCCGGTGACCATTGCCACCGCAGAATTGGCCCAAGTGAGCCGGACGATCGAAGCCAGCGGCACGATCGAGGCCCGCGAGCTAGTGCCCGTGCAACCGCCGGGTACTGGGCTAAAGGTGCTGCAAATTTTGGCCGATGAGGGGCAAGTGGTGCAGCAGGGGCAAACCCTGGCCATCGTGGATGATTCCTTGTTGCGCACCCAGTTGGGTCAAGCCCGCGCCCAGGCCTTGGAAGAGGAAGCGGCCCTGGCAAAGTTGCGCAGTGGGTTCCGGCCGGAGGAAATTGCCCAGGCCCGCGAGGCGGCCCGCCAGGCTGCGGCGGGGGTCGATCGCGCCAGAGCTGACCTGGCCCTTTCAAAATTGCGAGTCGATCGCAACCAGTCCTTGGCTAATGAGGGGGCAATCTCGCGCGATCGCCTGGATGAAGTGATTACCCGGGCCCGGGGCGACGAGGCGGCCCTCGAACAGGCCCAAGCCCGCTTTGCGGAAACCCAGCAGCGTTACCGCCAGTTAGCCACCGGTAACCGCCGAGAAGACATTACCCAAGCAGAAGCCCGCTTTTTGCAGGCGCGTGGCCGGGTGCGCCAAATTATGGAGCAACTCAAAAATTCGCGAGTCTTGGCTCCCGCGCCGGGGGTGATTGTGAAGCGGGAAACCACCGTGGGCAATGTGACGGCCAATACGCCGCTCTTCCAAATTGCAGCGGTGGGCAAGCTGGAACTGCATTTGAAAGTTCCCGAAACCCAACTCCGGGGTATTCAGCCGGGGCAACCGGTGCAGGCGATCGTGGATGCCACCCGGCAGGTGATTAACGGTCGGGTGCGCGAAATTGACCCCACGATCGACCCCCAATCCCGCCTGGCCACGGTCAAGGTGGAGCTGCAACCCTCGCCGGGACTGCGCACGGGGATGTTTTTGCGGGCCGCCGTGGGGGTTTCTATGGGTCGCGGCTTGGCGATTCCGGCCAAAGCGGTGTTGCCACAGCCGGATGGCACGGCGATCGCCTATCGCTTGAACCCCGACAACACGGTCAGTGCCCAGCGCGTTGAAGTGGGCAAGGTGCTCCCCGATGGGCGGGTGGAAGTGCGCAGCGGCTTGCAAGCGGGCCAAGGAGTAGTGGTCAAGGGTGGGCCCTACCTGAAAGATGGCGATCGGGTGCGTGTGATGCCCAATTAAATGCCCCGATTAATGCCCGCCGATTAATGGCTCAAACGCCTGTTGATCAAGTACCTGTTGATCAAGTACCTGTTGACCAAAGTGCCCATTGATCAAGGTACCTGTCGATCAAATGCCCGTTGTATCGATATTTCCAGATGCCTAATGCCGTCACTTCGGACGAACGGATTTTTGACCGATGAGTAACTTCAACCTGTCCGCTGGTTCGATTCGGAAACCGATCCCCACGATTTTGGCCTGCTTGGTGGCGGCCATCTTGGGGGTTGCCTCCTTTTTGAATTTGGGCATCGACCAAAGCCCAAATATCGATGTACCGGCGGTATCCGTCACGGTGATTCAACCCGGCGCGGGGCCCGTGGAGCTGGAAACCGAGGTGACCAAAAAGGTGGAGGACGCGATCGCCGCCTTGGGCAACATTGACCAGATGACCTCCACGGTGACCGATGGGCGATCGTTCACGCTGGTCAACTTTGTGCTGGGAACCGATGCCAACCAGGCCACCAATGATGTGCGCAATGCCATCTCCCAGATTCGATCGAGCCTGCCCGCTTCGGTGGATGAGCCGTTGGTCGATCGGGTGGAATTCAGCGGCGGGGCGATCATGACCTACGCCTTGTCGGGTGAGGGAAAATCTGTTGAAGAATTGAGCGATTTGGTCGATCGCACCATTGCCCGGGAATTGCTGTCCGTGTCCGGTGTGGCCCAGGTGGAGCGATTGGGGGGCGTGAGTCGGGCAATTCGGATTGATTTGGATCCGGGGCGACTGTCGGCCTATGGGATTACGGCCACCCAGGTGAATGACCAGGTGCGCTCGCTCAATGCCAACTTCCCCGGCGGCCAGGTGGATGTGGGCGGCAGCCAGCAAACGATTCGTACCTTGGGCAGCGCCCGCACCCTCAGCCAACTGCAAAACTACCGAGTTACCCTGCCCAATGGCGGCACGATTCCCCTCGCGAGCCTGGGCCGTGTCAGCGACAGTTTCACGGAACCCAAGGAAGCGGCCTTTTTGAACGGGGAGCCGGCTGTGGCCTTTTCCGTGCTCCGCAGCACCGGCAGCACCCTGGTGACCGTGGAAGAAAGCGTCACCAAAGCGGTGGCGGAACTGCAAAAGCGCTTGCCCAATCTCAAATTTGATTTGATTTTTAGCGACGCGGATCCGATTCGGATGACCTATCGATCGACCGTTGAGGAGCTAATTTCTTCCTGCATCCTCACCACGATCGTGGTGGGAATCTTTCTACGCAATGTTCGCTACACGCTGATTGCGGGGGCGGCCCTGCCGTTGTCGATCATCCCAACCTTTGCGGTGATGCAAATGCTGGGCTACACGCTCAACAGCATGACCCTGCTGGCCTTGGCCCTGGCGATCGGGAACTTGATCGATGACGCGGTGTGCGTGGTGGAGGATGTCGATCGGCACTTGAACATGGGCAAATCGCCCCGACAGGCGGCCTTGGATGCGTCGTCAGAATTGGGCTTTTCCCTGCTGGCCACCGCCGGAACCCTGATCGGCGTGTTCTTGCCGGTGGCCTTCATGGGCGGCATTCCGGGGCAATTTTTCCAGCCCTTTGGGGTCACGGTGGCCGTGTCCACGGTCTTTTCCACCACCGTTGCCTGTACCGTCACGCCCATGATGAGCGCCTACTTGCTGAAACCCAAGGCCAACCTGGAGCTGGTGGCAGAGGCGCAATCGACCGAAACCCAACCGGGCCCCTATCGCCGGGTGCTGGTTTGGGCCCTGCGGCATCGGGTCGCCACCTTGATGATCGCGATCGCCTTTTTCATTGCCAGCTTGCAGTTAGTGCCCTTCATTCCCAAAGGTTTGTTTAGCAGCGGTGACACGGGCCTCAGCACCGTGGAAATTGAACTGCCGCCGGGCACGCCCCTCGAAGAAACCGTGGAAGTCATGAGCCGTACCTACGGCCTGCTGAAAGCAAATCCAGCGGTCGATCGGGTGTTGTTTGCCGCTCGCCAAAACAACCTGGCCACGGGGTATGTGAACCTGAAACCCGAAGACCAACGCAGCATTACCCAGCGGCAGTTTGAGCAACAGATGCGGGAACAGTTCAAGTCGATCGCCGGGGCCCGGGTCACCTTCCAAAGCTTGCAAAGCCGAGGCGGCACCAGCAAAGATCTGCGGATTGTGCTCAAGAGCGAAAACCCGGAATTGCTGACCAAAACCGCCGCTGACTTGGAGCGACAAATGCGCGGCCTGTCCGGTTTGGTGGAAGTCACCTCCAGCGCCAGCCTGGTGAAGCCAGAAGTGGCCATCATTCCCGATGTGCAACGGGCAACGGACTTGGGCGTTTCGGTTCAGGCCATTTCCCGCACCGCCACCCTGGCCACGATCGGGGATAACGAATCGAGCTTGGCTAAGTTCAACCTGAGCGATCGGCAAATCCCGATCTGGGTAAAAATTGCCCCTCAATTCCGCAGCAACATCGAAACCCTCGAAAATTTGCGGGTTCCCGGTCGCAACGGAGCCATGATTCCCCTCACCAGCGTGGCGGATATTCAGCTCATCAGCGGGCCCGCCCAAATTAATCGCTACAACCGATCGCGCCAGGTCACCCTAGATGCCAATCTGCAAGGCATCTCCCTGGGCACGGCCTTGGAACAGATTCGTTCCCTGCCGGCCATGAACCCCTTGCCCCCCGGCATTGAAGAAGAACCGGCCGGCGATGCCAAAATCATGCGCGATATTTTCAGCCGGTTTTTGTCCGCGTTGGGGTTGGGCGTGCTCTCGATCTACGGGGTGTTGGTGCTGCTCTATAACAGCTTCCTTTACCCGATCGGGATTTTGGCGGCCCTGCCGTTGGCCACGGGAGGCACTTTCCTGGGCCTGTTGGTGATGCAAAAGGAACTGGGTCTCTTTGCCCTGATTGGGATTGTGTTGCTAATGGGGCTGGTCACCAAAAACGCGATCCTGCTGGTGGACTTTGCCCTCGAAGCGGAACGCCACGGACTCCCCCAATCGAAAGCCGTGATTGAATCCGGTGTGGCCCGCCTGCGCCCCATTTTGATGACCTCCGTGTCAACGGTGGTGGGGCTGTTTCCTCTGGCCTTGGGTTTGGGAGCCGGAGCCGAAGAGCGCAGCCCCATGGCCGTCGCCGTGATTGGTGGATTCACCACCTCAACCCTGCTGACGCTGCTGGTGGTGCCTGTGTTGTTTACCTATGTGGACAATATCCAGCATTGGTTCAAGCAACTGGTGGGGATTGAGCCGCGTCGCCGCCGTCGATCGACCATTCGCAAAGTTCTGGAGTCGTGATCTCCGCCACAGGAACGCCCCCTAAGAACGGCATACAATCAGAGCAGAACCGGCGAACCTAAGCCTGGGGGTGTCTTGATGTTGGTCATGCTCCTGAACAGTGGCTTGTTGACCCCTAAAGATGTTTGCCAAGGTTGCCTGTGGGCCGATCGCACGGGTAACCCGCGTTGGCAGAATGGTCATCTCTCCTGTGCCCATGCGGTGCGGCCTGCCGCCGACAACCAACCCGCTTGCTATGAGTGTGAGATGGGTTTTCTCCTAGCGGATGTTTGCAGCCACTCGGGTTAAGTCTTTAGCTACGCGATTTTCAGTGACCTGTGGATGGCGGGTGTGGCAAGTGGGTTGTCCATGCCCGCCTCTTGTTATTAGATTTCCTATCAAACTTCCTATCAAATTTCCAAAGCAATTTCACCAATAGCCCAATCCTGTAGCTAAATCGATCGACCCAATGGGGTGACTGCATGAGGCGGCTGAACTGAGATTAGAAGCTCTATTAAACGAGAATGCTTTAGTTGGGTGAGGTTTCCATTCGCCTTGATGGGAATGATGCGACTTGTTAGCGAATTTCCTGGCGAATTCTGTTCAGATATTTCATCAAGATAGGTTAAGAAACCGTGATTTAAACTTGGGTTAAACTTCAGATCTCGATCGAGCCTAATCGGCTGGTTGCTCAGTTTCATGGATGATTTCTCAATTAGCCGGTAATTGGCCGATAATTAGCCGGAGGGTATGCTGATTGCCCCACAAAGCCACGGTAAAAATGGGAAGGAACCGGTTAAGAATCGATCGATGCAAGAAATTAAGTAATTTTTGATCGCTTTTTGTTGTTTTAATGGCTTCTTCAAAAATGCATCAATCGACACTTTTCATCGGAAATTTTTGCTAATTTGGGAAAATTCGGCCGCTAAACAACCCAAGAGAATTTGTTTAGATTTCTACCGCCCAAGCAAGTATTTACAAATTTTACAAAAATCGCACTATTTTGCTCGGCATTCCTTAAGAAAACCGATCGCTCCCTCAATTCATCTGGGAACTGACGCTAGGCTAGATTTGTGATTCGATCTTGCCCCCGCTGTGGCCACCCATGCTCGACCCCCACGGGCGATCGGGGATGGAAATCACGGAATGGCGATCGGGTCATGATTTTCCCTTCTCTTTTGGCATGAATTCCCCGAAGGATTGGTGCTTTTGGCTAACCCTTCCGTGGCTTCTGCACCGGATCTAGCGCTACCAGCTCACGACTTAATTGCTTTCCTTCGCCTTAACCAACCCATTAGCCGCATCAAGCTAGCCTAATCAAATTCAACCGCGCCCAATGAAGTTGGCTGTTTTGAATTGGCTGCCCTGAATTAATTCCTTTGAATTGGCTGTCCTGAATCTACCCGCATCAGCTCAATGCTTCTGAGGTTCAGTCTTTGCCAAAGGAAGCTCGCCTGATCCAGTTTTCTGAACATTTTTGAACATTTGAGATAACCAATCACCCGCTTGATCGCTGCAAGGTTGTTGCCATGGCAGCGCTGTAAGGGGTTGCTTTGTGCTGCCTTGGCACAACGGCACAACATTGGTTGAGAGTCATGAAAGTGAGTGGAACTATGGCTATTGCAACTAAGCCTGATCAAGATCAGCCGGTCAGTCAACCCTCTGGTGCTGTCTCTGCGAATGCCCCAATGAGTCAATCTGGATCGGCTGGGTCGGCTGGATCAAAGGCTTCTGGATCGAAGGGTTCTAAAACTGCAAAGGCAACTGATTCCTCGGCGGTTGATAAGCGATTTAAGGCGTTGGATTTGGTGATGAAACGCCAACAATATCGCCAGGATGCTTTGATTGAAGTTCTGCACCGGGCCCAAGAAATCTTTGGTTATTTAGAGGAAAAAACGCTACTGCATGTGGCTCGATCGCTCCAATTACCTGCGAGCCATGTGTTGGGTGTCGCCACGTTTTATCACCTCTTTTCCCTCAAGCCCAGCGGTGAACATACCTGCGTGGTTTGTTTGGGAACCGCTTGCTATGTCAAGGGGAGCGGCGATGTGCTGAATGCTTTGGAAAAACACACCGGTATTCAGTCGGGAGCCACCACCAGCGACGGCAAAGTTTCGTTGGTGACGGCCCGTTGCATTGGAGCCTGCGGCATTGCGCCAGCGGTGGTGTTTGACGGGCAAGTGGCGGCGCAGGTGACCACAGAACAGGCGATCGCCCGCATTGATCAGTGGCGTGGTGATGCATGAATCGTTGGGTTGCGAATCGTGGTTACCTGTGGCCTGCCCGCAGCCTGCCCATGATTCGCCCTGAATGACCTACTCGAAATGACGTGCATTATCCGTTAATTTGCCGTCCCGTTTGTCGCCCCGTTTTCCCCAATCTGCTGACCAAGCTGCCTGAGGAGTCCGAATCCATGGATGGTCATGAACTGCTCGATCTCGCGGAACAATGTGCCCAGGCGAAAAAGCCCATTCGTGTACATTGCTGCACTTCCACGGGCTGCCAAGCGGCTCGATCGCTCGAAGTTAAAAAAGCCCTTGAAAAACGGGTTCAGGATTGCCAACTAGCCGATCGCGTGGAAGTGGTTGGCGTGGGTTGCATGGGGTTTTGTGGCCAGGGGCCGATGGTGGAATTGGACTCCACCGATCCCCAGGTAACAACCACCCATTACGAAAAGGTGACCCCGGAACAGGCCCCCTCAATTATTGACACCATTCAAGGGGGCCAAACCGATGCCCTACAGGGCAATTCGCAACACCCATTTTTTGCGAAGCAGTTGCTGATTGTGCGGAACCACAGCGGCAAAGTTGACCCGGAGCGCATTGAAGAATCGATCGCCCTTGGTGCTTACCAAGCCCTCCACCATGCCCTGTTTGAACTCACCCCAGAAGCGGTGGTTCAAGAAATCTCGAAATCGGGCCTGCGGGGCCGAGGCGGTGCGGGCTATCCCACAGGGTTGAAGTGGGCCACGGTGGCCAAAATGCCTCCCGGCCAGAAGTATGTGATCTGTAATGGAGATGAAGGGGATCCAGGCGCATTCATGGATCGCAGCGTTCTGGAGAGCGATCCCCACCGGATCCTAGAAGGCATGGCGATCGCGGGCTATGCCGTGGGAGCTGACCAAGGGTTTATCTATGTGCGAGCGGAATATCCCCTAGCGATTCATCGCCTGCAAAAGGCCATTCAACAGGCCAAGCAAAAGGGATTTTTAGGGAGCCAAATTTTTGGCTCGGGTTTTGATTTCAAGGTGGATATTCGGGTGGGGGCTGGGGCCTTTGTTTGTGGCGAAGAAACGGCCCTGATTGCTTCCGTGGAAGGCAAGCGCGGCACTCCCCGCCCCCGGCCGCCCTATCCGGCCATTTCGGGCCTCTGGCAAGCGCCCACCCTGATCAACAACGTGGAAACCTTCGCCAACATTGCCCCGATCATTCGCAAGGGCGCGGATTGGTTTGCGGGCATTGGCACGGAAACCAGCAAGGGCACCAAGATCTTTTCCTTGACCGGCAAGGTTTGCAACACCGGCCTCATTGAAGTGCCGATGGGTATTAGCTTGCGAACGATCGTGGAAGAAATGGGCGGCGGTGTTTCCGAAGGGCAGGTGAAAGCAGTCCAAACGGGCGGCCCCTCGGGCGGCTGCATCCCCAGCAGCTATCTGGACACGCCTGTGGATTACGAGTCCTTGGCGGCATTGGGGTCAATGATGGGATCCGGCGGCATGGTGGTGATGGATGACAAAACCAGCATGGTGGAGGTGGCGCGGTTCTATATGGAATTTTGCCGCAGTGAGTCTTGTGGGCGCTGTGTGCCTTGCCGGACGGGCACGGTTCAACTCCATGATTTGCTGACCAAGCTGGTGGAAGGTCGGGGCACGGCCTTTGATCTGGCGCAAATGGAAAGCCTTTGTCAGGTGGTGCGCCACACCAGCCTTTGCGGGTTGGGCATGTCGGCTCCGAATCCGATCGTGAGCACGTTGCGCTATTTCCCGGAGGAATATCAAGCCCTGTTGCAGCCCGATCGCTGGCGAATTCCGGCGACGGTTTCTTGAGGGAGATGCATCAGGTTGAACCTAATCATTAAACCCAGTGGTTGAACCTAATGATTGAACCTAATGATTGAACCTAATTACTGATCTTTTGCTGATCTTCTTGGGCTGATCGAAGCAAGCAATTTCATGGGACTGAAGGGATTTAACGTATGGCTGTCGTAACGCTGACAATTGATGGGGTGGCGGTCGCCGCTGAAGCAAAAGCCAGTATTTTGCAGGCGGCGCGATCGGCTGGCATTGCCATTCCCACCCTGTGCCATTTGGAAGGGGTTTCGGATGTGGGAGGCTGTCGTCTTTGTGTGGTGGAAGTGGCGGGAATTAACAAACTATTGCCCGCCTGTGTGACCCAAGTGGCCGAGGGCATGGCGGTGCAAACCAACACGCCCACGTTGCAGTCCTACCGCCGAACCTTGGTGGAATTGCTCTTTGCAGAAGGCAACCATGTTTGTTCCGTTTGCGTGGCCAATAATCACTGTGAATTGCAGGATATGGCCACCACGGTGGGGATGGATCATAGCCATTTTGCCTACCAATTTCCCAAGCGAGATGTGGATGTTTCCCATGAAAAATTCGGACTCGATCGCAACCGTTGTATCTACTGCACCCGCTGCATTCGAGTGTGCGACGAAATTGAAGGAGCCAGGGTTTGGGATATTGCGTTCCGGGGCGAACGGGTCAAATTAATTGCCGGTTTGGATCAGCCCTGGGGTGATGTGGAGGCTTGCACATCCTGCGGTAAATGCGTGGATGCTTGCCCCACGGGTGCTTTGTTTAAGAAAGGATCAACGGTTGCGGAAATGACGCGCGATCGCGATCGCCTGCAATTTTTGCAATCCGCCAGGGAGGAACACCAATGGACACGCTAACCAATCCCGCTCAAGGGGCTGCGGTGGCCACGGAAGGAGCCGATCGCCCCAAATTGCGCTTTGCAACCGTTTGGTTAGGGGGCTGTTCCGGTTGTCACATGTCCTTTTTGGACTTAGATGAGTGGCTGTTTGAGCTGGCGAAATACGCGGAGGTGGTGTTTAGCCCCGTGGGCAGCGATGCCAAGATTTTTCCCGATCAGGTGGATATTTGCCTGGCAGAAGGAGCCGTTGCCAATGAGGAAAATTTGGAATTTATCCAAAAGGTGCGATCGCGCAGCAAGCTGTTAATTTCCTTTGGCGATTGTGCGGTGAATGGCAATGTAACCGCCATGCGCAATCCGAGCGCCACCGTTGAAGAAATTCTCGATCGTTGCTATCTGGAATTGGCGGATTTATCACCGCAATATCCTCGAGAGCCGGGCATTGTGCCGCCCTTGATTAAACAGGCCTTGCCCGTCCATCAAGTGGTTCCTGTGGATGTGTTTTTGCCTGGTTGTCCGCCCTCGGCTGCCCAAATTCAAAGCGCCCTGGAGTCACTTTTTACCGGCGAAGCCCAAGCAGCCAATCTGAAATTCGGTTAGAAACAGGGGGCAGCAATGGCAGGCGGTCGACGGCGGCAACCATGGCGAATTTGGCTTTCGAGGGGACTCTTGATCGGGGCGATCGGGCTGATCTTATCCCTTTGGAGCTTAGGAGTTAGGGCCAATTCCCCCAGCACCTGTCAATACAAAGAGCACCCCCTATTTGGCAAGGTGCAAATTGTTGAATCCTTTCCTGATTTTACGGTGCAGGTTGTTGAAGCATTCCCCGATTTGAAAGTGCAAATCGTCAACGCATTTCCCGATCGGTGTGGTGAGTGGCAATTTGTCAATGCTTTCCCCGACTTCAAAATCAAATTTGTGACGGCATTTCCTGACCTCAAAATTCAGTTTGTCACCAGCTTCCCTGGCTTAACATAAGCGTAACCCCAGTGAAGTAGGGCTGACATTAGCAGAAATTAGCCATTGAAAATGGGCAAATTGGACTGCGGTAATCCTCTGAAATTATGCGAGCATTATGAGTTCCAAACTGGTTATTGATCCGGTCACCCGCATTGAAGGTCATGCCAAAATCTCCCTGTTTTTGGATGATGCGGGAAAGGTTGAAGATGCCCACTTTCATGTGGTTGAATTTCGCGGATTTGAAAAATTCTGCGAAGGACGACCCATGTGGGAAATGGCGGGAATTACCTCCCGCATCTGTGGCATTTGCCCCGTGAGCCACTTGTTGGCCTCTGCAAAAACCGGCGACAAAATTTTGGCCGTGCGTGTCCCGATCGCGGGTGAAAAGTTGCGGCGGATGATGAACCTGGGGCAAATTTTGCAATCCCATGCCCTCAGCTTTTTCCATCTCAGCAGTCCAGATTTTCTGTTGGGTTGGGACAGTGACCCAGGCCAACGCAATGTTTTTGGATTAATGGCGGCGAATCCGGACTTGGCGCGGGCGGGGATTCGGTTGCGGCAGTTTGGCCAAACGGTGATTGAGCTGCTGGGAGCGCGCAAAATCCATGCGGCTTGGCCGGTTCCTGGCGGGGTTCGCTATCCCTTGTCCGATGAAGGAAAAGCTTGGATTCAAGACCGATTGCCGGAATCACGAGCCACAATTTTAAGCGCGATCGAACTATTTGAATCGTGGCTTGATGCCCATCCGGTGGAAGTCGATGTGTTTGGTAAATTTCCATCGCTCTTTATGAGTTTGGTGGGTGACGATGGACGCTGGGAGCATTACGGCGGTCATCTGCGCATCATTGACAGTGAAGGGCAAATTGTCGCCGATCACCTTTCGGAAGATGACTATCAATCCTTCATTGGCGAAGCCGTTGAACCCTGGTCTTATCTGAAGTTTCCCTACTACAAACCCTTGGGCTATCCCGATGGTGTGTATCGCGTGGGGCCCCTGGCTCGGTTGAATATTTGCGACTTCATTGGCACGCCAGAAGCCGATCGGGCCCTGGAGCGATTTAGACAGCGGGCCGGTGGGCGAGTGGCCACTTCTTCGTTTTTCTATCACTACGCTCGATTGATTGAAATTTTGGCCTGTGTTGAGGCGATCGAACAGTTAGTGAATGATCCTGATGTGCAGTCGCCTCGGGTGCGGGCGGAAGCCGGCATTAATGAACTGAATGGCGTTGGTGTGAGCGAAGCACCTCGGGGCACGTTGTTTCACCATTACCAAGTGGATGAAAACGGCTTAATCCAATCGGTGAATCTGATCATTGCCACGGGTCAAAATAACTTGGCGATGAATCGTACCATCAAACAAATTGCTCAACATTATGTTGAAGTCAGTAGCGATGGATCGATTCCAGAGGGAATTTTGAATCGGGTTGAAGCGGGAATTCGAGCCTTTGATCCTTGCTTGAGTTGTTCAACCCACGCGGTGGGGCAAATGCCGCTGAAACTAGATGTGTTCAATGCCGATCGGGTACTGATTCAGACTCTGGAGCGGTCTTCCTAGGAATTGCAGGTGAAAAATTGAGTTTTGACTGAATTAACCACCGATCGATGGGTGAGCAACCCCTTGAACTCAATGACCCAATGACTCAGTTGAAACAGTTCAGTGGCATTGACCAGAATTTCGTTAGTTTTTGAGGTGCGATCGCCCTATGGTTACCCATCTTCCATCCCCGATCTTGGTGATTGGTTATGGCAATACTCTCCGCAGTGATGACGGTGTGGGGCCAGCGGTCGTCCAAGCCATTTCCCAATGGCAAAATTCACAACTTCAAACCCTCATTTGTCATCAATTAACCCCGGAGTTAGCCGATTCGATCGCGGGAGCTGGCTTGGTAATTTTTGTTGATGCCTTAGACTGCAATGCCCTGAAAATGTCTGCTCCCAAAACCCAACTGCGATCGCTAGATTTGGGAATTCGCCCACCCACCCCAGCTTCCGCAACGGTCACCGCTGAAAATCTAGAAACTCCAAGTCTTTTGGGCCATTTCTATCAACCTGAAAGTCTGCTGCACATGACGAAATGGCTCTATGGCCATGTGCCCCCGGCTTGGTTAATTGCAGTGCCTGCGGTGTCCTTTGAGTTGGGCTGCGAATTTTCTGAAATTGCCATTCAAGGAATGCAACGGGCGCTGGTTGTCATTCAAACCCTGATTGACGAGGTACAAGGCATGACGACTCATTTTCCCTCGCTTCATCTGCCTAGTGAATCGCTGAAATTACCCGTCCAAATCTAAATCAATTGCCCGCTGTTCTTCTTTGTGTTTTTTGCTGGAGTGATGACCATGAAACGCCACCAAACCATGACCCTCGACGGTAACGAAGCTGTTGCCAAAATTGCCTACAGTCTCAGTGAACTAATTGTTATTTACCCCATTACGCCCGCTTCGCCCATGGGGGAATGGTCTGATGCTTGGGCAGCCCAAAACAAACCCAATCTTTGGGGATCTGTGCCAAGTGTGGTGGAAATGCAGAGCGAAGCCGGAGCGGCGGGCACGCTGCATGGGGCGCTCCAGGCGGGATCCCTGGCCACAACATTCACGGCTTCCCAAGGGTTGCTGTTGATGATTCCCAACATGTACAAAATTGCTGGGGAATTGACCGGTGCGACCTTGCATGTGGCTGCCCGATCGCTCGCGGCCCAAGGGTTGTCCATTTTTGGGGATCACAGCGATGTGATGGCCACGCGGGGTACGGGTTGGGCGCTATTGTGTTCGGCTTCGGTGCAAGAAGCCCATGATTTTGCTGCAATTTCCCACATTGCGGCCTTGAAATCTCGAGTGCCATTTCTGCACTTTTTTGATGGCTTTCGGACTTCCCACGAAATTCAAAAAATTGTTCCCGTGGATGAAGATCATTTGCGAGCAATGATCCCCGAAGCGGCGATTTTGGAGCACCGCAATCGCGCCCTCACTCCCGATCGCCCGGTGATACGTGGCACGGCCCAAAATCCCGATGTTTATTTCCAAGGTCGGGAAACCGTCAACCCGTTTTATCTTGCCTGCTCGGAAATTGTGAAATCCGTAATGGCGGAATTTGGCAACCTGACGGGACGGGTTTATCAGCCCTTTGAATACGTGGGTGATCCGGAAGCGGAATCCGTGGCGATTCTGATGGGTTCCGGTTGCGAAACCGTTGAAGAAACGGTGCAAGCCCTGAATCAACAGGGACAGAAATTGGGAGTCTTGAAAGTTCGTTTATATCGTCCTTGGAGCGCGGCGGATTTCCTCACCGTATTGCCCACCAGCACCAAACGCATTGCCGTGCTCGATCGCACCAAAGAACCCGGTGCATTGGGCGAACCGCTTTATTTGGATGTGGTGGCAACGGTTCAACAATCGGCGCAACACCAGGCGGTCAAAACCATGATCGGCGGGCGCTATGGATTGTCTTCCAAGGAATTCACACCGGCCATGGTGAAGGCGGTGTTTGAAAATCTGCAATCGCCGGAACCCAAGAATGGATTCACGGTGGGAATTGTGGATGATGTGAGCTTCACCTCTCTGGACTTTGACCCCAACTTTGCTTTGCCGGGCGATCGCACCTTTGCGGCCATTTTCTATGGCTTGGGGGCCGATGGAACCGTGGGAGCCAACAAAAACACGATCGAAATTATTGGCGACAGCACCGATCAATATGCCCAAGGCTATTTCGTCTATGACTCCAAAAAATCAGGGGCGATGACCGTTTCCCACCTGCGCTTTGGGGCTGACCCCATTCGGGCCCCTTACCTAATTGAAGGTGCGAATTTCATTGGCTGTCACCAGTGGATGTTCCTGGAACGCTACGAAATTTTGGACAAGGCCCTTGATGGCGCAACGGTGCTGATCAACGCGGCCTATCCGGCGGAGGAAATTTGGGATCATTTGCCGCTAGAAGCCCAAGAAATCATCATTCGGAAGCAACTGAAACTTTGGGCGATTGATGCCTATAAAGTGGCTCGTGAGAGTGGCACGGGCGGTCACATTAATATTCCAATGCAGGTTTGTTTCTTCACCTTGACGGGGGTGTTGCCCCAGGAAGAAGCCCTCAATCAAATTCGAGCGGCGATTCAAAAAACCTACGGCAAAAAAGGTAGCGCCGTGGTGAATATGAACCTGCGGGCGGTGGATAACACCCTGTCGAATTTGCAAGAGGTGCCGATTCGATCGGCCCAATCCACCTTGCACCGGTTGCCCATGGTGTCCGATCGCGCGCCGGATTTTGTGCGCAATGTGCAGGCGGCGATGATGGCGCGGGAGGGCGATCGACTGCCGGTGAGCGCCTTGCCCTGCGATGGCACTTATCCCACGGGCACGTCCCAATGGGAAAAACGCAACATTGCCCAGCAACTGCCTGAATGGGATCCAGAGGTTTGCGTGCAGTGTGGTAAGTGCATCGCCATTTGTCCCCATGCCACCATTCGCGGCAAATCCTACGATCCGGCCGCTTTGGGAGATGCGCCGGCCGGGTTCCGGGTGGCCGACACGCGCGACCCGGACTTCAAGGGCGAAAAATTCACCATCCAAGTGGCTCCGGAAGACTGCACCGGCTGCGGTCTTTGTGTGGAAATTTGCCCCGCGAAGGATCGCAAGCGCCCCTCGCGCAAGGCGCTGAATTGGGTGAACCCCAACGAGGTACGCGACGCGGAGCGGACGAATTGGGACTTTTTCTTGGGGCTGCCAAATCCCGATCGCGCCAAATTACATCCCGATCGGCTGCGTCAACAGCAATGGCAAGAGCCGCTCTTTGAATTCTCAGGAGCCTGTGCCGGTTGCGGCGAAACGCCCTACCTGAAGTTGGTGTCCCAATTGTTTGGCGATCGGGCATTGATTGCCAACGCCACCGGTTGCTCCTCGATCTATGGCGGCAACCTGCCCACCACCCCTTGGACTAAAAATGCCGATGGCCGCGGCCCCGCCTGGGCGAACAGCCTGTTTGAGGACAACGCGGAATTTGGCCTTGGGTTCCGCCTGTCCGTGAATCAGCAAGCCACCTTTGCCAGCGAGCTGCTGAAGCGGTTGGCTGGGGAGCTGGGTGACAGCACGGTTCAAGACCTGTTGCAGGCGGAACAGCGCACCGAAGCGGAAATTTGGGAACAGCGCGATCGGGTGGCCAGCCTGAAAATGCGCCTCCCCGAGATCAATCACCCCGATGCTCGGCGGTTGCTGGCCGTGGCAGACTACCTCGTCAAGAAATCCGTCTGGATTGTGGGGGGCGACGGTTGGGCCTATGACATTGGCTTTGGTGGTTTGGATCATGTCCTGGCCAGCGGCCAAAACGTCAATGTGTTGGTTTTGGATACGGAGGTCTATTCCAACACGGGGGGGCAAGCTTCAAAATCAACGCCCCGAGGCGCGGTGGCTAAGTTTGCCGCTGGTGGTAAACCCGCCGCCAAGAAAGATCTCGGGGCGATCGCCATGACCTACGGCAACATCTACGTGGCCAGCGTGGCCATGGGGGCCCGTGACGAACATACCCTGCGGGCTTTTCTGGAGGCAGAGGCCTACGACGGCCCCTCGCTGATTTTGGCCTATAGCCACTGCATCGCCCACGGCATTGACATGAGCAAGGGAACGACTCACCAGAAAGCTGCGGTGGATAGCGGTCGTTGGTTCCTCTATCGCTATAACCCGGATCTGGTGGCCCAGGGCAAAAATCCGCTGCATTTGGATTCCCCTGCGCCGAAGATGCCTGTGGCGGCGGCCATGGATATGGAAACCCGCTTCAAGATGTTGAGCAAAACCAACCCGGCCGCCGCGCAACAGTTGGCCCAACAGGCGCAGGCGGACATTAACCACCGCTGGCGGTTCTATCAATACCTGGCGGCCCAGTCGATCGGGCAGCCCCCAGCAGCCGATCGCCCCAGCCCAACGCCGCCAGGGGAAGCTGCGTCTTCCTCGGAACCCAAGCCGGTGTCCTAGGCTCCGTTCCTGAAATCCCCTGACTGAAATCCCCTGAATGAAGCCTTGGATGGGCTGATCGCCCGATCGGCTCACCCCGTCCCAGTTCTCTTCGCCCCTAGCCTCCCCACCTAGCGCCCTAATCTAGCGCCCTAATCTATGGATCTGCACACCACCTATCTGGGTCTCACCCTTCGATCGCCCCTAGTACCTTCGGCCGCTGCTCCGCTCACCAGTTCCCTCGATCACCTGCGTCGCTTAGAAGATGCCGGAGCGGGGGCGATCGTCTTGCCCTCCCTGTTTGAAGAACAACTGGTGCAAGACAGCTTTGAGCTGCACCACCATCTCAGCCATGGGCGCGACAGCTATCCCGAAGCCCTCACCTACTTTCCTGAGCCGGAAGCCTTCCGCCTTGGCCCCGAGCATTATCTCGACCACATTCGCACCGCCAAAGCCGCCCTCAGCATTCCGATCATTGCCAGCCTCAATGGCTATTCCCCCGGTGGTTGGGTGGAATACGCCCGATCGATCCAGGAAGCCGGGGCCGACGCGATCGAACTAAACCTTTACTTTGTCCCCAGCGACCCGAACATTTCCGGCCTGGATATTGAGCAATCGTTCCTCACCACCCTGCGGGCCGTCAAAGCCGAAGTGGGCATTCCGGTTGCGGTCAAAATCAGCCCCTACTTCAGCAGCCTGGCCAACATGGCCCAGCGCTTTGACGAAGCCGGAGCCGATGCCTTGGTGCTGTTCAATCGATTTATGCAGCCCGATATCGACCCGATCGAGCTGGAGGTGCGTCCCGTGCCCTATCTCAGCTCCGCCAATGATTTGCGGCTGCCCCTGCGCTGGATTGCACTGCTCTATGGCCGGTTAGAGACGGATCTGGCAGCCACAGGTGGGGTGCAACATGGGGCCGATGTGGTGAAATTGCTGATGGCTGGGGCCAAAATTACCCAGGTTTGTTCCGTGCTGTTGCGCCATGGACTGGAGCATTTGCGCGTTCTGGAGCGAGAACTGGTGGCCTGGCTAGAGGCTCAGGAATATAACTCCGTTGAGGAATTGCGAGGAGTGATGAGCCAAGTCCATTGCCCTGACCCCAGCGCCTACGAACGGGCCCAATACCTGAAGACGCTGCAATCTTTCCGGGTGGATGCGGGCCACGGGTTGATTCTCGATCCACCCATTCACAGCGGCTTCTTGCCTTCCTGAGATTGAACAAGCCTGGGGGCGGAGATTAGCACACCCGCCCCAGGCGCACCGGGTTTCGGGCCGATCGCCTCGCTAGAGTAACCCAGCCAAGTGCAGCGGCCCGCGGCCGCTAATCAACTCCAACGCCAGCGCCAGGAAGCCCAGCATGGCCAAGCGACCATTCCACACTTCCGCCGCCGTGGTCAAACCCCATTCCCAACGCTCTTGGGGATAGATCTTGGCCTTGTCGGGCGGGTGCAAGGTTTGGGCCAGGGTCATGCCCTTGCCATCTAGGGTTTCGATCGCCAGGTTGGCCAAATCCTCAATGAAACCCGGATGGACATTCAAGGCAGGCACGCGGTGGAAATTATGAATTCCCGCTTCTTCGGCCACTTCCCGATATTCCATGTCAATTTCTTCAAGGGTTTCGATGTGCTCAGACACGAAACTAATCGGCACCACCACCAGGGTTTTCACCCCTTGGGCGGCCAGTTCCTTGATCGCATCGTCCGTGTAGGGCTGCAACCACTCGATCGGGCCCACCCGGCTTTGATAGGCCAGTGTATGTTGGTTGGGCCGATTCAGGGTGCGAATAATCCGCGCTACGCAGTCTTCAATTTCTTGCTGGTAGGGGTCGCCCGCCTCGGTCACGTAGCTGACGGGCACACCGTGGGCACTAAAGAAAATGTGGGCGCTGTTGGGATCTTCACAGCGATCGAGTTCCGTGGCAATCAAATCCGCCATGGCCCGCAGATAACCGGGGCGATCGTACCAAGACTGCACCACGCGATGGTCGATCGTTTGCAGGGTTTGATCCTTTTCCATCAGCCGCTCAATCAGGCGGAAGCTGGAGCCGCTGGTGCTAATTGAAAATTGCGGATAAAGCGGCAAAATTGCCAAGTTATCTACGCCATCCCGCTTGATCTGATCGAGTGCTTCTTCGGTGAAGGGATACCAATAGCGCATTCCAATGTAAATCTTGGCATCGCGGCCCCGTTCCCGCAGCTTGCCTTCCAGGGCGCGGGCCTGGTCTTCGGTGATTTGCCGCAGGGGTGAGCCGCCACCAATTTGCTTGTAGCCCTCTTGGGATTTGGAAGCCCGCAGGGTGGAGATCAGCCAGGCCAGGGGCTTTTGCAGAATTGGGCTGGGCAACCGGATAATTTCGGGATCGGAAAATAGGTTAAACAGGAAGGGCCGCACGTCTTCCAGCTTTTCCGGCCCCCCTAGGTTGAGCAATAAGACCCCATCTCGACCCATAACCTTTTGCTTCCCGTTCCGCTGTTGGTGTTTCTTTTCAGATTCTTAACTGATATTAACAATATCTTGAGGTTTGCGCTGACGGGCGATCGCCCCATCATCTGAACCTGGCAAGGGAACCCGGCAAGGGACTTCGCAACTGTCTGAAACACAGAATCCTCAAGGCGTTCAGTCATCGACCCTAATTTGATGAAGGGCCGTCTGACGGACGATTGCTATTGTCAATAATGTTTTAAGGATGCTTTGTGGCTACGATTCTACGGGATTTGAGTTATCGCTACCAGTGGCTATACGACAACATTTCGCGGGTGGCGGCCCTGGCGGTGGGCGGTGAGGGGCGCTTTCGTCAACTAGCGTTACAAAACTTCGATTGGCAACCGGAAACCCGGGTGCTGGATCTCTGTTGCGGTTGGGGGCAAACAACGGCGCTGTTGGTGGAGCGATCGAACTGCGTGACCGGGTTGGATGCTTCGCCCAATGCCCTGGCCCGGGCCCGATCGGCCGTGCCCCAAGCTACCTATATGGAAGCTTTTGCGGAAGCCATGCCCTTTCCGGACGGTAGCTTTGAGGTGGTTCACAGCAGCGCCGCCATGCATGAAATGGAGGCTGAACAGCTCCGCCAAATTTTTCAGGAAGTCCATCGGGTGCTGGTTCCGGGGGGCTGGTTTCTGTTTTCCGATTTCCATGCCCCCACCAACCCGCTGTTTTGGCCGGGGGTGGCCGCGTTCTTCTGGCTGTTTGAAACGGAAACGGCTTGGGAATTTGTGCAAACAGATGTGCCGGGCTTGCTGGAGTCGATCGGGTTTTGTGATGTGTCTCAAGCGTTTTATGCGGGTGGCTCGGTGCAAGTGCTGCGGGCTAAGCGTGCTGCGGGCTAAGTGTCCTGATTGGGCTTAGCCTTGCGAGTTGCTCATGCGATCAATTCCCGTGCGATCAATTTCCACGATCAATTGCCGTGCGATCAATTCCCACGATCAATTCCCGTGCGATCAATTTCCAGACGATCAATCCCCACACCGGCTGGCCCAGCGTGGGGATTGATGAGCAATGGGTTGGTTTAGGTCGCCAAACGGTAGCCCGATCGCCGATCAAGCCCTTGAGATTCTGTTTCCTGCGGCTTGTTTAAAAGCCTGAAATTGGAGCTTGAAATGAGAGCCGGAAATTAGAGCCTAAACGGTGAAATCCAACCCCGCAGGAAGTAGAACACGCTTTGCAGGTATTCCGTCACCACCTTGGTGCTGACCGTGAGGCCTTCGGAGTTGGGAATCAGATCCGGAATGGAGAAATAGCGCCAGGGGATGGGGGTGATGTCCGGGGCATCGTAGGGCAGGGTGTAAAAGTCTGCCGGTTGCGGCACAACCCGGAAACCAACGGACTCGAACGCCAGGGTCGATCGCCGCATTTCGATCGCGGAGGTGACCAAGGCAATGCGGGCCCCCTGGGGGTTGGAACCAAACTCATCGCGCACATCCAGGGCGCTGTTGCGCACGTTCACCACTTCCCGTTTTTGGGCAATTTCGCTGCGGGGAATCACGATCGCGCTGGCTGGCACGCCCATTTCCTGTAACAACACGCTGATATCAGACGATTCCGCCGCCCGGCAGCGCGTGGCCGTGCCGTCTGGGTTCCGGCAGTCGCTGCTCACCGGTCGCCAGTAAGCGTTCAGCTCCGGCCGGAACCCCGCGCTCACAATAATTCGATTGGCCCGGCCAGCGCGATACAGTTGCGCCGCCAATGTAATTCGATCGCCGCTTTCGGTCAGCTCAATGCGCTGTTGGCCAATCCCCGCCACACGGGTTGTGCCATTCCCCAGCAGCACGATCGCCTCAACGGATCCCCGATCGCCATAGCCCTGCATGGACACGGCTTCGCGCTCCAGTTGCCCCGCCAGCAAAAAACCGATTGCTGGGGTGCTAAACAGCAGCAACACCGAAAAGGCCCAAGCCGCCACCCCATTGGCCGTGAACTTGCCCGGCCCTTCGCGCAGCACCCAGCGCGAGAGCAACAGCAGCGACAGACCCAGAGGAGTCAGAAGCAGGGACAGAAGGCTGCCCACCGATTCTGAGGTGCGGCCACCGGGGTTCATAAACGCGATCGTCAGCAGTGCCGCGATCGTGACAATGCCAAAGCCGGTGTAGTAGGCCACCGGGATGAACTTGACCTGAAACAGGAAGTACCAGAGCAGCCAGCCGATAAACAGCCAAATTAAGATAAAGGTCAGGGTCTCAAACATTCCAAATCACCCACGTCGGCGATCGACCTACCGGTTAGTTTTAACCGCAAGTTTTAGGGCAATGGTAGAGGAATTTTGCCGCTTTGAAACCAGAAGCCTAACCCCCAGCGCTTTTTGAGCGATCGACTGCTGATCGTAAACGCCCCTCACCCATTGCTGACTTTAGAAATTCCTTAACAATTTCCTGGATCCAACGGATTGCCCCGATCGCCCCGTGGCCCCGTCCGGTGGCCGCCTGGTGGGCCGATCAACGACAGGAGCAACCCCAGGTTGGGGCCTGCGGCTGGGTCTGCGTCGTTTTGCCTGGGGCTGTTGTCTTCCTCCTGCGTGTCTGTTGCTCAGCACCTCAAACCGGTGAACGGTTCGATCGACCATTGCCAATCATGCTTAACCTGAATTGCTACACCAAGATTTCTATGCTCAGCTCATGCAGCAAATGCAGCAATGTAATCTAATGAACTTCGCAATCTAATGAACTTAACGCACTGATCATGATCTAAATTGTGACCCCCCTAGGGCTGTATGGTGGTTAAATTTCGATTTGTTCTAGAATTCAATAAATCTTTAAAAGACTCTGCTTAATCTATTCTTGACGCTGCCGAATCGTGGTGTTATACCAAATTCGGCTGGGTTAATTTCTTGATCAATTAAGCGGATGATCTAAGTTAACCATCGAATTGTTGCTTACTCTTCAAAAAATGGATCCTGCGAATTGGGTCATTCATGAAGCAAAATCTCTGGGCTATCTTTTGAATGAAAACAACGAGCTACTCTGAGTTTTGATGGAGTGACAACAGCTTGATGGAACCTTCATCTTGGTTGATGTAAAGTCAACCTACGATCAGTCACAATTTGCAAACTGGTTGCTCGCAAATTGTTGATGCCTTGTGATTACCCTTGATCAAATTATTCTCCACTGAGAAAAAATATGTCTGGAATTCGCGACGTTGACGGCGACCCCAGTGGCACTTGGGCAGACTTGAGCTGGTCTGATCTCAGCAGCGAAGAGCAGTCCCTCTGGGGTGAGTTGGGATGGGATGAGTCGAGCTGGGAAGAAGATACGGATCCCCCAGCCAGTGATGATGAATATTGGGAAGATTTGAGCGCTGGTCAGCAAGCGGCTTTGACGAAGCTTGGCTATACCCAGGCCCTTTGGGACGAGGAATAAAGACTGCCTGAAATTTGCTCCCCCAAAGCTTTTTCACTGAAAGCGCACTGAAGATTACGAAAACAAGGGGTTAATGCTCCTTGTTTTTTATTTTATTTCTATTTCTTGTTTTACGATTTTGCTTCATCTATTAGATCGCTTGTATCAATTGCTTGTTTTGCGATTGTGTTTTATCTATTGGCTCTCTTGTATCAATTTCTCGTTTTACGATTTTGCTTTATCTATTAGCTCTCTTGCATCAATCACGATTCTTATCTTAAGTCGTTTGCCATAAATCGTCATCTCACAGGCACTATTTTCAAGCACTAGTAGGGTGGGCAATGCCCACCTCATAATTACTTCATGGTATCTGTGATATGGCGTGCCAATCGTTCTAGGTCAAGGCTGTATTTTCAAATTTGCCAAATTTACCAGATTGATTTAACTGGATATTAGAATTTTGGGGCCTCTGGGTTGTGCTGTTTGCCCTCAAGGCTGGCTGGGTTTTCCCAGGGGCAGGGCCTGTTGAGGTTGGTTAACTGGCCCGATCGGGAAAGCCGATCAGCAAACAGCAATTCAAGTTTCAATCAATTGCAGTTACTGGATTGGCGCGACGATCCATGGGAAGCACTATTGGGGAAAAACTCGCCTAGCAGGTGACATCCGAAAGACCGGCTCATGGTGACCTTTCCTGAGCAAGGTCTGGCCGATGCTGAATGAGTAGTAATCGAAAACGGTGATTGAAGACAGCAATTGAAGGCTTCAAGACTGCTGCTTTTTGATTTCTCACAGCTAATGACCGATCGAGTTTGTCTATGTCTCCTGTTGCTTTGCGTTGGCGTTTGGTTCTGCCCTTGGGATTGGGTCTGTTAATGGGGGTTGTTGGGGAACTGGGGCAGCCGTCGATCGCCCAGGCCAATCCCCGATCGACCCCCGTGCTCAACACCAGCAATCAGTTACCCCCATCGGTGCGATCGCGCATCTTGGCAGTGGCGGCCCGGGATTTGGGTCAAGCGCCTGGGAACCTGACCATTCGCGAAGCCACCCGCGCCACTTGGTCAGACAGTTGCTTGGGTTTGGGTGGGCCAGCGGAACTCTGTGCCCAAATGCAAGTCCCGGGTTGGTCCGTTGAAGTGAGCGAGCGTCAATCCTGGGGGCCGCCCAGTTGGTTTTATCGCGCCGATCAAGCGGGTCAGATCATTCGCCAAGCGGTGGGTTCCCGATCGCTCACGCCAGAAGTGGAACAGCGGTTGCTGCGACAGGCGGAACGATCGCTGAAGTTGCCGTCTCGATCGCTCACGGTCACAGCCCTGAAACGTAGAACCTGGGATGGCTGCATGGGGGTTTATGACGCGCCGCTCACGGCCTGCACCATGATTGCGATCGACGGTTGGCAAGCCATTTTGAATCAGGGCGATCGGGCCTTTGTGTTTCACCTCGATCGCGCGGCCAACCTCGTGCGCTACAACCAAGCCGCCAGCAACGGCACAACCGCCATTGCTCCCATGACCAGCGACCTCCCCACCCTCGGCAATGGGGAGCGATTCCAGATGCACATCACCGGCGGGATTGCCGGTCGCCAGGAACGTTGGACTTTGATGGAAGATGGGCGATTGGTGCGGCGCATCAACAATCAAGCGCCGGAGTTGGTGGGCCAACTGTCTGCCAATCAGCGAACGGAATTGGAACAGGCTCTGGATAACAGCATGTTGTCCAATCTCTCGGGCCTCAGCTACTTGCCCACACCGGGAGCCGCAGACTACCAAACGGTGACCCTGACCGATCGGGGAGTTTCGGTGCAATATGCCGATCTGATGCGCGATCGACTGCCCCAATCCATTCAGCAAGTGACTGGTGCTTGGGAACGGGCGATCGCCAGCCTGCAAGCTCCCTAGCCGATCGCGTCGGTCTTGGGTGGATTGGCCCCTCAAGACCGACGCAATCGCTGCTCAATTTGCTGCAAAATTTGGGGCTTGGCGCGATCCAACTCCTTCCGCAGATAGGCCTTGCCCACCTGCGGATCCGCTGCGGGCATCTGTGAGCTTTGGTCAGCCCACTGACGCAGCATTTGGCAATTGGCCGCCGTTAGGTGAATCTTGGCCACGTATTGGCAACTGTGGGGATCCTCAAGGGCAAAAAACAGCAACCGATAACAGCTCTGCTTGGCCAACTGCCGAGCCAACTCCAAATTGCGGGGCTGTTTCAAATCCAAATAGGACGGTAGCCATTTGGCCCGCCGCGTGCCATCCCCGATCGACATATAGAGCACCGTCAGCCACAGCACCATCGGATGGGGAGACATCATGCCCATAAACCGACTGTAGCAACTGCTGCCCTCTTCGCTGGATTGGATGGCGCGAATCATTTGGCGCGGCAACATAATCCAAACCGTTGCCAACGGGTCGCCACTGGTGGGCAGCAGGTGAGGAAACACAATTTCCGCCACCGGTTTGCCCTTGGGCCAAGACTGCAACCGACAGAGCACATCAGGATCCGCATTGCTCGATCGACCCCGCGATTCAGACCCGCCCTCACCGCCGAGGGAAGCTCCGGGCAAGGTCGCCCGCTGGAGTGTGCTTTCAATGCGACGACTAATCAGCCGGCCGGGACTGTAGCGGTGTTCCATCGGCTCCAAGGCTTGCAAAATATCGCTCACGGACGCGGGGCGATCGTCCGGCTTTTTCGCCAAGCATTGCAAAATCAGTGACTCCAGCGGCTTGGGCACTTTCAGCCCCGGCCGCGCCTCCGCAAAGGTCATGGGCGGGCTGTCCCGGTGTACCTTATACCAACTGCCAAAGGAATGGGTTTCCGCCCGCAGGGGCATCTTCCCCGAGAGCATTTCAAACATCACCACGCCCAGGCTATAGATATCAGCCCGGCCGTCCAACTCCTTGCCTTCCATCTGCTCCGGTGAAGAGTAGGCCAGGGTTCCCATGAAGTGGCTGGTTTGGGCCGCATCCCCCTGCATGAGCTTGGCGATCCCAAAATCCAAAATCTTGACCGACTCACCCATGTCCGGATCTTGCACCACCAGCAGGTTGCTGGGTTTGATGTCTCGGTGGACGATCGGGCAAAGGCGATCCTCAAGCAAAATGCCCTGGTGAGCCGCCTGAAGCCCCAGGCAAATTTGATGGGCCAGATTGAGAAAACGCGGCAGGGGCATGGTTTCCCGCTTGAAGATCGCCCCCAGGTCTCGGCCTTCGAGATATTCCATCACATAGAACGGAACCTCATCTTCGCTGACCCCGTAGTCCAACACCTGGACAATGTGCTTGCTTTTTTGCCCTAACAGAAAACAGGAGCGGGCTTCCCGTTTGAAGCGATCGCGCATTTTCTGGTTCAGCAAGGTTTGAGACAAAAACTTCACGGCCACGGGCGCATCCAGCAGGATGTGCTTGGCTCGGTAAACGCGACCCATAGCACCGCGCCCGATCAACTCATCGAGTCGATATCGGTCGGCTAGCACTCGGCCAAGATTCGGGTCGCTCATAGCGTCTGCGCTCTTCTGCTGGGCTGATCGCAAAAATTAGAAATCGTCAAATCAAACCAAGAATGCAACAAATCCGGTGAATCCTATCAGTATCCCCGATGCCCAGGTGGTGATGCCCAGGTGGCGATCGTCAATCCTGGGTATGCAGTCTTGGGTACTCAGGTACTCAGTCGGCGGGGCCAGACCGTGAGATCAAGCGTTGAAATTCTGCGGATTCGGTCGCACCCAGACTAACTGGTCTATTTCCTCGTCATGATCCTTGCCAAAGGAACTCGATCGAACACCCGAGCGAGCAGATGCCCGAGTGAGCAGATGCTTAAGGGAACGGATGCAACAGATCTAACTGATTTAACTGCTCCAATAGCCATATCTGACCTGATCAGAGCCATCAGGAGCCGCTCCCGAAGACCTGTCTAGAAGGCTAGGGTAAGCAAACCAACCAAAATTAAAGCAAAAAGTTGATGAACAATGCGATTGGCGGCAGGAGACCTTAAGGGCGATCGCCCGCCAGGAGTAGGGAAAAAATGGAGCGGCGGGGTTGGTTGAGGAGAGCTGGCAGGGAGAGGAAGCGTTGGGCCCGATTCCCCAATCATTGTCGCCTACTCCCAACTGATGGAGCAAAGGGGTCGATCGCGCCCTTGTGCAGAATTGGGCCCTTTGGCGGCTCAGTTTTGTGGCCCTGCTGCGAGTGGAGAGCGCGTCGATCACTTGTCGGTTGCAACTGTGGAAACGGTAAAAACCGTGCCGATCGCCTTGGGCCAAGCCAGAATTGGGGAAATCCAGTTTGCAGGCATCCGTGAAACGTTCGGAATGTGCGGAATATGCAGAATTTTTTGAATTGGCGCAATTTGCGGAACTTGCGAAATTTCTATCAATTCTGGGAATTGGTCGCATCCATCGTTAAGTTTGTGTTGAGCTTTGCCCCTAGAGTTTTCACCTAGAGTTTGCCCCTAGAGCTTTCATCGCGAGTCTGCACCTGAATTTGTGTCCGGTTGGGGGCCCGCCGTCTCCGCATTGGTTTTCCAGTTAAGTTTGATGGTCTTTGAACAAATGGTTGCTTCCTCAACTCCCCAGTTAATCCCGATCGTCTTGGCCGGTGGCAAGGGTGAGCGGTTTTGGCCCCTCAGTCGCCGTCAGTTTCCCAAGCAGTTTCTCTGCTTGGATGGCAGCGGCCGCAGTTTGTTGCAAGCCACGATCGATCGCCTGATTCCGTTGGCGGGGGCGGCGGAGCATGTTTGGGTTGTGACGGGTCAGCACCTGGAAGCCACGGCCCGCGAACAGTTGCCAGAATTACCGGCAGCAAATTTTGCGATCGAACCGGAAGGGCGCGACACGGCCCCGGCCCTGGCTTGGGCAACCCTGGAGGCGGCCAAGCAATATGGTGATGAGGCGGTGTTGGGCTTTTTCCCGGCGGATCACTGGATTGGGGACGGGGAAGCGTTTGCCCAAACCCTGGCGGCGGCGGCGACCTTGGCCCGCACGGAGGGGGTGATCGTCACCTTGGGCATTACGCCAACCCAGCCGGCCACGGGCTATGGCTACATCGAACAGGGCGAGGCCTTGGGGGACTTTGCGGGCCTGCCGGGTTATCGCGTCAGTCGATTCACGGAAAAGCCCGATCGCGCCCGGGCTGAACAGTTCCTCGCCAGCGGTCGCTATAGCTGGAATAGCGGCATGTTTGTGTTTCAGACCAAGACGGTGATTGCGGAATTAGAACGGCACGCCCCGGAAATTATTGAACCGCTGCGGGCGGAAGGGGTGGCCGCCTATGGCAAGGTTCCCAAGCTGAGTGTGGACTATGCGCTGATGGAAAAGACCGATCGCGCCTGCATTGTTCCGGCGGCCTTTGCTTGGGATGACCTGGGCGATTGGAATGCGATCGAGCGGCTGTTAAAGGGCGATCGGGCTAATGTGGATTTGGCTCAACATTTGGCTTTGGAGACAACCGGGGCGATCGTCTACAGCAGTGATCCCGAAGAGTTGGTGGTCACCATTGGCCTAGAGGATGTGGTGGTGGTGCGCGATGGGAATGTGACCCTGATTGTGGCGAAGGATCGCACCCAAGATATTAAGGCGGCGGTGAAGGCGGTGCAGGAGCATCCCGAATGGCTCGATCGGCTCTAGGGCATGTTTAGGTTGATGTCGCTAGGGATTTTAAGTTGTGTTTTAATCACAGAGCTTTGCTTGTGCTCGTTTTCCTATGGCTTTGCCCCCTGTGCCGGCCGCTTGCTGGCTGATTAAATCTGAACCCATAACTTACTCGATCGCCCACCTAGAGCGCGATCGACAGACCATTTGGGATGGCGTGCGGAACTATCAAGCGCGTAACTTTCTGCAAGCGATGCAGCCGGGAGATTGGGCGTTTTTTTATCACTCCAACACGGAGCCGCCGGGAATTGCGGGCCTGGCGCAGGTGGCTGTGGCCAAGGTGGTGGATCCAACCCAGTTTGACCCCAACAGCCCGTATTTTGACCCCAAGGCCAGTCCCGATCGCCCCCGTTGGTTCACGGTGGAAGTGGCCCATTTGCAAACCTTCGATCGGTTCTTACCTCTGGAATTGTTGCGATCGCAATTCACGGCTGATGAGTTGCTGATTTTGCGACGGGGAAACCGCCTTTCCGTTACGCCGGTCGATCGCCCCGTGGCTGAGCGATTGCTAATGTTGGCCAGCTCGCCTCAAACCGCGCCTTAAACCTAAATAGAAAGCTAAAAGAGAGCCAAACGGGGGCCCAATTTAACAAATTAGATTGGGTCTCTCAGCTCCATCAAACCCCATCAAACTCCACCGAACGCCAGCAGGCTGAGGGCTTGAGTGCCTGGCTCCGGCTTTGGGAAATTGCGCTTTAACCAAATTTTAAAGATAGGTTAAGCTGAGGCAACTGCCATTTTTGCTACGGTCGAGAGCGCGTCCGCCCCCAATCCCCATGATTAGCCAAGCCATTGCCCGCTACATCGAAGGTACCGACAGTTCCCACAAACCCTGGTTGCTGGTACAGCTTCGCCTTGCCAAATTGGAAGAGCAGCGCGATCGCCTTTCACCAGCGGAATATTCCCAAGCCCTAGCGGACATTCACCAAGACTTGATGAATTTGGGTGAATGGTGGGTCGGTCGCGAACAGGAAATGTTTCGACCTCATGGGCCAGGCGGCAACGAGTAATGACTAGGGCGCAACGAGCTACCACGGAAAATCCCGATCGACCGGAATCGCAATCGATCGACCTGCACGATCCGCAGTACTACTTCAACCGGGAACTGAGTTGGATTCAGTTCAACCGGCGAGTGCTGCACGAGTCTATGGACGATCGCAACCCCCTGTTGGAGCGGTTGAAGTTCTCTGCGATCTTCAGCTCCAACTTGGATGAATTTTTCATGGTGCGCGTGGCGGCCCTTAAAAAGCAGGTAGAAGCGGGCGTGGCCAAGCGGCCCCCCGACGGGCGATCGCCCCAACAGCAACTGGTTGAAATTGCCGAGCACCTGCGCCCGATCGTGGCCGAGCAACATCAACACTACGCCAAGGTGTTGCGCCCCCTGCTGGCCGAACAGGGCATTTACCTGCTGGATTACGTTGACCTGAACCAAGAGCAGCGGGCCTATCTCCATCAGCTCTTTGAGGCGGAAATTTTCCCGGTGCTCACGCCCCTGGCGGTGGATCCGGGTCATCCCTTTCCTCATATTTCCAACCTCAGCCTGAATCTGGCGGTGGTGGTGCAGGATCCGGAAACCCAGGAAGATCACTTTGGGCGGGTGAAGGTTCCCGAAAGCTTGCCCCGGTTTTTGCCCCTGGCGGCCGATAGCCTGGATCCGGCCACCCTCAGTGCCGATTGGGTGGGGGTCAATCCCGGTAAGCCGGTTTGGGTTTGCGTGGCGATCGAGCAAGTGATTGCTCATAACCTGGAAAGCCTGTTTCCGGGCATGAATATCCTGGAATATCAGCCCTTTCGGGTCACCCGCAACGCGGACATCGCCGTGGCGGAAGATGAGGCCGATGATCTGCTGCTGGCGATCGAACAGGAATTGCGAAAGCGGCGCTTGGGTGGTTCCGTGGTGCGGCTAGAGGTTCTGGACACCATGCCCACGGAAATTAGCGATCGACTGCTCGAAGAGTTGGAAATTACCGCCGAGAGCGTCTATCCCGTTACCGGTCTGTTGGGGCTGCGGGACTTCATGGCCTTTTTGGGCTTGCCCCTGCCTCACTTGAAAGATCCGTCCTGGAACCCAGTGATTCCTAAGCGGGTGCAGCGCCTGCCGGAACCTTCGGAAAATGTGCAATCCCCAGAGGAAGAGGAAGTCAGCGACTTTTTCACAGAAATTCGCCGCCAAGACTTGCTGCTACACCATCCCTATCACTCCTTTTCGGCCACAGTGCAGCGGTTCATCACGGAAGCAGCCCGCGATCCGAACGTGCTGACGATCAAGATGACCCTGTATCGCACCTCTGGCGACTCCCCGATCGTCCATGCCCTGATTGATGCGGCGGAAAACGGCAAACAGGTGGTGGTGTTGGTGGAACTCAAGGCGCGGTTTGATGAAGAAAACAACATCAACTGGGCCCGCAAGCTGGAAAGCGCCGGGGTGCATGTGGTTTATGGCTTGGTGGGCCTAAAAACCCACACCAAGATTGTGCTGGTGGTGCGCAAGGAGCCGGAGGGACTGCGCCGCTATGTCCACATTGGAACCGGAAACTACAACCCCAAAACCGCCAAGCTCTACACCGATGTGGGGCTGCTCAGTTGCCGGCCGGAGCTGGGAGCTGACTTGACCGATTTGTTCAATTACCTAACGGGTTATTCTCGCCAACGTGCCTATCGCAAGCTGTTGGTGGCCCCGGTGAACATGCGCGATCGAATGGTGGCCTTGATTCAACGGGAGCGCGACTGGGCCCGCCAAGGTCAACAGGGGCGGGTTGTGGCCAAAATGAATGCCCTGGTAGATCCGGTGGTGATTCGGGCGCTGTATGAGGCCTCCCAAGCGGGGGTGCAGGTGGATTTGATTGTGCGGGGAATTTGTTGTTTGCGGCCGGGTTTGCTGGGCCTGAGCGACCACATCCGCGTGGTCAGCATTGTGGGCCGCTTTTTGGAACATTCCCGCATTTTCTATTTCCACAATGGCGGCCAAGATGAGCTGTATATTGGCAGTGCCGATTGGATGCCCCGCAATTTGACACGGCGGGTGGAGGCCGTCACCCCGATCGAGGATCCTGATTTGGTGCAAGAATTGCAAGCCATTTTGGGTGTGATGCTGGCTGACACACGCAACGCTTGGGAACTACAGGCGGATGGGATCTACATCCAACGGCAACCCCTTGGCAAATCGGATCCCCAAGCGTCTCAGGTGGTGTTGATGCAGTTGGCGGAACAGGAAGCGGTGATGAAGGACGACGATTAGGGGTTGCCAGGGGTGGATCGGTTGCTAGTGATTGACGAATGGCTAGTGGTGGATTGATTGCTAGTGGTGGCAGAGTTGCCTGATGCCGAAAACCCGGTGGCCGAAAACCCGGAGCCGATCGCCCCTGAACTGATTCGGCAACGGCTTCGATCGGCCATTTGCGATCGGCCCCAGGACTCGGATTTATACGTGCAGTTCGCCCAAGTGCTGGCCCAACTGCAACGGTGGCCGGCGGCGGCCATGGCCCTGTGGCGGGCGGCGGAGTTGGCTCCTGCTAACTGGCGGCTGTGGCTGCAAGGGGCCCAGGTGGCGGAAGGGCTGGGCGATCGCCCGATGGCGATTCGAGCTTATTTGCGATCGCTCCAAGCCAATGGCAACGGGGCCACCTGCTGTTTTCGGGTGGCGCGGCTGCTGCGGGAATTGGGGCGCGATCGGGAAGCGGCCGACTGTGAGCGCTGGCAACTGCCCCCCGCAATCGTCCAGGAATTTGCGCGGTTGGACTATCCCTTGCATTTGTGTTCCGCCGCCAATTTACCCGCAGAGCAAACCCGCTGGCTGGAGCCGATCGCCCCCTACCCACCCCTCAAAGCTGCCCGGATGTTGGGGCCTGTGCATCCGCACTTGACTCCAGACACCGCCCCCCAACTGCCGCCCTGGCCTCGCCCCGGAGTGGTGGCCATTCCCCAAGGGCGGGCCCAAATTTCCCAGTTGGGGATCTGCATCACCACGGCCGACCATCAAGTCGTTCAGGAACTGTCCTCGGGGATTGCGCCTTTGCAGGCGGTGAGCCAGCCACCGCCCGTTCGGAAACTGTCGGGCACGGCGGCCTTTTTATCTGTGCGGTTTCGGCCCAACTATTGGCATTGGATGGTGGACTGTTTGCCCCGGTTGGCTTGGTTGGCGGAGGCAGGGTTTGAGCGATCGGCGATCGATTGGTGGGTGTTTGATCGCCTCGACTATCCCTTTCAATTCGCCACCCTGGAGCGCTTGGGCATCAACCCCGATCGCGTCGTTTCGAGCGATCGTCATCCCCACCTGCAAGCCGATCGGCTCTTGGCCTTGCCGCCCTTGGGCCGCTGTACTCCCATTTCCGACAACACTTTCACTCCCCAGACCCGCGACTTTTTGCGACGGGAATTTTTACCGCTGGCAACGGCGATCGACCCGGCCCACTGTCCCGATCGGCTCTACATCACAAGGCGCAACAATGTGCAGCATCGCCGGTTTTTAAACGAAACGGAAATTTTGCCCCTGTTGACCCAACGGGGGTTTCAGGCGGTGGATCTCGATGGCCTCAGTCCGGGTCACCAAGCCGCCCTGTTCCAGCGGGCCCGCGCCATTGTGGCTCCCCATGGCGCAGGTTTAACCAATTTGGCCTACGCCGAACCGGGCACAACGGTGATTGAGCTATTTCCACCGCGTTATGTGGCGAATTTCTTTTGGTTGGTGGCCAACTGTAGCCATTTGAACTATTGGGCCTTGTTGGGGCGCGAAACGTTGCCACCTTTGCCGATCGGGGATTGGATGGCCCAGGCCCAAGCCTATCGAGATGACTTGGAAATCGATCCTCAGGCCCTGGCCACCATTCTCGATCGGGCAAGTCTATAGAAATCAGTCCAAAGAAATCAGCCAAAATCAGCCAACTTATTGAACACCCAATCACCGAGTAAACCTAGACCAAAGCTGGAGCGAGATCGGCTGCAGTCAGTTGGTTGGGGGTGAGGTTGGCGATCTTGGCCAGCAGCGTTGTGCCGTTGCTGAGGTTCAAAAAGCCATCGCTCACGGTCAGGCTGAGGGATTCAAAACTGAGTCCGGTAGGCAAAACGAGCCGATCGATTCCGTCTTCAAAATCGAGAATCGTCTCAGTGCCTTCCCCAATCACAAAGCGATCGCTCCCTGTGCCGCCGATTAGGGTGTCTTCGCCCCGATCGCCGCTGAGCAAATCATCGCCATCGCTGCCAAACAGGAGATCCGCTCCCCGACCGCCAAAGAGCAGATCGTTACCAGTTCCGCCGCAGAGGGTATCCGCCTGTTGGTTGCCAAAAAGTGTGTCGTTTCCGTCACCGCCACAGAGCAGATCCGCGCCTGACTCTGCCGTTTCCCCGGGCGTACTGCGATCGCCAAAGATCACGTCATTACCCGCACCGCCCAACACTGTATCTGCGCCCAGGTCGCCCGAGAGGAAATCATTACCCACCTCACCATTGAGCCAATCGGAGTCCCGACCGCCAAACAGGAAATCATCCCCTTCGCCACCAAAGAGATAATCCGTGCCCTGTTTGCCGCTGATCAAGTCATTGCCCGCCAGCCCCAAGAGATGGTCACTGTTGGGAGTTCCGGCCAAGGAATCATTGCCCTCAGAGCCAGTTTTGGGAGAGATGGACTGGGGAATGGTGGGATCCGTCAACGTATCGCAAGGACAAACGGGCAGTGTCCGATCCGAAAGCGGCGTGGAATCAACGAGCAGTTTGCCAACGAGCGGGAGGCGATAGGATTGGGGGTCGCCGTTGGTTTTGAGAACAAACTGTCCTGAGTAGTCGCCTGCTTTGCCACTGAGCCTGAGGGTGATGGGAACTGCCTGACCCGGCAGCACCACTTCCGGCAGCGGGCCAACCAAGCTGAAGCCGTTGGGCAGTTCGAGACCCAGAATTTTGAGGGAATTGGGGCTGAGGCTGGTGATCGTCAGGGTTTGGAAGGGATTGCCGCTATCTTGGTTAGCCCCGAAGCGGACGGGAACATCCGTGGCGTTGAGCAGGGTGGGGCCGTTGTTGCCGAGGTTGATGGAGAAGTAAGCCGGAGCCGGGGGAGCCGCCACGATCGGGCTGCTGGGCGCGGGCGCAGGAGCGGGGGTAGGAGCGGGCCCCGGCGCAGGAGTGGGAGTTGCGGGTGGCGCGTCGTTGTCGGTGATGGTGACGTTCGCGGTGGTGGTAGAACCAAGCTGAATGCCGCTGCTGGGGCCAGAAATGGTGAGGGTGGCGGTTTCAGTGCCCTCGACCAAGGCATCATCGAAGACGGTGAAGGTGACGGAGCCAGTGGTTGCCCCGTTGGGGATGGTGATTGTGGTGTTGCTGAGGTTGTAGTCCCCGGTGGTGATGCCCGTACCGGTCACGCCGAGGGTGACGGTCTGTGCGCCACTGACCGCCGCACTGGCGGTGGCGGTGACGGTGATGGCGGTGGCGGCGGCTTCAGAACCAGAGGCGGGGCTGACGGAGAGATTGACTGTAGGTACAACAGAACTAATGGTTGCACTTACTTGGTTAGAAGTGTTCTTGATCGGTACACTGGGATTGTTTACATCTTCATAAGTTGCACTGGCAATGTTATTAATCCCCTGACCAACTGTTGTCTGATTAACTTGCCGCTGGAACGTAAATGTTCCCGAACTTCCTGGCGAGACCGTTCCAGTTAAAGTGTTTGCATACTTAGTGACATCGCCAGTGGCCGTATTGCCACTTTGTTCACCACCCAAAAGATTATTAGCAAGACTGCCACTAAAATATTGAATTGTTCCGCTTGTTGTCTGTACCGAACCAAGCACATGCTTAGTATCAATTACAGCATCGCCATCGTTATCTTTTGCCCAATTATTTTGAATCCCATCTTCAGTAATGACTACATTACTGGCAGTCAAAATCACATTCCCGCTTCCGACTTGGCTGTCAGAAATGTTTTTGTACTGCACAACGTACTCAATAATATTGCCTGGTGCAGGTTGCTTGGGGGATGTCGAGAGAGTTCCATCAGTTCCTTGAACAGTTGGCCCAGTTCCCTGCAAGATCCGCGATTGTTTTAGCTGCTGAAGAAATCCAGTATAGAGACGGTTAATCGTATCGTTTTTTACCGAATCGTCTGCTTCGCCGTTACCATTGGCATCAATGAATGCCGTGATGGGCACAGGAAAACCCCGCTCAATGTTGGTATCCGTTGAAAGAGGTGTACTGGCGGGCAGATCAATACTGACTGTATAGTCAGCAGTTGCGTTGACGGCTAATGGCCCAATTTGAACGGGGTTAAATGAACCTACTGGGTTACCGTTTACAATGCCGCTGCCGCTTGTATAGTTAAAAACTGTGCCATTGTATGTGTAGATAGCAGATGCAGAGCCATAGGAAATGGTTACGATCGTACTGCTGGGCAAGTCAGTCAAGTTGGCTGGTGCAGAAGGTCGTAAAGAAATATAGGCTGCAGAAGTACCTGTATTCTTAACCGTGTTAGTGAAGGAAACTGCTCCTGGGTTGATGGTGCTTCCCGGCGATAGAGTTGCACTAACTTGGAAAGATTTATTGGTAAAGTCGTCGCTGTTACTTGTTGGCCCAATTGCATCAGGAGAATTGCTAGGGCCGTTGACAATATTTGGTGACATGCCAGAGAAATGGTCTGTAGTTGTTTAGTGCTGGAAAATGATTTGGACTACGTTTGGCAAAAACTGGGTGATGTTGTGATCAGCCAGGCAGATCACTAAATCTTTGGCATCAGTCAACGTAGATCACCCCAAGTTTCATCAGAACAGATCGTATTAGTGACAATTCTGACCAAGAGTGCCGAGATATCCAGCAAGCGAGAGAGATAATTCCTTCCCAGTCTTGTATAAATTAACTCCTAGGAAGAGTCAAGACTAGATCTCAAGCTTGATGAGTTGTCTAAGAAAGTTCTTTTATATACAATCAACTTGCATCGATTTACGGATCAAAAAACTTGGAAAAGTTCGAAGAAAGTCGATTTTCAGGCAAAAAACAAGATCAAGTTCTAATTGGTTAGATGTTAAGTTTAAAGAAAAGCTCAATTTGGTCGAAAAAAAGCTTGATTTCTAGATAAATAGATTTAGTTTTATAAAGTAGATATTTGGTTGATCTCAAAAAGGTACTTAAATGAAATCATTCAATTAAAGTTTGATTGTTGGGGGATGGATGATAAGCAAGATTGTACAAAGCCAGCTCAGACGAAGTGCCTGTCTAGGATTGGGGTTTGATCTTCGCCTGGTTTCGGTTGTTCAACAATCAGAGGTCTTCTCCGTAGGTTTCAGGAATTCTACGGAGAAGATGATTGCAAATTGTCCGCTTGTGATGATTCAAAACGAACCTAAGCCGGAGCGAGGTCTGCTGCGGTCAGTTGGTTGGGTGCGAGGTTGGCGATCTTGGCGAGCAGTGTTGTGCCATTGCTGAGGTTTAAAAAGCCATTGCTCACCGTCAGGTTCAAAGAGTCGAAACCCACACCCAAGGGCAAAACGAGGCGATCGATGCCGACTTCAAAATCGAGAATCGTATCAGTGCCTTCACCAATCACAAAGCGATCGCTCCCTGCGCCGCCGATCAGGGTGTCTTCGCCCCGATCGCCGCTGAGCAGATCATCGCCATCGTTGCCAAACAGCCAGTCAGCCCCCCGACCGCCAAAGAGCAGATCGTTACCCATTCCACCGCAGAGGGTATCCGCCTGTTGGTTGCCAAAGAGCGTGTCGTTCCCGTCACCACCGGCCAGCCAATCGGTTTCTGCGCCACCCCATAGCCAGTCAGGGTCACCTAGCCCTAAGAGTTGGTTGTTTTCGGCATTGCCCCACAGGATATCTGCGCGATCGGAACCGGTTTGGGTGCGATCGGGCATCAGCAAGGGCGGTTGACACCCATAACCGCTGTCCCCGATCGAGAAAGAACTGAGGCTGGGGGGAACCTGTCCAGCAACGGGGAAATCATAGATTGCTGGTTCGCCGTTGGTGCGCAGAACAACGCGCCCGTCATAGGTTCCTGGTTGCTCCGTGAGCGCCAAAGTTACTTGGAGGGTGGTGCTGGGCAGAACAACGGGCGGCAGGGGTTCCAAAATGGAAAAGCCCTTGGGGAGTTGTAAATCCAAGAGCTTCAGGGGTTCTGAGCCAATGTTGGTGATGCTGATCACCTGTTGGGGCCGGGCTGCGCTGTCTGTGGTTGCTGAGGGTTGGGTGAGCTGTATGGGGGCGGTGGTGTCGTCGAGGATGATGGGCCCGCCCCGATCGAGAGTCACGATCAGTCGAGGCGGCAGGGGCGGCGGTGGGGCGATCGGGCTGCTGGGGGAAAGTTCTGGGCTGGGGGCGATCGGGGCCGGAGCCACAAAAACTGGAGCAACAGGAGCCGGAGCCAAACCACCAGCCGGACTCAGGGGACTGGGGGAGCTGATGGCCCCGTCGTTATCTTCGATCTCGATCGTTTGTACCAGGCTGCCGCCGAGGGTCAAGCCACTGGTCGTTGCTTTCAGGGTAATGGTGGCGGTTTCGGTTCCTTCCACCATCGCGTCATCCATCACCGTGAAGGTGACGGAGCCGGTTGTGTTGCCGCTGGTGATGCTGATTTGGGGTTGGCTGAGCTGATAGTCTTCCGGGGTGATGTTTGCCCCGCTGACTTGGAATTCAATGGTTTGGTCACTGACAACGGCCCGGGAAGCGGTGGCCGTAACGGTGATGACGGTTCGATCGGTTTCGGTTCCTTTGTTGTGGCTGACCGAGAGATTGACGGTGGGGTTGGGTGTGCTGGTGAGGGAGAAGTCATCGATCGCCAACCCATGATCATCCCCCGTGTCATTTCGCTCCACCCAACGAAGCCAGAGGGTGTCATTGTGGGCCCAGCTCAAGCCGGACAGTGCGCCTCCAACGCCCGCAACCCGCCCCGCAACATTCCCGTCAACCATGCCAGCCGTTTCAGTGGCAACGGGCGAAGTCCAATTGAATCCACTGCCCGGCGCTGTCCAGGTTGGAACGGTTGTGAAACTGCTACCAAAGCCATATTCCAACACCATGGTTTGCGCAGTGGCGTTTCCCCCATTTCGCCACTGTTCACCCGCAAAGGAAATTGTGAGATGATTAATCGTCGTGCCAGTGGTGTTTTTGGCCGCAAACGCGATCCATCCGGCAATGTTTCCGCTGGCAGGACTCCCGAAATATGTACCGCCTGAGCCAATGCCGCCTAAGGCTCGATCGCTCTCTCCAGTAATGCCAAAGCTATAGAAATTGCCTGTGTTGTCGTTGCCTCGGCTCGATCGATAAATTGTTAAAGCCTGGCCAGGAGCGGGCTGGCGAAACAAATACCAGCCGGGCAGCGTAGTGTTATTAGTCCAAGCTAGATCACTGTTAGAGCCACTCGAATTGAGAGTGTTGAAGTTCTGACTATAGGAACCGCTAAATGAAATAGCCATTGATGCACCCTGGCTTCAAGTCTTTTTAATGACGGGTTGTTTAAGTTATGAAGTCGGTAGTAATTTTATCTTGAATAGGATGGTAATCGGTATCACAAAGAACGGACTCTAGGCGAGCTACGCTTATCAGTCCTATGAACAGTCATCACCATAGCGATCATTAACAGCGCCAAAAACGCAAAAACAAGGAGCGAAGGCCCCTTGTTTTCAGCAGTCTTGAAAAACTGGCTTAAAAGGTATGTTTAATTGGTCTGAGTCGATCGGCAACCATCCAATCAGGCTTGAAATTGAGAAGCCTACACCCGATCGCCCAGCCTCAGCGAGCGATCGAATGTAGGAGCATTCACAACCTCAAATTCAACAGAATCACCTGTCAGAAAAGACCCACAGAATCCGCGCTTTAGGCACGGCTCAGGGGCGTTGCCGGCACAAAGCTCGGCACCACCACATCGCTGTTCTGTTTGGTCAGTTGGTCATACAACCGGTTGGTGTTCGGGAAGTTGGCCGCTGGCAGCGTCGGGAACCGGCGATAGGGAACCGTATCCTCACCGAAGCACTCCGCATATTCCGGCGTGTTCAGCATGGCCGACACAAAACCCTTCAGACCTTCCGTCGCCAGAATTTGGTTGTACTTGCGGATTTCCACCTGGTTCAGCGGTGCCCGACCCAAGAAATGCTTCAGACCCAGTTCGATCACCTTCGTGTTCGGATAGGGGGCATAGAATTCCTTGGTGTACAAGCGAGAGCCGCCCAATGACTCGATGAATTCCTTCATCGTGATTTCGCCATTGCCCAGCTTGCTTTCCAGCGCCGTGAACTCAGCCCGCACGATGTAAGGATCCAAGTCACGCTCAAAGACCTGACGATAGGCCGCCGCGATCGCCGTTTTCAGGGCCACCTTGTCGGTCGTGGTCGTCAGCTTGAAGGTCTTGGTTTGCTCGCGACGACGGCTCACCCCTTGGCCAGCGCGGTTGCTCGCATCTCCTTCCGTGCGGATCGAGAGCGGTTGTCCCAGCTCCACAAAGCGCGGTGCTTCCGGTTCCGGCTTGGTCAGCACGCCCTTGAAGCCCAAGTTACCCGGACGAGTCGTGCGCAGGGCTTGGCCACCCGCCGTCAGATAGCGCTCGTAGGGAACCGTATCTTCCCCAAAGGCTTCCGCATATTCCGCCGTATCGAGAATTGCATCAATCAAGGCATAGAACCCTTGCTTGGCACAAATGTCGAAGTACTTGTTGGTTTCGTTGCGACCGTAGGTGGGGCGACCCAACAGGCGACGGTGAATATATTCCACCGCCTTCATCACGTACAACGAACTCCAGTAGGTCTTGCGGAACAAATCCGACTTGGCCAACTGACGAATGAATTCCTTGACCGTGATGTTGCCGTTTTCCAGCTTGATTTCCGCCACCGTCAGGCGCTGGCCTTCATACACGTCGCGGCCAAACACTTGCAGGTAGGCAGCGCGGATGACGGCTTGGGTGGTGCTTTCCGAGAAGCGAATGCTGGCGGTCTTCACCGACTTGCCAATCCCGGGCAACTGATCCAGCTTGAACACCTTGGGCCCCATCGAGCCAGGAGCCTTGCCCACTGCACCCGGGTTGCTCAGTTGGTTCTCAATCCCGGCACCACGCTTGATCAGAATCCGGCGGGTATCCTTGCCAAAGGGCGCAGGTCGGTTCTTGGGATTGCGGGTTTCTTTCGGGAAAATTGCCCCAAACTGAATTTCCAGCGGATCATTACCAACCCCGTAGGGATGCTGATCGCGCAGGGGTTGCACATAGTCCCCAAAGGTGGTGATGAATTGGGGAACCTTGCGGAAGGGGGCGCTGTAGTTGAACAGGTCGATCTGCGGGCCCCAGTTGCGGCACTCTTGGGCTTCTTGACCCAGACCGCGCAGGTAAGGCACGGTTTCTTCGCCAAAGTAATCCGCATATTCTTGCGAATCGACCAGGGCATCGACCAGGGCCGCCAAGCCGCCACTCGAGACGATCGAGAAGTACTTTTGCACTTCTTCGCGGGACGAAGGGCCACGACCCAGAATGTGA
This sequence comes from Limnothrix sp. FACHB-881, assembly GCF_014698135.1. NCBI lineage: Bacteria > Bacillati > Cyanobacteriota > Cyanophyceae > Pseudanabaenales > Pseudanabaenaceae > Limnothrix > Limnothrix sp. FACHB-881. Next base: position 116,908 of record NZ_JACJSN010000004.1, read on the forward strand.
CGGAAAGCGAGTTCCAGGGCACGGCTGTTGATGAACGGCTCAAAGAACTGCTTGCGGTACAGGGGCGACTTGGCCAAACGGCGGATGAATTCCTTCATGGAAATTTCGCCGTTTTTGACCTTGGATTCCAGGTCAGAAATCCCCAAGGAGTAAGCGCGGGTGATGTCGCGCTCAAACACTTGGCGATAGGCCGCTTTCACCGCATCGTTCTTTTCGGTGGCCGACAGGCCGGGCTTCATCGCGTACTTCACGCGCTTTTCAGCGGCGTTGGCGTAGATTTGCGGCAGGGCCAGACCCTGTTGATCCGCCGAAGGCCGCTGACGCACCTTGTTGGACGGTGTGGGGGCCTTGAACTCCGTTAGCAATACGTCAAAGTATTGCTTGACGATTTCCGTGGCGTTGGCATCATCGCGGAAGTAGGTGAGGGCCGCTTGCTTCATGCCCTCGATCGCCACGATCGTGGCGGCCGTGGAACAGGCGTTTTCGATGATTTCGCGCAGACCACGGGTGTTCACGGCGATGATCGTCGGGTCACCGGCCACGATCGCGTAGGTCACATAGCGCAGAAACCAGCTCATGTCCCGCAAGGACTTTTGCATGTTCCGGGGGCCATAGCGGGCAACGCTAATGGGCCGGAAGCCAGCGGGAATGGGCGCGGAGGGGGTCAAGAAAAAGTCGCGCAGACCACTGAACAGGCCACCGCCGCTGCTCTTGGCTTCCACGTAGGTGACGGTGCCGAAGGTCATGCCTTCTTGCACCGTCTTGGCTACGGGGTTGGTGGTGGTGGCCATTACCGGTTCATCCGTTGGCGGCTTTTCCAAGAAAGCCAGGGGCGAACCACCGGTAAAGATCTTGTTGGCTGCTCGCGAGACGATGATTTCGGCGTTAACCGTCAGGACTTGAGCAATGGCCAGTCGTTGAGCACCGGAGCTAAAGAAAGTTTTAAGTTCGCTGAGTTCCGCTGGGGCTAGGTAGCGATCTTGTTGTTCTGCTTGGGAAATTTTAGATACGGGAACAGTGCTGTAGAGCTGCGGACGGGCAACCGAGCTTCCACCACTTGCTTTAACGCTCATGAGATTCTAATGGTCCTTTTCTAAGTCAGGTGAACGACCGTACCGGGTTCTGTGACATTGGACAGAACCTTTAGCCCTTAGCCTCAGGTTGGCTCGACGCTGGCAACCCTCAACGGCTGTCGGCGAACATGGAAGGGACGATCTCAACTCAATATGGTTGTGAATCCACCCATTAGACTAAAACGATTCTGTGCGTGGGGCGGCCTTTGTTAAGAAGTGTGTATGCTTCTCAGGCGGGCGATCGCAGGCATTGGAAGGGCAGGGGGTGCGATAGACTCGATCGCGGTGATTACCCTTGCGAGTCCTCGTTTCAGCCTCTTTTCAGCAATTCCTATATAAACAATCAACCCAATCAACCCCCTATTCAATTCCGATGGAAGCACAGCGCACCGCCCAAACCCTTGCCGCCGTCCAAAAGCTCTACGATACCTATCCGTTTCCGCCAGAACCCCTGTTGGATGAACCCCCGCCGGGCTATAACTGGCGCTGGAATTGGCAAGCGGCGCATCAGTTTTGCACGGGCAGAAAGCCGGAACGCGCTGATATTCGAATTTTGGATGCGGGTTGCGGTACGGGTGTGGGCACTGAATATTTAATGCATCTGAACCCGGAAGCCAAGATCACGGCGATCGACCTGAGTTCAGAGGCGTTGGGCGTGGCTCGGGAACGGTGTCGGCGGACGGGCGATCGGGTTCGCGGAGGCGATCGCGTAGAATTCCGACACCTCAGCCTTTACGATGCCCAGGAAATTTCCGGCAAATTTGATTGGATCAACTGCGTTGGCGTGTTGCACCACCTGCCCGATCCGGTGCGAGGCATTCAATCCCTGGCCGCCAAGCTAGCTCCCGGTGGCCTCATGCACATTTTTGTTTACGGGGAACTGGGTCGTTGGGAAATCCAGTTGATGCAGCGAGCGATCCGCCTGCTCCGTGAAAGCCCTACGGGCCCGGCAGATTCCAATCCCTATCGTGATGGTGTTCAGATTGGACGATCGCTATTTGCGGCCTTGCCCGAAACCAATCGGTTGGTGCGGCGGGAACAGGAGCGCTGGTCGATGGAAAACCAGCGGGATGAGTGTTTTGCAGACATGTATGTCCATCCCCAGGAAGTGGACTACAACATCGACACCCTCTTTGAATTAATTGAGGCTTCGGGTCTGGAGTTCCTGGGCTTTTCCAATCCTGATTACTGGCAGCTCGATCGCCTCTTGGGCAGCAATCCGGAGCTGATGGCGCGAGCCGAGGGCTTGAGCGATCGACAGCGCTATCGCCTGGTGGAATCGCTGGATCCCGAAGGAGCCACCCACTACGAGTTTTGGTTAGGTTGCCCGCCGGTCAATCGCCTCACCTGGGAAGACTCCAGCGCCCTGGCCGCGGCCCTACCGAGCCTGAATCCCTGTATGGATGGCTGGCCCAGCCGTTGTCTATTTAATCAAGACTATCGGATTGTCAGCTTGGACGATGCTACGTTCCAGTTTCTCAGTGCCGTGGCCGCCAACGAAACCGCTGACCAACCCCAGTCGATCGCCCAACTCCTGAGCCAGCAGCCGGGCTTCACCCTCGAAAACGTGCGATCGTTGCTTGATCAGCGCCTGTTGTTGCTGACTCCCCAACGCTAATTCAATCCCTAGCCAACCACCCGCTAAATCCGGGCGCAGTCAAAATAGCTCCCCCCAGCAACCTCGCCCATTTCCCGTGAAAAACGCGCAGCACCTGCGTGGTACAATCGCACCTGGCTTAGGGCCGCCGGGCCAGCATTCAACAGCCAGGAGTTTGCAACCGATGGACTCTCCAACGGTCGAACCAGTCACCGCCATGCCGGAAGTTTCTCCCGAAGCGATCGAGGGCACTTCCGAAAACGGCGCAGCCATGGAGGAATACTACAAACTCCAACGGGAGCTATTAATCGGCTCCTTGGTTGTATCCCTGGTGATTTTTCTGTCTGTTTGGGCCACCTACAGTCTCAACACTGCCCTGAGCTATTTGCTGGGAGCGCTGGTGGGCATTGTATACCTGCGAATGCTGGCCAAAGATGTCGCTACCCTGGGTAATGGCAAACAGCAATTGAGTAAAACTCGGCTAGCACTTTTTGTAGCCATTTTTCTCATTGGTGCTCGAGTTCAGCAACTTGAGCTGTTGCCAATCATCCTTGGTTTTCTGACCTATAAGGCTGCTCTAATTTTCCACACGTTGCGCGCGATCGCAAAGCCCAACCCTTAGGCTAATTGCGAGAGCAATCTCGTCAAATGCCTATGCAAAACAGCGTTGCTATGTTCGATCTTTTTTCAAACATTCCGTTCTCTCCGCTAGCAGAACTGGAAGTTGGTCAACACTTCTATTGGCACATTGGCAACTTCAAGGTACATGGGCAAGTTTTCCTTGCCTCTTGGATTGTCCTAGGGCTACTGATCGTTACTTGCATCTTGGCAACTCGTAACATTCAGCGAGTACCGTCGGGATTGCAAAACTTCATGGAATATGCCTTGGAGTTTATCCGCGACCTTACCAAAACCCAAGTGGGCGAAAAAGAATATCGAGCATGGGTTCCCTTTGTTGGCACCTTGTTCCTATTCATTTTTGTGTCGAATTGGGGTGGTGCACTCATTCCTTGGAAACTCGTTGAGTTACCGTCTGGTGAATTGGCTGCTCCTACCAACGACATCAACACAACGGTTGCCCTGGCACTGACCACATCGGTCGCCTATTTCTATGCAGGATTGAGCCGAAAAGGGTTGGGTTACTTCGCCGATTACGCGCAGCCGACCCCGATCATGGTTCCCTTCAAAATCATTGAAGACTTTACCAAGCCGCTGTCGTTAAGCTTCCGTTTGTTTGGTAATATCCTAGCGGATGAACTTGTGGTGGCTGTACTGGTCTTCCTGGTTCCCTTGTTCGTGCCCATTCCGCTGATGGTTTTGGGGCTGTTCACGAGTGCAATTCAAGCCCTGATTTTTGCAACTCTGGCGGCATCCTACATTGGTGAAGCAATGGAAGATCACCACGGCGAGCATCACGACTAACGACCCCATTTTTAGGGGTTGTGAAACGGAGTCGTGAAAGCATCAATTGGGGATTGTTTCCCTTCTAATTACAAGACTCTCAACAACAATTCAAGGACGGACTACGACAATGAATCCTACGATTGCTGCTGCTTCGGTTCTGGCTGCTGCTCTGGCTGTGGGTTTGGGTGCAATTGGCCCCGGTATCGGTCAAGGTAATGCGGCTGGTCAAGCTGTGGAAGGGATTGCTCGTCAACCGGAAGCAGAAGGCAAAATCCGTGGCACCTTGCTGTTGAGCTTGGCGTTCATGGAAGCTCTGACGATTTACGGTCTGGTGGTGGCACTGGTGCTGCTGTTCGCTAACCCCTTCGCTTCGTAAATTTGGTTTTCGGCTTTTGCGAACGAGTTTTACCTGAGGCGGCGAAAGGTGCTTGCTTGATGCGAAAGCCTTTTGCTGCCCCAACTCGCGAAAAGGGGCTGTCAACCATCTGCTGGGAGTAAGCGAAATGCTATACGCACTCGTACCAACGCTGTTGGCAGCGGAGGCAGAAGGGGGTCTGTTTGACCTTGATGCCACCCTGCCCCTGATGGCAGCGCAGTTTCTAATTTTGGCTTTGATTTTGAATGCGGTTTTGTACAAGCCCCTGGGACAAGCCATTGACCAACGGGCCGACTACATCCGTGGCAAGCAACTGGACGCACAAGAGCGCCTGGAGAAGGTGAAGTCGTTGACGGCGGACTATGAAAAGGCTTTGGCGGAGGCCCGCCGTAAGTCTCAGTCCATCGTAGCGGATGCCCAAGCGGAGGCGCAAAAACTGGCGGCTCAGACGGTGGCAGACGCACAACGACAGGCCCAATCGGAGCGGGAAGCGGCTCAACAGGAGATTGACAGTCAACGGCAGACGGCTTTGGCTGCCCTGGACGGTCAAGTGGCGGGGCTGAGCCGTCAGATTGTGCGGAAGTTGTTGGGTTTTGAGTTGGGATGAGGTTGTGATGACGAACATGTTTTTGGGTTCGATCGCCCCTCATCTGTTGGCCCATGGATCGTTCGGGATTAACACCGACATCCTGGAAACCAATGTGATCAACCTGGCGATCGTGTTGGGGGTTCTGGTCTACTTTGGTCGTGGCTTCTTGGGTAACCTGCTGGGAACCCGGAGAGCGGCGATCGAAGAGGCAATCACCGAAGCAGAAAAGGCGCAAGCGGAAGCGGTGAAAGCCTTGGAAGAGCAACAGCGCAAACTGGCTCAAGCCCAGGCGGAAGCAGAGCGAATCACTGCTGAAGCAAAGGTTGCGGCTGAGCGGACGAAGGAAGCCATTTTGGCGAAGTCCACTCAGGATGTGCAACGGATGCGCGAGGCCGCTTCCAGTGACTTGGCGGCTGAGCAAGAGCGTGTGATTACGCAATTGCGGCAGCGGGCTGTGGCCGCAGCGCTGGAGCAGGTCAACGACCAATTGCGCTCGCGCTTGAATTCGGATCAACAGCGGGATTTGGTTGATCGGAGCTTGGCCCTGATTCAAGGGGGAGGGAACTAACGATGCAAAGCAGTTCAATGATCGCCAGCATCGCCGAGCCTTACGCGCAAGCTTTGATGACCTTGGCTCAAAAGGAAAGCTTGGTGGAGCGTTTTGGCGAGGATGTGACCTACCTACGAGGTTTGCTAGCAGCCTCGGATGAGCTGGGCGCTCTCTTGGCTAACCCGTTTGTCAAGGCGGACGATAAGAAGTCTGTACTCGATCGCCTGGCGGGTGAAACTCTGCACCCGTTGACGGCGAACTTTTTGAAACTCTTGGTCGATCGCAAGCGGATTGCGCTGTTGGATTCGATCGCCCAGAAATATCAAGACCTGCTGCGCCAGTTTACGAATACGGCCTTGGCGGAAGTGACTTCTGCGGTGGAACTGACAGAAGAGCAACGCCAAAGTGCCATTGAGCGGGTGAAACAGCTCACCGGGGCCGCCAGCGTGGAACTGGTGACGAAGGTCGATACCGATTTGATCGGCGGCGTGATTATCAAAGTCGGCTCGCAAGTGGTCGATGCCAGCCTGCGTGGTCAATTGCGACGCATGGCGCTGACTTTGGGCGCGATCTAGCTCTGTTTGTGAGCAAATCCCGAGGGCCGCAACCAAGATAAGCACCCCAAACGCTGGAAACAACGTTGAAAACTAGGAGTCGCAGACCGTGATTGCAATCAGACCGGACGAAATCAGCAGCATTATTCAGCAGCAGATTGAGCAGTACGACAAGGATGTCAAGGTGGCCGACGTGGGCACCGTGCTGCAAGTGGGTGACGGGATCGCTCGTATCTATGGCCTGCAAAATGCCATGGCTGGTGAGCTGCTGGAGTTCGAGGACGGTACTGTGGGTATCGCACTGAACCTCGAAGAGAACGATGTGGGTGCTGTGTTGATGGGTGACGGCCTCAACATCCAAGAAGGCAGTACCGTTCGTGCCACCGGTAAGATCGCGGCGATTCCGGTGGGTGATGCGGTTGTGGGCCGGGTTGTGGATGCGCTGGCTCGCCCGATCGATGGTAAGGGCGACATTGCCTCCTCGGAAACCCGTCTGATCGAATCGATGGCCCCTGGGATTATCGCCCGGAAGTCCGTGTGCGAACCGATGCAAACCGGTATTACGGCAATTGACTCGATGATTCCGGTCGGGCGTGGCCAACGGGAGCTGATCATCGGTGACCGCCAAACGGGTAAGACCTCGATTGCGATCGACACGATCATCAACCAAAAGTCCGAAGATGTGATTTGCATCTACGTGGCGATCGGGCAAAAGGCCTCCTCCGTGGCCCAGGTGATCGATGTACTGAAGGAATCGGGCGCGCTGGACTACACCATCGTAGTGGCCGCCAACGCCAACGCCCCCGCTACCCTGCAATACTTGGCCCCCTACACCGGCGCTGCCATTGCTGAGTACTTCATGTACAAGGGCAAGGCTACCCTGGTGGTTTACGATGACTTGTCCAAGCAGGCCCAGGCTTATCGCCAAATGTCCCTGCTGCTGCGTCGCCCGCCCGGTCGGGAAGCTTACCCCGGCGACGTGTTCTATCTCCACAGCCGCTTGCTGGAGCGCGCCGCCAAACTGAGCGATGAGTTGGGTGGTGGGAGCATGACGGCTCTGCCGATCATCGAAACCCAAGCCGGTGACGTGTCGGCCTACATCCCGACCAACGTGATTTCGATTACCGACGGTCAGATCTTCTTGTCCGCTGACCTGTTCAACTCGGGTCTGCGCCCGGCCGTGAACGCTGGTATCTCCGTATCCCGCGTGGGTTCGGCTGCCCAAACCAAGGCCATGAAGAAGGTGGCCGGTAAGGTGAAGCTGGAACTGGCTCAATACGACGACTTGGCTGCTTTTGCACAGTTCGCCTCCGACTTGGATAAGGCAACCCAAGATCAGTTGGCCCGTGGTCAGCGTCTGCGGGAACTGCTGAAGCAGCCCCAATACGCACCTCTCGGTGTGGAAGAGCAAGTGGCGGTTATTTACGCCGGAATTAACGGCCATTTGGATGAAATTCCGGTCAACCTGATCACCAAGTTTGTGGCGGGTCTGCGGGATTACCTGAAGAATAACAAGGCTGGCTATGGTGAAGCTGTGCGCAGCACCAAGCAACTGACGGAAGAGGCGGAAACCCTGCTGAAGGAAGCGTTGACTGAGTACAAGCAAACCTTCTTGGTTGCTCAGTAATCATCGCGAATCAAGCGATCGCCTAGGGGCCTCTACCCCGGGCGATCGCGCCCCCTAGCGACTCAGGCGACTCAAAGGACTCCACAGCTATGGCAAACCTCAAGGCAATTCGCGACCGAATTCAGTCCGTTAAAAACACTAAAAAAATTACTGAAGCCATGCGCTTGGTTGCCGCCGCAAAGGTGCGCCGAGCCCAAGAGCAGGTAAACAACACCCGCCCCTTCGCCGATCGCCTGGCCCAAGTGCTCTACGGCTTGCAATCGCGCCTCAAATTTGAAGACGTAGATCTGCCACTCCTGCGGCAACGAAGCATTAAAACCGTAGGTATTTTGGTGGTTTCAGGCGATCGGGGCCTGTGTGGTGGCTACAACGGTAATGTGATCCGTCGGGCCGAGCAACGCAGCAAAGAGCTGCTTGCTGAAGGGGTCAACGTCAAAATGATCGTGGTGGGTCGCAAGGCAAACCAATACTTCAGCCGCCGGGGTCATGACATCGCGGCTGTTTATGACGGTCTAGAGCAAATCCCTAGCGCGTCGGAAGCATCGCAAATTGCAGACGAGCTGCTGTCGCTGTTTCTCTCGGAAGCAGTCGATCGCGTTGAACTGGTCTACACCAAATTTGTATCGCTGATTAGCTCCCGTCCCGTAGTCCAAACCCTGCTGCCGTTGGATCCGCAAGGTTTGGAAGCTTCGGATGACGAGATCTTCCGGCTGACGACCCGTGGCGGACAATTCCAAGTGGAGCGTGAGCGGGTCGATTTGCCCACCACACCCTTGCCGCGCGACACCATCTTTGAGCAGGATCCGGTACAGATTCTGAATGCGCTCTTGCCGTTGTACCTGAACAACCAACTGCTGCGGGCCCTGCAAGAGTCCGCCGCCAGCGAGTTGGCTGCTCGGATGACTGCCATGAGCAACGCCAGCGAGAACGCCAAGACCCTGATTGGCAGTTTGACCTTGACTTACAACAAGGCACGGCAGTCCGCTATTACCCAAGAAATCCTGGAAGTGTGCGGTGGTGCTGAGGCGCTGCGCTCCTAGGGATTGGCTAGGGATTCGAGAGAAGAACCATGAGCACGACCTATCAGGTTGAAATTCAGCACGAAGGGCAAACCCACGTCCTGCAAGTGGCGGATGACACGCCCATTTTGACGGCGGCAGCAGCGGCGGGGCTGACGCTTCCCAGCTCTTGCAATGCGGGGGTTTGCACGACCTGTGCTGCCCGCGTAGTGGAAGGGACGATCGAGCCAGGCGACAGCATGGGCTTGAGTCCGGATTTGCGCACGAAGGGGTTTGCGCTCCTTTGTACCGCCAAGCCCCGTTCTAACCTCAAAATCCAAACTGGTTGTGAGGATGAGGTTTACGAACTGCAATTTGGTCAATTCCAAAAATAAATTTGGACTTGGGAAAACTTGGCTGTTGGGCGATCTCTGGATCGCTCGATTCAAACCGAAATCTGCAAAGCATCAGGTGCAAAATCTTGACCCTAGATTTTGATTCGCCTGGTGTTTTGTCTTTTCGGCAGTTGAGCGATCGGGACAGAAATCACAGACTCGGAACGGCCCTCAAAGATTAGCTGTCTGAGGAAGGATGTTAAAAACTGTTAATCCAAGCGAGGGTCAACGGGCTTCATGCCTGAGAATAAGTGTTGATTTGCCGGGGAGGACACCGAGTGCGGTCTCAGGACTGTCGCTGGTGGATTTCGAGCTAAGGGTTAAACGACCTGGCTTAGAAAATTTCTCGTTGCTCCCGCTGCCTGAGCAATCGCAGCGATGCTAGTCGTTTCCTCGGTGGAAGCCCCAATCTCCAGTCAAAACTTTTTTCCTTTCGGAGGAGTTTATTCAATGAGTATCGTCACGAAGTCAATCGTGAATGCCGACGCTGAGGCCCGCTATCTCAGCCCCGGCGAACTGGATCGCATCAAGGCTTTCGTGTCCACCGGCGCTCAACGCCTGCGCATTGCCCAAATCCTGACCGATGCCCGTGAGCGCATCGTTAAGCAAGCCGGCGAACAACTGTTCCAAAAGCGCCCCGATGTGGTTTCGCCCGGCGGTAACGCTTACGGTGAAGAAATGACCGCAACCTGCCTGCGCGACCTGGACTACTACCTGCGTCTGGTGACCTACGGCATCGTGGCTGGCGACGTGACCCCGATCGAAGAAATCGGTTTGGTGGGTGTGCGCGAAATGTACCGCTCGCTGGGTACCCCGATCGACGGCGTGGCTGAAGGCGTGCGTGGCATGAAGGCTGCTGCTGCTGGTCTGCTGAGCGGCGAAGATGCAGCTGAAGCTTCGGCTTACTTCGATTACGTGATTGGCGGCTTGAGCTAAGACCTGGGTTCTCCCTCGCTAGCTTGACTTGCTTCGGCTTTAATGAAAGCCATTTCCTTGCAAAACCGACTTATTCAAAAACGATCATGCAAGACGCAATTACCTCCGTCATCAACTCCTCCGACGTTCAGGGCAAGTACCTCGACTCGAGCGCTCTGGATAAGCTGAAGAATTACTTCGCTACCGGCGAACTGCGCGTGCGCGCTGCTAACGCGATCGGCGCTAATGCTGCCACGATCGTCAAGGAAGCTGTTGCTAAGTCGCTGCTGTACTCCGATGTGACCCGTCCCGGCGGCAACATGTACACCACCCGTCGCTATGCTGCTTGCATCCGCGACCTGGACTACTACCTTCGCTATGCCACCTACGCCATGTTGGCTGGCGATCCTTCGATCCTCGATGAGCGCGTGCTCAACGGCCTGAAGGAAACCTACAACTCCTTGGGCGTGCCCATCGGCACCACCGTGCAAGCAATCCAAGCCATGAAGGAAGTGACCGCCGGTTTGGTGGGCTCTGACGCTGGTAAGGAAATGGGCGTGTACTTCGACTATATCTCCTCGGGCTTGAGCTAAACAACAAATGGCTTGGCTGAATTTCGACTCACCGGGTTGATGGTTGTGGTTTCCCCTGTTGGGTTGAAATGAGTGAAGCCACGGGGTCTGGGATAGTTGCTGAACGCTCAAAGTTGCATAGGCTCCGCGATCGCGTTGTCTGGTTAGCTTTGGGGGCAGCACGGCTCAGACCTCGTTGTTTAAGGACTTGGTCTGAATTTTGGTCAGATTTGTCGTTGAAGTCACAAAGGTTTCTCGCCATGCGGATGTTTAAAATTACGGCTTGCGTGCCGAGCCAAACGCGAATTCGGACGCAGCGCGAGCTGCAAAACACCTTCTTCACGAAGCTGGTTTCCTACGACAACTGGTTCAAGGAACAGCAACGCATCCAAAAGATGGGTGGCAAAATCGTGAAGGTCGAGCTGGCTACGGGCCGCCCGGGCACGAATACGGGTTTGCTGTAGATTGGCAAACTGTGAACCGCCTGATCGGTTCCTTCTGTCCTTTTGGGGGCGGGTGGATCGATCGAGTCGGTGACCCAACCCTCAGTCATTTTTGGAATTGGCACACCAATTCCGAACTCAGCCGATCGCGAGTGACAAGTGAGCCTGCCTACGGGTAGCTGAAACTTGTGGCTCGCGATATTGTTTTGAATAGGTATTTTGCATCAGCATTGTTTGAAGTCAGCAGCACTTGGCCTCCGCTGGTGGGGTTGCTTCCTGGTTGTCTTTGCCCCTTGAGGTTGCCTGCAATCCATGGCCCAACGTCGCCCCCTTGTTTGGAGTGATTGGCTCACACAGTTCCGAACCTCCGTGGGGTGGTCGGCAGTGGGCTGGGCCGACGAAGCCCGTTGGTTGCGTTGGCTCACCTTCTTTTGGCTGTTTGTGGGGTTTCTGATTTTGCTATCTGCTTCCTACGCCAGTGCGGAAGCCACGGAAGGAGACGGTTGGTACTACTGCAAACGGCAATTACTGTGGATTGCGGCGGGCTTGGTGGGATTCCAAACGGCCGTTTCCCTGCCCCTGCGTTACGTGCTGGCGATCGCCCACTGGGGATTGCTAGTCACCCTAATGCTGATGTGGGCGCTGCTGGTTCCTGGTCTTGGCCGATCGGCCAACGGAGCCGTTCGCTGGATTGAAATTGGGGTCTTGCCAATTCAACCCTCGGAACTCCTAAAGCCCTTTTTAGTGCTGCAAAGTGCCCGCATTTTGGGTCAGTGGGAACGGTTGACCGATCGCCATCGCTGGTTTTGGCTGGGAACCATCGGTGCAGTGTTGTTGGGGATCTTGTTGCAACCCAATCTCAGCACCGCAGCGGTTTGTGGGATGACCGTTTGGCTCCTGGCGCTGACGGCGGGCTTGCCCTATGCCTATCTGCTCAGCGCGGCAGGAGGTGGGCTGGTTTTAGGGTTAATTAGCATCAGCCTGCGCACTTACCAGCAGCGGCGAATTGCCTCCTTTCTCAATCCTTGGGATGACCCCCTAGGCATTGGCTATCAATTGGTGCAAAGTCTCCTGGCGATCGGGTCGGGGGGCTGGTGGGGGACGGGGTTTGGCCTCTCGCAACAAAAATTAGCCAGCCTGCCCATCCAGTTCACTGACTTTATCTTTTCAGTGTTTGCGGAAGAGTTTGGCTTTGTCGGTTCCCTACTGTTGTTGACTCTATTAGTCGTTTATGGTGCATTGGGCCTGCGAGTGGCTGCCAATGCGAGCGATCGCTCCCTGCGACTGGTGGCCGTCGGTGCTGTGTTGCTGCTGGTGGGCCAAGCCCTGGTGAACATTGGCGTGGCAACTGGTGTGCTGCCAACTACAGGACTGCCGTTTCCCCTCATGAGCTATGGCGGTAGCTCGATTATTGCCAGTCTGTTTCTAGCGGGGTTGCTGATTCGGGTGGCCCGCGAAAGCAGTGCGGCCACGGTGGTTCCCCTCGATCGCCGCCGGCCCCGTCGGCCTTAAAGACGCACCGCGATTTGTACTATCCCCGTAAAGGGAACCGGGCGATCGTATCAAAAAATACTCGTGTTCTACCGATAGTTAACAGCCATGACCATGCTGCATGATTGTTGAATGGCGTACAGACTGAAGCCACCAAAAGTTCAGAGCTACTCTCACTTTACGCGATCACTGACTTGATAGTCACTGACCTCACGAAAGAGTGAGCTGAACTCAGAAATTCATGAAAAATTTAACGATTTTGGGTAACTGCAAAGCGCCTTGAGTGAAGACTGTTAACGAGTTTTTAGTCAAACAATTTTCCTTGAGCGGGCATAGTTGCGATTCAATAGCTCGCTGAAAGCAACTTGAATGCCGTTTAAAGCAACTCAAAGCTAATAGGCTCAAGTTTTAAATCTCAAATCATCAATCGCCCCAATCATCAAAATCAGTCAAACATCAATCAAAAATAGTACAGCACTCATCAGCTATGAGCCAAACAAATTGCATGAAATGAACCGTCTTGAATAACAGTTGCTAGATCCTTGCTTGACGCTTGATCACTAATTTCCTCCTTCCTCTTTGGATTGCTGTCGATGTTATCTTCTTCTGGGCATCCCGCCAAAGCCGACATCTTAATTGTGGATGACTTGCCAGACAATCTCCGTCTGCTGTCTTCCATGCTGGAGACCCATGGCTATCGCGTTAGAAAGGCAATTAGTGGTCGATTGGCATTAAGTGCTGCTCGCTTGGCTGCACCAAATTTAATCCTTCTGGATGCTTGTATGCCAGATTTGGATGGATATGAGGTTTGTCGTTATTTAAAAGATGATCCTCAAACTCGTCATATTCCTGTTATTTTTATTAGCGCTTTAGATCGCCCAACCGATAAGGTTCATGCCTTTGAAGCCGGTGGAGTTGACTATATTACCAAACCTTTTCAGGTTCAAGAAATTCTGTCGCGAATTGAGAGCCAACTACGGTTGTATGCCCTTCAGGAAGAATTGCGCTCGGCTAATCGTCGCCTGACTGAGCAGAATGAACTGCTACACAAACAAATTGTTCAGCGCCAGAAAGTTGAAATTGAAATTCGGCTGTTGCTGGCGGCTTCCCAGGCGATCGGGCGAGCCTCGGATTTTGATGCATCCCTCGAAGCCATTTTGCGGCTGACTTGCCAAACCATTAAGTGGGATTGTGCAGAAGCCTGGGTGCCAAATGCCCACGGGACGGCGCTGGAGTGTAGCCCCAGTTGGTATGCCAGTGACCCATCTTTTCAAGCCTTTCGCCAAGCCAGTTTGCAGCTTCAGTATCGATCGGGAGAAGGAATGCCCGGCCGAGTTTGGGCCCAGCGCCAGGCGGAATGGCTGGAGGATTTGAGCTATCCGGGAATTTTTGCCCGTTCAGAGCTGGCCGCTAGTGTCGGTTTGCGATCGGCCTTTGCGGTTCCCATTTTGGATGGCTCCCAGGTTTTGGCGGTCTTGATGTTCCTGCGGCGACAGGCCTCGACCCTCGATAACAAAATTTTGCATCTGTTGGAGGCGGTGGGGACTCAGGCTGGAGCCTTGATGCAACGAAAACAGGCAGAACAGGCCCTGCGGGACTTGGCCCGGCGCGAAACCGCGATCGCCCGAATCATCACCCGAATGCGGCAATCCCTGGATCTGGATGAAATTTTTCTGGATACAACCGATGAGCTACGGCGGGCCCTGCTCTGCCATCGAGTGGTGATCTATCGGTTTAATCCAGACTGGAGCGGTCAATTTTTGGTGGAGTCTGTGGCCGATGGTGTGCAGCCCTTGGTTAGTCCGAGCGGAGTCACCAAGGATGTGGATCACTTGAATCCCGCCCTGTGCCACAAAACTTGGCAACTGACCCAAGGCGGCCCCTTCAACTTGGGAGCCAGTTATGTCAGTGCCAGCGATGTGGAGCAGGCGGATTTGGCGGACACCTGTTTGGAATTGCTCGATCGATTGGCGGCCAAAGCCTTTATTTGTGTACCCATTCATTGTGGACGGGAACTGTGGGGAGTCCTGGGAGCCTATCAAAATGAACGCCCCCGCACTTGGAGCGAATCAGACATCAAAATTCTGGTGCAAATTGGAGCACAACTGGGAATTGCTGTTCAACAAACCCAATTGGTGCAACGTCTTCAACACCAGTCCACGGAATTGCAATTGGCAAAAGAATTAGCCGATTCTGCCAACCGAGCCAAAAGCCAATTTCTGGCCAACATGAGTCATGAAATTCGGACTCCTTTGAATGCGGCTTTAGGCACAACTGATCTGCTGCTACAAACGCCCCTAAACCTGGAACAGCAAGACTTAGCCCGAATCTTAAAAACCAGCGGCGAGCACCTGTTGTCGTTAATTAATGACATTTTGGATTGGGCAAAAATTGAAGCTCGGGAAGTACAGCTAGAGTCCATTCCCTTTGATCTAAATCAATGTATTGAAACCGTCGATCACCTCCTGCGGCCCCAAGCCCAAGCGAAAGGATTAACGCTTTTGACATTGCTGGATAGTAATGTGCCTTGGACGGTGGTAGGTGACCCCACAAGACTGCATCAAATTTGCATTAACTTGGTGGGTAATGCCATTAAATTCACGGATCAAGGACAGGTGGTTTTTCAAATGTCTTTGGAATCCCAATCAAACAAGATGGTGATAATTCACTGTGAGGTGCGAGATTCGGGGGTGGGGGTCTTGCCGGAGCATCGTCACAAGCTGTTTCAGTCTTTTTCGCAGGTGGACGCTTCCACAACCCGTCGCTATGGGGGCACTGGGTTGGGGCTGGCCATTTGTCGGCAGTTGGTGGAACTGATGGGGGGAGAAATTGGCTACGAGGCCAATGTGGGCGGGGGCAGTACGTTTTGGTTTTCAGTGCCCTTGCAGCGCCAGGCGTTGACGGATGAGGTGGAGCAATGGTCTTTTTTGCGCCAAGAACGGTTGCTGTTGGTGGATACGGATCCCCGCCAGCAATTGTTGATTGGTTCTCAGGTGCGGGCTTGGGGTGGGCGTTTGGATCGTGTGTCGGCGGATGAGGTGTTTGGGGCGATCGAGACGGCCAGCTACAGCGAAAACCCTTACACGATCGCCCTTGTGAATTTGGAAGATTTGGATTTGACTTGGGAACCGTTGCAGCGACAAATTCAGCAGCAACCGGCCTTGGCCGCTTTGCACTGGATTCTGTTGCTGAAGCCAGAAGCGCGATCGCTGGGCCATCAACTGGTGGTTCAGGGGGTGATTAAGCATTACCTGACGATGCCGATTTTGGTTTCGCAACTGCTGGATGCGTTAACGGCGGCGGTGCGTCACGAGTCACCAACTTTGCCTGCGGTGCTGGAGTCGCCCACGGTGGCTGAGCGTGATGGGCGATCAGCGGCGCGATCGCTCCATCCCCTGGTGCGGCCGGTACATTGCAAGATTTTGGTGGTGGAAGACACGCCCCTGAATCAACAAATTGTCTTGCGGCAGCTCAAGAGTTTGGGTTGGGAGAATGTGACCTGTGCTGACAATGGCCAACAGGCGCTCGATCGACTGCTGCGCGAGCCGTTTGACTTGGTGTTGATGGATTGCTTGATGCCGGTGATGGATGGCTATCAGGCCGTGCAACGGTTACGGGCGGAAGCGGGCCCCAATCGGGATGTGACGGTAATTGCCATGACGGCCAATGCTTTGGCTGGGGCCCGGGAGGAATGTTTGGCGGTGGGCATGAATGACTACATCAGCAAGCCCATTAGCTTGGCGGGCTTGGCGGCGGTGCTCGATCGCTGGGTGATTCCCATGAGTCGCAATTTGCATACGGAAGGCGACTTGCCCCCGACGGAACCGACTCCCAAGCCAATGCTGAGCGCTGGAAATTCCGCTTCTGAGTCAGCGCCGCCGATCGATCGGGAACGGTTGATGGAGATTTCCATGGGCGATCCGGAAGTGGCCCGTGAAATTCTCAGTATTTTTGTGGAGGGCATTCCGGAATATCTGGAAGCCCTCGATCGGGCGATCGAAAGCCAAAACATCAAGGAAGTCTATCGGCGGGCCCACCAAATTAAAGGTGCGGCGGCCAATGCTGGCGTTTTGGAAATGCCGGATTTGGCTTGCCAACTCGAAACCAATGCCCTGGCCGATCGGCTCGATCGGGCTGAAATTTTGTCAGCTCAACTACGGGATGTGATGAATCGCGTTTGTGCCTATACTCAGCAGCTTGATCAAATCGATCAAATCGATCAAATTCAGGCCACCCCATCCCGACGTTGAACCGTTGATTAACCCTGTAAACCTCGACGCTGGCAACTGAAAACGAATGAAACGTTAATTCAGCCCCCCGTGGCGAGGGCCGAGCTAGTACCGAATGTGCAAAGTAACCGTGGCTTGGATCGTCTGCTCACCGGCCACCACGGGGGTGCTGGCGGCGGAGTCGGCCACGCCTCGCAGCATGGGGCTGGGGATCGACATCATCGCTCCCTCTACCTGAATGCCCATCACTTCCTGCCGAGTTAGCCCCAAGGTTGCCAAAACCGCATCGGCCTGGGCTTGGGCATCACGGGTTGCTGCTGCCAGGGCCCGATTGCGGGCCGCGTTGTTGGTGGCATCATCGATCGTGAACTGCACCCCATCCACACGGGTGGCTCCCGCTTTCACGGCCGCATCCATGAGCGCTCCGGATTCGGTGGCGGCAATTTCAAAGCTGACCGTGTTGGTGGCCACAAAGCCCACGGGTTTGCTGTTGTTGTCGTAATAGGGGCTGAGATAAACGCCCGTGGTTTGCAGCTTTTGGACATTGCGACCCCGCAGCAGCGCCACCACCGCGCTCGATCGCTTGGCCATTTCCGCTTGGGCCGCTTCGGCGGTGGCGGCCCGGGCTTCCACCCCCAGGCTCACGCGGGCAGTGCTGGCGCTGACCAGTTCACTGCCTCGGCCCGTAACGGACAGGATTCGATTGAGCCGCTCTTGGGCTTGGGCAGGCAGAGCAGCGGCGATCGCCACAATCATGCCCAGCCCGATCGCCCCCAAGCGCAAACCAACGGCTGTTTCAAGGCGGGGAGATCTGTGGGAATTCAGCAAGCGCATCATGGCAAGGGTTAGCCATCCCTAGGGATGGGGTTCAATGGGTTCGTCGCCGCCAACCCCGATCGCCGTGTCCTGAATCGTCGCGCCTGTGAGGGTTAAGTCCAGCATCGACGCGCCGGTCACGTCCACGTCATTGAGGGTGGCGGCTGTGAGGTTTACCCGATCGAGCCTCGCTTGGGTCAGGATGGCATTGGTTAAGAATGTGCCGGTTAAATTAGCGTCTGTTAGGTCAGCACCGGTCAGATCGGCCCCTTCCAAGTTAGCGTTGGTTAAATCAGCCCCCCGCAAATTGGCATGGCGCAAGTCAGCCCCAATCAGGTGTGCTCCTTGCAGGTTTTGCCCCGCCAAGTTGGTCGCCGCTAAATTACAACCACCACAGAGGCCCGTTGCCAAAAGTTCTTTGAGGTCAGTGGGAGCCGTGGTTGCAGCGGGCTCCGCCGCCGCCCGCGAACCTACCGCACCGAGGAGCGCCGCTGCCAAGACGACACCACTAAGCCAACGCAGATGCCGATCGGTCATCACTCCTCCTGCTTGCCCCGTGGAATGGGTTCTGGCAATGGTGAGCCGGGGGCAAGAACCTTTACTCTGAGCCTAGCGCGATCGCCCTGATCCCTCCGTGATCGGAGATGAATCTTAGGATTTAGCCATCGATAGCAATCTGCGAATTTGGCAAACTGAATTTTGCAGAATTCAAGACGATCGTTTAGGTTTCCGTCGCGGCAGGCGTTGGGGGTGAGGCGATCGGGACAGTGGCTTGCAATTGCGCGATCGCCTCCAGCATTTCCCGCTCAAAGGTCACCTGGGCCCGATTGGTGCGACCACCCACATAGAGCGATCGACCCTCTTGCAACAGCCAGATTTGTGAGTGGGAAAAATAGCTCATCACCACGCCCACCATCAGCAATCCAAAGCCCAAGTAGACGATCGGGATGCTGGGATCCGCCTTGATCTGTAGCCCCGTGCTGCCAATCAAGTCATCCACGGCCAAGGTGAGGGTACGATCGCCCAGGGTAATTGGGGTCGATCGGCCCACCCGCGTGGTGGCGATCGGGCGGCCCGTCGCGTCATAGATCAGCACCGCCCCTTGCAAATCTCGCGCCAGCAGCGAAACCCCCTCGCTCAAGTCCGGTTTGGTGGGAACCCAAGTGCCCCAAATCCGGCCCGCGCCCGGCAGGTTCAGCTTGCCCATGGGTAGCTGAATCGATGGACTGTTGTTGATGCGTACCTTCACCGCTGCGATGCCCCAGTCGGTTTGGTACATGGTCACCCCTCGGTAGCGCAGGGGTTGATTCACAAAAATAGTTTGTCGATCGCGCTCTTGACCCGCTTGATCCAACACCGACAAATCTGAATAAAACTGGTCGATGTTGCCGTCCGGTAAATATTCAATCCAGAAGCGATTAACCTTCACAGACCAATCTCGGGGCACATTACCCGCCGCCAAAGGGCCGCCGTCAATAATATTGGTGACCTGAAACGTTTGGCCGCTGGGAATCATTTCTTGGGCAATGAAACCAGTGAGCGCACCAATAATGCCGCCCAATAACACAATCAACATCCCCGCATGGACAATAATCGGCCCAATGCGGCCCACAATCCCCTTGCGTGCATACAAGCTGCTGCCTTCCGCAAAAACTCGGTAACCTTTGGCTTGCAAGAGAGGAGTGGCCGGGGCGATCGCGCTGCTGGCTTCCCCCAAGTCCAACCGGGCACTGAGGGCCAATTTCTCAAACTGTCTGGGGGCCCGGTAATAACTCCAATGTTGGGCAGCTTTTAGGGCTGGCCATTGGCGCAGGGCAGTGCAGGCGGCCAAGCTCGTGCCAAACAGCACCAACAGCCCCAAGTACCACCAGGTGCGATAGACGGTGTTCAGCCCCAAGGCCAGCAGCACTTTCCAGCTCAGGAAGCCAAACAGGGCCGGATCCTCTGGATAGTTTGCTTGATAGAACTCTAAGCCCTGGCCCTGCTCAATGACCGTGCCAGTGATGCTGGCCACTGCAATCACCAATAACAGGACGATCGCTAACCGCAGGTCAGCAATGATGCGCACCCCTGCGCGCCACCAGCTCCGCCCGATCGCCCCATCCAGGGGAGTTTGCTGCAATCCGTCATTTGCATCCATGGTTTTTGCCCTGACCTCAGTACTTTGGTCTTCCCTTAATTCGCCCTAGTGTGCCGATCCTGATGATTAGCGCATGATTAGCGCTGTGTTTTTGACCCTAATTCCCTAGCGTCTCATGGGGCTGGCAATCCGTTGACTGGCAATCCGTTGGCTATTCACCCTAGCTGATCGGCAACCGACTGAGCAGCGAAAATACGCCGAATCCCACCAATAACGCGCCACTGGTGGGCACAATCCAGCCCGATCGACTCCGCAGCGCCAACAAGCTCTTCAAAGAGGCGGCAAACGTGCCCACCAACACCAACGGCGACACATAGCCGATCGCATAGGCCAACAACAGACCCCCACCCGCGATCGGGTCGCGAGTGGCCGAAACCCATGCTAACAGTGCCGCTAAAACAGGCGTGCTGCAAGGGGAAGCCGCCAGCCCAAACGTTAGCCCCACCAAGTAGGATCGCAGCGATCGGGGAACCCCCGTCGGCACAGGAATCAATTGTCCCAGGGATGGAAACTGAAAGGGCAACACCTCCAGCAGATTCAGCCCCATCACGATCGCCACCCCGCTCACCAGCAACGGCAAGCCCCAACCCACCTGGCCATAAACCCGACCAAACCAGGCCGCCGCCACTCCCATCACCGCCAAGGTGGTGGCCAAGCCCAGGGCAAACCAGAGGGATTGCACCGCTGCCGCCCAGCGCGATCGCCCATCGGCAGGTTCCGACTCGCCTGAGGTGTCATACCCCCCGAGATAGCCCACCGCGATCGGCAACATCGACAACATACAGGGGGTCAAGCTGGTGAGCAGGCCCGCCCCAAGCGTTACCAGCGCACTCCCCAAACTGGGATGAGCCAACTGTGCTTCCACCAACGCCGTGGCCCACTGTGCCAGGTGATATAAACCCGTTTGTACTGATTCCCACACCTGCGATCGCCCTACTTGTTCAGGAACTGGCTGGTTTGCCCTGGCCCAATGGCATGGCCCCATGGCATAGCCCTATGGTTTACAGGATTAATTTTAGGGGGTGGATGGAAATTGCCGATCGCCCCAGTTGCCCACCGCTCGGGTTAATCAACGGCTTCGCTAGCTAGTCCAGCAACCAATCTATCAATCCCACCGGTTCCCAAATCAACACCACCCAACTCAGCAGATACAGCCCGATCGGCAACAACCGGTAGCCCACCGCCCCTCTGGACTCTGTTTTGGCCCAGTAGCGCCAATGGGCAAAAATCGCCACTGCCGTCAGCACAAACCAAGGAATCAGGCTCAGAACGGTAAACCCCAGGGCCAAGCTTGCTGCCTGCAACCAAGCTTGATAAGCCGCGTCGTTGTGACCAAACAGATAAGGGTCATTGATCCAAGGCTGTGGCACTTTTCCTAAAATTCGGGTGGCTTGGAGGCAGGCCCCCGCTCCGGTGATCAGTAAGCTGATTGGGGCGATCGCCAAAATCCAGTGAGCCACCGTCATGCCCCGCCGCGCGATCGGGTGCATCATCACGGGCCGCAAATTCAGCCGAGGAAAGGATCGCATCCACTAAGACCCAAAAAAAGTAATCAACTAATCAACAGCAACCAATCGCAATGAACCCAAAAACCAAATAGCACCCAATTACAAAAATCAGTAATCAATCAATAACAATTAACCAATAACAATCGAAAAAAACAGCCAATACCAACCAATAAACAGCAACCAATAAACAGCAATCAACCAATAAAATAGGCTGGCCGGGTAACCCGACCAGCCAGCAAGCTTAGGAACGCGCAGACAAAGCGGTTGCTACTGAACCACCAATTTCACATTGGCATTTTGCAGCCCAGGACGCTTCACCTCCGCCAGCGTCTTATTCACCGCATATTTTTGGTTGATCGAATTGATCAGCTCCGTTTGGTTGTGCTTCTTCGCCACACCCCACAGATCCGCAATCAGATCGTAGGAGCCGTCAGCATTGCGCGACCAGCCCAGGTCATATTCCCCTTCCAGGATCGCAACCAGATCAGCGCGAACCCGTTGGCCGTTATAGCCACGCACATCGGCGCTGGTTTTGGTCTGAATGCCCAGGTCGCACAGGGATTGGCGCAGGATTTCCACATCAGTAATCTTGGTGCGCAGGGTGCTGAAGTGAGACATGAGGGTTTCCTCCTGTGGATGGAAATTGCGTGAACGACAACAACTAGGGGTTCAATGGCAAGCACGAAGTTGGGAGGCTTCGATGCTTGGTTTCAATGCGCTAGCCAACCGGGGTTCCAGATGCTGAACGGGTTGGAACTGGGGGCTAGCCCTCCTCCCGTTGGGAGACGGGAGAAAGCTTGGGGGTCACCACTCCTGGCGGATGTAGTCCGCGACAGCAGCGGCGGCAGGACGGGCACGCTGGCGGGCCCAGTCGCGCAATGCCGTTACCTGCTCGGTCATGGTTCTCGACAGCGGCAGGGTTGCCTTGATCGCTGCGATGATGTCGAGTTGGGTAAACTCGCGATCTTGGGCAAAGGCTTCGTACATGGCCGCGAAGATGGCCTGTTCGATTTCTGCGCCGGAGAAACCATCGGAAACTTTGGCAAGTTGATCCAAATCAAAGCGGGAGATTTCAGAACGCCGCTTTTCGAGGTGGATTTGGAAGATTTCGCTCCGTTCGTCCTGGGTGGGCAAATCGACGAAGAAGATTTCGTCAAACCGGCCTTTGCGCAGGAACTCGCCGGGGAGCCGATCGACCCGGTTGGCCGTCGCCATCACAAACACCGGGGAAGTTTTTTCCTGCATCCAGGTCAGAAAGGAGCCAAAGATGCGGCTGGAAGTTCCTCCATCGGAGTCGGCGGAACCGGCGGAACCGGCGAAGGCTTTGTCCAGTTCATCAATGAACAGGATGACGGGGGAAATCGACTCGGCGGTTTTGAGCACCATCCGCAGGTTCTTTTCCGATCGCCCCACGGTGGAGCCGTCGTAGATCCGCCCCATATCCAGGCGCAGCAGGGGCAAACCCCACAGCCGGGAGGTGGTTTTGGCAATCAGAGACTTACCGCAACCGGGCACACCCAAAATCAGCATTCCCTTCGGTTGGGGCAATCCGTATTCGCGGGCCCGCTCGGTGAAGGCGTTGGAGCGCTGGGTCAGCCACCGTTTTAGCTCTTCGAGACCGCCGACCGATTCGATCGTCTCGTCTTCGTCCATGTACTCCAAAATGCCGTTGCGACGAATCAACTGCTGCTTTTCGGACAGGACGATTTCGACTTCCGATTCGGTGAGCTTGCCGGTGCTCACATGGGCTTTGCGGTAGACCTTTTCGGCTTCGTCACGGGTGAGACCGAGGGCTGCTTTGAGCAGTTTCTCACGGGCGATCGGGCTGAGAGGGCGCGATCGGGTCTCTTCGAGTTGTTCACCCAACACCTGATCGAGTTCGTTCAGGGTGGGCAGGGGGAAATCCAACACCACGACTTCTTTTTCAAGCTCGATCGGGATTTCTTGAACCGGCGACATCAACACGATCGTTTTCTGCATCCCCTTAAACTGGGCGATCGCGTCTCGCAGCCAGCGCTTCACCCCTGGTGAGTCGATGTAGGGATGGAAGTCTTTGAGGATATAGATCCCGGGGTCGCGTTGGCGCACAATCCACTCGATCGCGGCTTCCGGCGAAACGGTGTTGTGTTGCGTCACCGTGCGGGGTTGGCCATATTCCACCACCCCATGGGTCACCGTCCAAACAAACAGACGGCGGGGTTGCGTTTTGGATTGGGCAAGGCGGGCGATCGCCTGTTCAGCGCGTTCCTCTTCATAGGTTAGGAGGTAAACCAGCGGATATTGCGCTCTGACCAGGACGCTTAGTTGCTCTTGCATAACCCTCGACCCATTCCGCTTGAGTTGGACATGCGACGGACTAGCTCAGAGACTGGAAATTGCTCTCCATCTAGCCCAACGTGATTAGCCAAAGTGATTAGTAAGTATCTAGCGAGTCCTGAGCGAAATCCTTAAGGGGCTAACCCGCAACCGGAACTGAAGCCATTTGGCAGTTGCTTCAGCAAGGTACAAGGCTTTCGCTGTTGGAATCGTCCGTGTCGCTACTGGGAGCTTCCTCCTCAGCGGACTCCGGAGCACCAGCCCGAACCGTCAGGGCCCGTTCGATCGACAGCGTATCTTCGGCAAGAATGCCAGGCTGGCTTCCAAGACCAACCAATTCACCGTCACGCAGGACTGTGGAGGTTTGACAGACAGGGCAGCTATAGACCCGGTGGGTACGCCCGTAGGGTTCGCTGTGCTCGTCAATTACCTCAGGGTGTTCGAGGTAAAAAGCCACGGCCCTTTCGACAATTGCGGACATGGGTTCCGACTCAACTGCCGCCCGGATTTTGAGTTGACGATGCAACTGTTGGGGGAAGTAGAGCGTGACTTTTTGCTTGTCCTGTTTGTCTTGCATATAACTACAAATGAATTACCCGGGTATGAATGTTAAGGTATCGGGGCAACGCTAGTCTGTCAAGACAGAAAGCCGTCTTGCTGTCTTTTTCGTAATCTTTCTTTACAAAAATCCAAGCCTTCATGGCTCAATTCACGGCGCTAAAACGGGTTAATCGGTGATTGGGTGGAACTTTGAGGGCGATCGGCTGCGATACACTCAGCAAGGGATTTGCAAACGGCGACGCGATCGATCATTGACATCCGCAATTGGCATTCGTGATTGACATTCGTGGCCGTTAGTTGCCCCGCCTATTCACCCGATCGAGGAGTTCGCACCATGCTCGATGAACAAGCCAAAAAGACCATGCTCCGGAAAATTCCCCACGGCATCTATGTTTGTGGCGTGCGGGATGAGGCGGGCGAAGATGTGAACGCCTTTACGGCCAGTTGGGTCATGCAAGGCTCGTTTAAGCCGCCTTTGCTGGTGAACTGTGTGAATCGGGAATCTGGTTCCCACGCCATGATTGAAGCGAGCGGCGTGTTTGCGCTGACGGTGTTGGAAGCGGGCCAAAAGGATTTGGCGGCTCAATTTTTTAAGCCCCGTCGCCGGGTGGGCAACAAGTTTGAAGACATCGAGTTCTACTTGGGCGAAGCGACGGGCTGCCCAATCTTGCCTGACTCCCTGGGCTATGTGGAATGCAAGGTGGTTGGCTCGATCGCCCATGGTGATCACACGGTTTTTGTGGGCGAAGTGATTGGCGCAGGCATCCATCGGGAAGGGGAAGCCCTCACCCTAGAAAGCACCGGCTGGAACTACGGCGGCTAGGTGTGGCTTGGTTAACTTCCTGGCTGAAATTGGCTGGTTTCGTCAGCTTGTTTCAGTTGGCCCGTTGTAGTTAACCCATGGATTTTGCCCATGGATATTGAAGCGGCTTGGCAATTCCCGATCGAACCTCCCCCGGTGGACTGGGTGGCGGCGGTGCAATCAATGCTCGATCGCCTGGATGCGGTGCAGGTGGGCAACCCGAAGGCGGCGGATCTCAAAGAAAGTCGTTCACCGCAAGGCGATCGGGCCCGGTGGCTGGCCCAAGTGTTGTGGGAACGGGGTTGGCGTGATCCGCGCACCTTGGCCGGGTGGCTCTCGGCGGAGCACTATCAACCCACGGGGCCGGAGGGGTTTGGCTCCGAAATGGCCCAGGCGATCGCGCGGTTGGTGTTGGCCCATGAACGGGGCGATCGGGTGGCCATTTGGGGAGATTTTGATGCGGATGGCGTGACGGCCACGGCGGTGCTCTGGGATGGGTTGGGGCAGTTTTTTCCCCAGGGCGATCGGCTCACTTATTTTGTGCCCGATCGCCTCAAAGAGTCCCACGGGTTATCCCGATCGGGGTTGGCGGCCCTGGCAGCGGCCGGTTGGCAACTGATCGTGACCTGCGACACGGGCAGCACCAACCTGGCGGAGTTGGCGATCGCGCGGGATTTGGGCTTGGAAGTGATTGTGACCGATCACCACAGCTTGCCCGACCAACGGCCGGACTTGGTGGCGTTGGTGAACCCGCGCGCACTCCCGATCGATTCGCCCTTGGCCAGTCTTTCGGGTGTGGCCGTGGCCTACAAATTGGTGGAAGCCCTTTACCAAGCCTTGCCCACGGTTCCCCAACAGCCCCTCGCGGCCTTGCTGGATCTGGTGGCGATCGGGCTAATTGCGGATTTGGTGGAACTGCGGGGCGATGCTCGGTACTTGGCCCAAGTGGGATTGCAGCATCTCCAAAAAACCGATCGCCCCGGATTGCAACTGTTGCTGGAGCGATGCAAGAAAACGGGCGATCGCCCCTCTGATATTGCCTTTGGCCTGGGGCCGCGCATCAATGCGGCCAGCCGCATCTATGGCGATGCTCACTTTTGCATTGAACTGCTGACCAGTCGCGATCGCGATCGGTGTCGCCAATTAGCTGACCAAGTGGAAGCGGCCAACAGTCGCCGCAAAGCCCTGCAAAACGATGTGCTGTGGCGGGCCCGATCGCGCCTGGCCGCCGCCGATTGGTCTACCACCGCCGTGATTGTGTTGGCGGAAGCGGGTTGGCCCTTGGGCGTTTTGGGGCTAGTGGCGGGTCAACTGGTGCAGGAATTTAACCGCCCCGTGGTGTTGCTGACCCTGGAAGGCGACATGGCGAAGGGATCCGCTCGATCGCTCCCGGGTCTGGATTTTTATGAAGTCCTGAAGCAACAAACCCATTTGCTCGATCGATTTGGGGGCCATCCCCTGGCAGCGGGGTTGGCTTTGCCGGTGGCCAATCTGGATTTGTTTACCCAAGCCCTGGAACGGGAAGTGCGTCAACGCTGCCCAGCCCGATCGCCCCAGCCCATCACGGCCGATTTGACCGTCACCGTGGCAGACCTGTTGCTCGATCGGGGACGGGCCCTGTTTCAAGCCCTGAAGTGGCTGGAACCTTGCGGCATGGGAAACCCGGCTCCGCGTTTGCTGATTCGGCAAGTTCGGTTCCAAAACCTGCAAGTCCGCCGCCTGCACCTGGGATCCCAAAAATTGCGGTATCTCTACACCCGCTTTGAAATTCAAGATGATTCGGCTACCGAACCTTTCCCGGGCATTTGGTGGGACTGTTTGCCGGAAGCCATTCCCAAGGGTTCCTGTGACTTGGTGGCGGAGTTGGATTTCAATGCCCGCGATAAGTGCTATCAATTGCGGCCCTTGGCAGTGCGCCCAGCCGATCGCCCCTTGGTGCGCGATCTCGCTGGTACGATTCCCGTTTGGGATTATCGGCAAGGGTTACCTGCCGCCGAATTGTCATCGCCCACCGCAATGTTGTGGGTTGATCAATGTCCCACCCGTTGGGAAGACTGGCAGCAAATCGCCCGCCAAGCCCTAGACGATCAACGCCCGATCGCCCTGACCTATCAGCCAATTTTGGAACCCAGTCCCGATCGCACCTGGCAAACCCTTTTGGGAATGGCGAAATATCTCAGCCGCACCGGCCAACCCGTCGATCGAGCAGTCTTATCAGCACGATTAGCCCTCAGCCCCCAGGCAATTGAACTCGGCCTCAATGCCCTGGCGGCGATCGGCCTGAACCCAATGGAGCAGGATGGCCACCTGAGGTTTCAACCCCAAGCCTTGGATGCGATGGAAACTGAAGCGACCACCCGATCGCGGGCGATCGCACAATTTTGGGCGATCGTTCAAGAAGAGCGCTTTCACCATCAATATTTCGCCACCATGCCCCCAGCAGCACTTCAGGATCTGGATCCGCGCCTCCAACCCCATTGATCACCCTTGATCGCATGATCGCAACAATCGCGAAGGGAGAAAAGTGGGAGTTCAGCCAGTTGCAAACCCTACTCTCCAATAAGCATGACAGCTCCCGTTTCCAAGCCACAGAAGATCCGTTTGCCATCGGTGACCACTGCCCGGCCAGGCGCTGGCAAACTCAGGGTTTTTAGCAGGCGATCGGTCGATAGGTTCCAAAACTGAAGCGTGCAATCATCCCCTGTGCTGAGGAACCAAGTGTTATGGGGAGCAAACGCGATCGCTCGCACTGGCCCTTGATGGCCCCGTAACAATTGGGTAGTGGGTTTGGGGGAGGCCAGGGATAGTTGAATCGTTGCTCCTTGGGCTAGGGCGATCGCCCGTCGATCAGGACTCCAAGCCAGAGCATTCACCGGCTGTGAGAGTGACCATCGCCGCTGAATTTTGGACTGTTGTAAATCCAGCAACTGTAGCCCGCAGGACTGCCCGCCCAATAATGCTGATCGACCGCAGGCACTAATCACAGCGTTCAAGTCGGATCCTTGCGGTGCGTGTACTTCCGCAGAGCACTGTTGCTCGGTGGCTGACCACCGCAAAGTTGATCGCCCCGCTTTCAAGTCCCAATGGCAAATCGTTCCTTGGGTATCAACACTCCACAATCCAAACCCGTCAGGTGCAAACCTCAAAGCGTTAATCCCAGCCCCGAAGTTTAACCACCGTTCATCCAGTGTTGCCCCCACCCGTTGCCGCCGACCATCCCAAATCCAAATCACACCATTGGCGGAACCGATCGCCCACAGATACCCATCCCGACTCGCCGCCAGCGCCGTTAGTTCTCCCTCAAATTGCCGTGATTGTGGTCCATTTGCCGCAGCATCAAGGCCCTGTAGTTGCAGCCATCGATCATGGCCGATTGTTCCTAGCCGTAATCCCGAAGCTTCGAAGACCATGGCGATGACCGGGCCCTGATGGTTCAAGATTGGCCCGCGCACGGCGCTGAAGCGATCCACCATGGATTCGGGGGTGTTGGTGGCCGGTGGCGCAGGAGGGCGCGCACTAGACTTTTGGCGTGCCTTTCGATTCCGTTGCAGTTCCTGAATTTTTTGCCAATCTTGTCGAGCCAGATAATCAGACCCCTTGCGCCTAGCCACTTCATAGCGCAACTCATAGGCTGCTAAGTAGTCCGGCTCTAGGCGAATTGCGTCGTTCAGATAGTTTTGGGCCGCCGTGTAGCTCCCTCGTGCCATGCAGTCGATCGCATAGCCATAAAAAATTTGAGCAGGCGATCGGGCAGGCCCAGGCCGGGATGAGACCCGAACACGATTAGCCCTGGCTGTTGTGCCTTGGGTTGTGGCGGGTGACGGCGGTTGTGAAGGCTGGTTGGTTACGGGTTGAGTGCCGATTTGGGTCAGGTGTTCCTTGATTTGCCGATAAGCTGCATTAATTTGCTTGAGTTTTGCTTCTGCGATCTTGCATAGCTCCGGATCCTCAGTAAATCGATCGGGATGCCAAACTTTGGCTAATTGGCGATAGGCTAACTTGACTGCTTCGATTGATGCATCAGCCTGAACTTCTAGTAATTGATAGCACTGAGTCAGAGTCAGTTGAGACACGCAGCGACCACCTCATCTGGTGTTGATGATCGTAAGGCGATTATCAATCAACTTCAAGTATTCAAGGAGCTTTCATCAACTGATCTGAATGCCTGATCTGATCAGCTAATAGAAGTTCAGTAAAAATACGGTACTAATCAATCAAGTTCGATTGATTTTTGATCAAATCAGTCATTAAGATTATTCATAAATTGTTATCCAGCTATGGTTGAACTGATTTTTAATCTGGCATGAATGAATTGCCACTCAATTATGGTTGATCTGATTTTTAATCTGGATCGTGCTTCTTCTCGAACTACCCTCTAAAGTCGTTGCCTTTGAACTTAATTTGAAAAATTCTCTGGCTTATAAAAGCTTGAATAATTCACCAGAGAATATGTAGTTAAAAGGCAACAACTTTTGAGATTTGGGTACTAGCGCTAATGACTTGAGTTCATCAAGCGTTGGCGAAATTGAAAACGGGCACTTGCAAAATTTGCAACGAACTTGGGTTGAAACGGTAAGCGTGGGCTAGCCATCCGCAAAGCCGGAAGCAGCGTGATGATTGGTAGAACCTAGTGCAATCATCGGTAGCCAAACGGTGAATAGGCTGCCTTGCTGTAATTCGCTATCGAGTTCAATTTTGCCGTGATGCAATTGAACGCACTGGGCAATGATGGCTAAACCCAATCCAGTGCCGGGAATGTCAGCGACGTTGGATCCTCTGGTAAATTGTTGAAAAATCCGTTCCTGATCGGCGCTACAAATGCCGATGCCATGGTCGCGAACTTGTAGGAGTAGGAAGTTACTTTGTTCCGATAGAAAGACCTCGATCGTGCCGCCATTCGGTGAGTATTTGACGGCATTGTCCAAGAGGTTGTTGGTAATCAGCCGAAATAGGCGAGCATCGGCCCAAATTTGAGAATGATCTAGGCGATCGTGGATCGTGATGTGACACAGGGCGGGTGCAATTTGTTGGCAACGATCGACCACCTCCCTCAGCAAGGCAGAGACATCTAACCAGGCAGGTTCAAACCGCAATCGGCCGGAATCAGCCTCAATTAAGACCGTGAGATCGTTAAATTCCGAAAGGGTTTTTTCCGCTAAACAACCGATCCGCTTCAGGTAGGCTCGCTGTTGTTCGGCGGGCCAATGATCCCAAAACCGATCCATGAGTTGGGCATAGGATTGAATGGCTCCGATCGCGCTGCGGGAGTCATGGAGGGCGATCGCGGCTAGTTGGTTGCGATCGATCAATTGCTGTTCCAGCGACACCTGACAGCGCCGGGCTTCGCGATCGGCCAAGCATCGGCTGCTCACCGCATCGAGCATGGCCCGCCCTTGCTCGGGAGTCCAAGGCAACCCCACCACGCCCCAAATGCCGCCATGGGTGAGGGCTGAAACCAACGGCGCGATCGAGGAGGGCAGGGGACGCATCACCACCACCAAAGAGGGCAGCCCCGATTGGCGATATAGCCAATCCACTAGTGCCAGCATTGGCTTCACCGTTTCCGGCATCACCAACAGCACCAACAGTTCCACCTTAGCCAGCTCACGCAGGGGTGGATCCGTTTGGGATCGCAATTGGGCTAAAGAGTCGATCGTCCAGTGATCAAACAACACATGGCCAGACTCCTGAATTAGAGATTCCCAAATCAGGCGTTCTGAAGTCTCATTGCCTCCAACCAGCGCCACAATCAGAGACTGTGACTCGGAAGGAACCGATTCGTGGCTGGAGCCGGAAGCTGTGGGTGGGCGATTGGGCACACTGGCCGAATTGGAAAAATTCATGAACACATGCTTAAACCTCGTCGGCGGCGATCGATGGCTGGCGATGCAACCCCATCCCCCTAAACATCGAAACTTCGCTTCCGTAAATGCCAGATTTTAATTATCAACTTGCTGGTGGGATTCAGACCAGTTGAAGCGCTGCAAAACAGTCGTGAAAATCCCGATCGCAGCGCTGGCAGAAACTACCGCACCATTAAACAAAATGACCAATCCGGCTCTGTTTACTTTGCACGAAGTTGGTTTGGATAGGTCGCAATTTTTCCGTTTTGATCGCCGGCCGGTGATGTCGATCAAAACTGAAAAGTTGATGCTTGTTGCCCCTAAATTTCAATCGTACCGCCCTTAGCTCCCGTGTCACCAGTGGATTGAGCGACAGAAAGGCTAAAAATGCTCCTGAATGCCAAGATCCACCGCTGAGGCTGAATTTCAGGCTGAAATTCTGGAGTGGGTTGCTGGAATTGATGGAAATTGACTGGGTATGGACTGGATCGGGACTGGATCTGAATCTGGCACAATGGGCCCAAGATCAAAGCCGGCCCCCATTTCAGGGGCCGACGCAGCCGCCAGCGATTCCAGTTTGTCTTTAAAGGGCTGGGGTTTGCCAAAGTTGCGTTACGTCGTATCCCAACTCCCCTAACATGCGACGCAAGAGCGGCAGGCTGAGGCCAATCACATTCATGTGGCAGCCTTCGATTTTCTCCACAAACAGGCCGCCGCGACCTTCGAGGGCAAAACACCCGGCGCATTGCATGGGTTCGCCCGTGGCGATGTAGGCCGCAATTTCGGCATCGGTGGGGGTTGCGAAATGAACACGGGTGGTGGCGGACTGGATCAACTCCCGATCGCTCGCCAAATCAATCAGCACATGGCCCGTGTACAGATCACCAATTTTCCCCCGCATTTGTTGCCAGCGCTCCATGGCCTCGGCGGGTGAGTCGGGCTTGCCATAGACTTCCCCATTCACCAACAGCACGGAATCGCAACCCAAAACCACGATCGAGCTGCCCAGTTCATGGGATCCCAATAGGGCCTGCCGCAGGGCCGGCTCCTGCCGCAGCCGATTGACAATCACCCGTGCCTTGCCCTGGGCCAGCACTTGCACCAGTTGTCCTGGATCAAAGACGGTGACGGAATCCTCATCGAAGTCACTGGGACAAACGATCGGGGGAATGCCTGCCATCTGGAGGAGTTTGCGGCGAGCAGGAGAGGCGGAAGCTAACACCAGTTGCAAGGGGTTAGGCATAGTCTTGGTCAGTTAGTAATCGAAAGGTTAGGGAATGGGGTTGACGGGGGTGAATCGGGGGTGAATCCACGGATGAGGAAGCGGCGGAAGTTCGGGTGAAAGGGTGGCGGTTGGCCTTGGTCAGGATTGTCCAGACCCTACCAAGGAAACAGGGCAACAGCCTTGCCATTGCCCTGTCTGAATGATTGACGCGGTAGCGATCGATCGCTACCCAGCGCTATCCAGTTGACTGCCATTGATGTTCGATCGCCACTTCGCCATCGATATTGATCGCCTGAGTGTGGCCGATCGCCCGTTGGTTGTCGCTGTCGCCCCAGTTGAGGCCAAGTTGCCTAGTCTACGGAGAACGATCGAACAACCGTTTCAAACATGTCTTTCACCTTGTCCCAACGCCCTTCGGAGGCGGAAATGTTCAAGGTGTAGAGCTGGCCACGGCTGACGGCAACGCTGGCCAGGTTGTGGCGCTCTTGGTTAGGCAGCTTCACGGCATATTCCAGCAAGTAGTAGGTTTTGCCGTTGGCTTCTCGGGACTCGGCGTTCACCAGTTCGGCGGTGCGTCCGGAGCCGGGCGGGGCGATCGCACTCTTAGAGAGGCGATAACCCACTTCGCTGGGAGTTCCCAAATCGGGCAGGGCTTTGCCGCTGGGAACAGGATTGATCACAACGCTGACGTTTTCGGTTTCTTGAATCAGGTCATGGAAGACCACATCGGGCCCGCCGGCCACTTTGACGGCCACCCACCCGATCGGGTACAGGAATCGATAGCCTTTGGTGGCATCAATGTAGGCCTTCAAGCCGCTGGCCGGAGCGGCGCAGGCTTGCAGCGCCACCACAACCGTCAGCAACAACGCGATCGCGAGGCGTTTCCAAGTGGAGCGGTTCAGGGACGAAAATTGCATGGGTTTCGAGTTCGATCGGGCGTTGCAAAACGGAGCATGAAGGACTGCTGCGTCCTCAATCACGAGGGATGACACGCGGGATTAGATTACACGCGGGATTAGTTGTTGATGATCGACAGCATCGTTATGATCGCGACAATCACAACGACCCGCATCACTGACCCGCATCACTAATAATTTCAGATGCCGCCTAGCGGGTTGGCTAGCGAGCAATCCAACGCGATTTCATCTTAAACCGCCCCGGCCCCGGCCGATCCAGACCCAGCTCGGGAACCGGCGAATCCGGATCACGCCGCCCATTCTTCCAGATTTCTTTTGATCCCCATTCGGAGACCCGCTCGATCGCCAATATGGCTCGCAAGGGCGTGATCACAGGGCGGCCCCAAGGCTTTGCCGATCGGGTCTATCTCCCACTAGACAACACCTTGGCCATTTTGGGCGATCAATCCCCGTCCATTCCCCTTGGCCTCTGTTGCTGTTTGTGAACCAAGCGGCTAACCTGACAGCTAAGAATTCTGAAAAAATTGTTCCTCAGGAACAGTTCAGTATCATCGTCAGCACTGAGACTAAGCTAATCCTTCGGTGTCGCTGACTCGTTAGATGACGGTTGGGTCACGCATCTCCCCGTTCTTTTTGAACCTTCCTCAACACTGCCTCCGATGAAGATCCTGAAAGTCCAGACGCTCCGCGGCCCCAATTATTGGAGCATTCGCCGCCATAAGCTTGTCGTTTTGCGTTTGGATTTGGCGGACTTGGCTGATCGCCCCTCCAACGAGATTCCGGGGTTCTACGAAGGACTGGTGGAAGCCCTGCCCAGCTTAATGGAGCATCACTGCTCGCGGGGCAAGCGGGGTGGTTTTCTGGAGCGGGTGCGCGAAGGCACGATGATGGGGCACATCGTGGAGCATGTGGCCCTGGAACTTCAGGAATTGACGCAGATGCCCGTGGGGTTTGGGCGCACGCGCGAAACCTCAGAGCCAGGGGTTTATTTGGTGGCGATCGAGTATGAAAACGAGCGGGCCGGGCGGTATGCGGCCCGAGCGGCCGTGCGTCTGTGCCGCAGCATTGTGGACTCGGGCAGCTATCCCCGGGCTGAGCTGGAGCAAGACTTGCAGGATCTGGAGGAAATTCGGGCAGAGGAAGCCCTTGGCCCCAGCACGGAATCCCTGGTGCGCGAGGCAGAGCGCCGGGGAATTCCTTGGCGGCAGTTGGCGGCACGCTCCCTGATTCAGTTGGGGTATGGGGTTCGCCAAAAGCGGGTGCAAGCGACCCTGAGCGATCGCACGGGAATTTTGGCGGTGGAGTTGGCCTGCGACAAGGACGGCACCAAGCGGGTTTTGGCCGATGCGGGCGTGCCGGTTCCTCGGGGGACAACGGTTCGATACCTAGACGAGCTACAGGATGCGATCGAGGAGGTCGGTGGCTACCCGATCGCGATCAAGCCCTTGGACGGCAACCATGGCCGAGGGATCACCCTGGACATTGAATCTTGGGAAGCGGCGGAAGAAGCCTACGAAATGGCCATGGCCGATTCCAAGTCCCAGACGATTTTGGTGGAGCGGTTTTATAAGGGGAATGACCACCGGGTGTTGGTGGTCAATGGTCAGGTGGTGGCCGTGGCGGAGCGCGTACCGGCTCGGGTGATTGGAGATGGGCGATCGACCATTCAGGCGTTGATTGACGAAACCAATCGCGATCCGCGCCGGGGCAGTGGCCACGATAATGTGCTCACCAAAATCACGATCGATCGCCCCTTGGAGCAAATGCTGGAACGGCAAAGCCTGACCCTCGATACCGTGCTCGATCGGGGCGAAATTTGCTATCTGCGAGGCACGGCGAACCTGAGTACCGGCGGCATTGCCATCGATCGCACCGATGAAATTCACCCGGAAAACATTTGGTTAGCCCAACGGGTGGTCAAAATCATTGGCTTGGACATTGCCGGGATTGATATTGTTACGCCCGATATTTCCCGCCCCCTGCGCGAAAACGGGGGTGTGGTGATTGAAGTGAACGCTGCGCCGGGCTTCCGGATGCATGTGCAGCCCAGTGAAGGCATTCCCCGCAACGTGGCGGAACCGGTGCTGGATATGCTGTTTCCGCCCGGGTCGCCGGCCCATGTGCCGATCGTGTCGGTGACCGGTACCAACGGCAAAACCACCACCACTCGCCTGATTGCCCATATCTATCGCCAAACGGGACAAGTGGTGGGCTACACGACCACCGACGGCACTTACATTGGGGAATATATGGTGGAACCCGGGGACAACACCGGCCCCCAAAGTGCCAACCTGATCCTGCAAGACCCGACCGTGGAAGTGGCCATTCTGGAAACGGCTCGGGGAGGCATTTTGCGATCGGGCTTGGCGTTCGATCGCTGCGATGTGGGCGTGGTGCTGAATGTGGCCGCTGACCACCTGGGGCTGGGGGACATCGACACGATCGAGCAAATGGCCCGCGTGAAAGCGGTGGTGGCGGAAGCCGCGGCCCCCGATGGCTATGCGGTGCTCAATGCGGATGATCCCCTGGTGGCGGCCATGGCGGAGCATGTGTTGGCCCAAGTCACCTATTTCTCCATGAACCCGGAGAACCCGATCGTGCGGGAACATGCCCGACAGGGAGGCTTGGCCGCTGTTTATGAAAACGGCTACCTGTCGATTCTCAAAGGCGATTGGACCCTGCGGATCGATCGAGCCGAAAACATTCCCCTCACCCTGGGCGGAAAGGCCGCTTTCCAAATTGCCAATGCCCTGGCCGCCAGTTTGGCCGCCTTTGCCCAAGGGGTGCGCATTGAAGCAATTCGTCAGGCCCTAATGACCTTCACGTCCAGTGCCAAGCAGACCCCGGGGCGAATGAATCTGTTTGATTTGGGTCGCTACCATGCCCTAGTGGACTACGCTCACAATCCCGCTGGCTATGAAGCAGTGGGCGTGTTTGTCCAAAACTGGCCCGGCACCAAGGTGGGTGTGGTCGGTGGCCCGGGCGATCGCCGTGATGAGGACTTCCAATTGCTGGGCAAGCTGGCGGCCCAAATGTTTGATGAAATTCTGATCAAGGAAGATGACGACAATCGCGGCCGGGCCCGGGGCAGCGCCGCTCGCCAAATCGAAGCGGGCATCACTGCCGCTCGCCAAGAAGGGATCGCGCGGGTTCGCCGGTTTGAAACCATCCTGGATGAAACCACGGCGGTGAATACGGCCCTCGATCGGGCGGTGGATGGCGGGTTAGTGGTGGTTTTCCCGGAAAGTGTCAGCCGCGCCATTGACCTGATTGAGGCCCGCGGCCCTCGGGAGACCACGAAAACAACGCCCACCCCCAAAACCCCGATCGCCGATCCCGCTAGTAACCGCACCAGCCAGCACAGTGAGGTGAAATCGGTCTAGGCTAATAGCGGTCTAACTAAATCCTACCTTTCCGCGAGCTGAGCCAATGATGTCGCCAAGCTTGTTTGCCCCGGCCCTGCCGCCGATCGAAACCGTCCGTACTGGGCCGTTAATTCGGCGGTTAGACTGTGGTGCACTCGCGATTGTGGAGCAGATGCCCGTTGAGGCGGTCAATCTCAGTTTGTGGGTCAATGCTGGTTCAGCGATCGAACCTGAACCCATTAATGGCATGGCCCACTTTTTGGAGCACATGGTGTTTAAAGGGAGCGATCGGCTCGCCCTCGGGGAATTTGAACAGCGGATTGAAGCTTGCGGAGCGGTCACCAACGCCGCCACCAGCCAAGACTACACCCAGTTTTATTTGACCGCCGCTCCCCAGGATTTTGCGGCCCTGGCTCCTTTGCAATTTGACGTGGCATTGCGGCCCCAGTTGCCGGCCGCGGAATTTGACCGGGAGCGCCATGTGGTGCTCGAAGAAATTCGCCGTAGCCAAGACAATCCCCGCCGTCGCACCTTCCAAGCGGTGATGAACCTGGCCTTTGAGACCTTGCCCTATAACCGGCCGGTGTTGGGCCCCACGGAAGTGATTGCCCACTTGGATGTGCAGCAGATGCGGGACTTCCATGATCGCCACTATCGCCCGCAGTCGGTGACGGCCGTGGCGGTGGGTAATTTGCCGCCGGAGCAGCTATTCGAGATTTTGGAAACCGGCTTCAACGAGGCCTGGCGCGATCGGGACTGGTCGGGTTTGCCGGTGGCCACGCCATCGTTAATTCCAGAGTTGCCGTTTGATCGCGTTGAACGCCGGGAAATCATTGACCCATCGTTGCAACAGGCCCGCCTGATCATGCTCTGGCGCGTTCCGGGGCTACAGGACTTGCGGGAAACCTATCCGCTGGATGTGTTGGCGGCGGTGTTGGGCCATGGCCGCACCTCGCGCCTGGTGCGGGACTTGCGGGAAGAGCGGCGATTGGTGTCCAAGGTTTCAGCCACCAATTTGACCTACCGTGCCCAAGGAACGTTTTATTTGGCCGCCCATTGTGAGCCGGAGCATTTGCCAGAGCTGGAAGCCCGCTTGCAGGATCACATGGCGCGTATTGGTTCGGAACCGGTGAGCATGGCGGAGGTCGATCGGGTGCGGGCGCGGGTGGCTAATGGGTTTGTGTTTGGCAATGAAACCCCCGCGAATCGATCGAACCTCTATGGCTACTACCAAACCTTGGTGGGCAATGTGGATGCGGCCCTGCGATATCCCGATGCTGTCCGTTGCCTGACTCCAGAAGATTTGCAGCGGGCCGCCCAGCAATATTTGAATCCCCAGGCCTATGGGTTGGTGATTCTGCGCCCCGCTGCTGCTCAGGGTTAGGGCTAAGGATCAACGAGGATTGGGCGATCGCTGCGGATGGCCGCTGGCCGCCTCAATCGCATTGGATTTCGGGGCTGCCTCAATGGCTGAGTTACCCGATCGCCTCCTGACCAAAATTCAGGGGGAGATCTTGAATTCGGCCCGGGCCCACCGCCTGGATGGCCTCCTTGAGATCCACGTTGCCGGTGTAGAGGGCGCGACCGACAATCGCCCCCGTGACTCCCACCGGCTCCAGGGCCAGCAGCCCCAATAAATCGGTGACGGAACTGATCCCCCCGGAGGCAATCACGGGAATGGAAATCCCTTCCGCCAGCTCGCGCAGGGCTTCCTTGTTGGGGCCTGCCAAAGTGCCATCCCGGTGAATATCCGTGTAAACAATGGCCGCCGCGCCCCAGTCCTGAACGCGCTGGGCCAATTCCACCGCCCGCACTTCGGAGGTTTCCAGCCAACCCCGGGTTGCAACCCAGCCATTGCGGGCATCAATGCCAATTACGATCCGCCCGGGAAATTCCGCGCACCAGGCGGCCACTTCGTCCGGCTGTTCCACGGCCACGGTTCCCACAATCGCTCTGGTGATCCCTAGCTCAAACAGGCGGGCCGCGCGATCGCGGGTTCGGATGCCGCCTCCCACTTGAATCTGGATTGGGCGATCGCCCAGTTGTTGGGTAATGGCCGCGATCGCCTGGAGATTCACGGGTTCTCCCGTTTTGGCCCCATCCAAGTCAACCAGGTGCAACCAACTGGCCCCCGCCGTCATCCACCGCTGGGCAACCATCACCGGATCATCACCAAAGGTTTCCGCGCGATCGTAGTCACCTTGAAAGAGCCGGACACAACGTCCACCCAACAGATCGATCGCCGGAAAAATATCCATGGCTAATCCTCATCCTTCAGAAAATACAAAATCGAAAATCCCAATCAATCTACCTGAAGGCTGTAATTCGCAACATAGGGCATTAGCCAGGTTTTGGATGGCCCCCTGCATCGAAATGGGTTAATCAACAGTTTCAGGTTGTCGAGATCGCACCCAATTACGCTTAACCGCGCTCGATCGCACCCAATGGCAATTCTGAATGGTAATTCCGAAAAGCCAGCGAAAACAAACGATCGACCGTGAACGCCCCCGTTGGGTTTCTCGGTCGATCGTCCGTCACCCTTGAGTTTTAGGACAATGCTTAGGAATTTTGTCCTTGCGGGAGCAATGGCCAGAAGCCACCTTCCGAACGAACTCGCTCCCTCCACCATCCATCAGTGAATCTCAGCCCCAGTCAGCTAGCTCCGCAGGCGCATCCTTGAATCATGGATATTAGTCATTGATAAACATGCTGCTAACTGACGTGTCTTCGTGGATGCGCCAAATGGTTTCGCCCAGCACATTCGCCACCGACAAAACCGTGAGCTGGTCAAAATGGTGGTGATCCATCATGGGAATCGTGTTGGTGACAATCACCTCTTCAAATAACCCACTGGACAAGCGCTCGATCGCCGGAGGAGACAACACCGCATGGGTGGCACAGGCATAAACCTGGCGTGCCCCTTCCCGACGCAGCATCCGGGCCCCTTCCGTGAGCGTGCCGCCTGTGTCGATGATGTCATCCACCAAAACGGCCGTTTTGCCCTTCACGTCACCAATGACGTTCAGCACTTCCGCCACATTGTGCATTTGGCGGCGCTTGTCAATGATCGCCAGGGGCGCATCGTTCAGGCGCTTAGCAAAGGCCCGGGCCCGCGCCACCCCTCCCACATCGGGCGACACCACGACAATATCCGACAGGTTCTTGCTTTCGAGGTAGTCGATCAGGACTGGCGCACCAAAAACATGATCGAGCGGAATATCGAAATAGCCTTGGATTTGCGCTGAATGCAAGTCCATGGCCAACACCCGATCGGCTCCGGATTTCACAACCAGGTTCGCCACCAGTTTGGCCGTAATCGATTCCCGGCCGGCCGTCTTGCGATCGGCCCTGGCATAGCCGTAGTAGGGAATCACAGCGGTGACTTGGCGCGCCGAAGCCCGGCGGCAAGCATCCACCATGATCAACAATTCCATTAGATGGTCATTCACAGGGCGACAAACCGGTTGGATCAGATAAACATCACAACCCCGGATTGACTCCTGAATTTGAACATAAAGCTCACCGTCGGCGAACCGTTTGCGAACCATTGGTCCCAACGGTAACCCCAGGTATGCAGCAACTTCTTCGGCCAAGGCGACATTTGCCGATCCTGAGAAGATGCGAAGTCGGCTCTTTTCCGTCACTTCGCGATGCGAAGTCGGCAGCGGAGAAGTCGCAGAGCAAATCACGGCAGACCCTCGAAGCGCGTTCATGGCAATCTTAGCATTTCCTTCCAATTTTCTTTGGATTTGCGTCCCCGCATTCAATGACATGGGTGGTTGTGAGCCGATCGCCAAGGGTAGTCGTCAAGGCTTGACCAGACGGCTGATCAGGCTCCGTGACGACGGGAATCAGATAACATCCGTGAGCAATTGCTGCTGCAGGAATCTGGTCAGGAACAGTCAGAAACCTTTGCACGATCGGGCGGCAATTGTGACAGAAAACGGGGGCAGTTTAACGAGTTCAATGGGGCGATCGACCATCCCCTAGCCCGATCGGCTAGGATGAGTCCCGAGGGTTGCCCAAACGGGCAATTCAACACCCAGCCCAACCCCCAACATGGGCAAAACCCTGACTGGTGGTGCGGGCCACCGCGAGTTCTGGCCAGTTCCCGAGTCGATCGCAACGGGACAAGCCCAGGCTGCATCTGGCGGCAGATGCGGCTCAACTTGCTACCCCCAAGGAAGCGGCTAGGGACTCAGCGGAATCGCTAGCCAATGGAGATCCAACCCAATGGATCTTCAACCAACAACCGCCGCCCAGTTTCTTGGGCGGTTGTGCCGGGCGATTGATTGATCGCAGACCTGGGATAATCAGGGGAAATGGGGGTTGGGTGACGACAATGCCGCTAATCGCCCCAAGTCTGATCGGTTCATTCAGCCCTATAAATTGGTTTTAGCGCCGGTTGCGTCTGAACAATCAAAATCACCCGACTCCTTTAATGGTTCGATCAAACAATTGATCAGTCCAATGGGGCGATGCAAGTCACGGAATAAATTGGTTTTTTCTGAATTTCGTCTGAGTTTCGCCTGAGTTTTTGCTCGATCATCGCCTGACTATTGCCTGACTGAATTGCCATTTCAACTGTTCTTCGATCGCCCCGAGTCCCATGCAACCGTCCCTGCCCCCCGGAACTGTTCTCCAAAATCGCTATCGCCTTGTGGAAGTGTTGGGACAGGGTGGCTTTGGGCGCACCTACCTGGCGGAGGATTTGGGGCGATTTGGCGAGCGCTGTGCCCTCAAGGAATTCACGCCGCCCGTGGGCGATGCCTACGCCCTCGAAAAATCCAATGAACTGTTCCGGCGCGAGGCAGCGGTTCTTTACCAAATCAATCACCCACAAATTCCCAAGTTTCAAGCCACCTTTGAGGCGGAAGGTCGCCTATTTTTGGTGCAGGACTATGTGCAGGGCAATACCTATCGATCGCTCCTAGATAGCCGCCTGCACCATGGTCAGCTCTTTGCGGAAGGGGAAGTGTTCTACCTCTTGCAACAGTTGCTCCCCGTGTTGAGCTACCTGCACAATTTGGGAATCATTCACCGGGATATCTCGCCGGAAAACATTATTCTGCGGGAGCATGATCGACTGCCCGTGTTGATTGACTTTGGGGCCATCAAAGAAATGGCCACCCGCTTCCAACAACCGGGAGCCACGGCCGTGCAGGCCACCACCGTCGGTAAAAGCGGCTATGCCCCCAGCGAACAAATTCAAACCGGCCGCGCTTACCCTAGCAGCGATCTCTATGCCTTGGCCGCCACGGTGTTGGTGTTGCTGACGGGGCGAGAACCCCAGGATTTGCTAGACGATCGCACCCTTACCTGGCATTGGGATCAGTATGTGCCCCTCACACCTGCCTTGGGAGATCTGTTGCGGCGGATGTTGGCCTATCAACCGACGGAGCGCTATCCCTCTGCCTCCTTGGTGCTTCAGGCATTGCAGGAGGTGACGTTGGATGCGACGGCCCGCCCCGTGGCCCAGCCGCCCTCCACTTCACCCCCAACTCCGGCAGCGCCGGCCCCAGCCGCTAATCCCACGGGAACTGTCCCTTCAACCATGGCGACGGTGGTGGTGGGCCGGGCTGCGCCGCCTCCGATCGCCCCTCGATCGCCCGCACCGGCCCCGGCTCCCGGCCCCGATTGGAGCGTGGAACCCCGAGGATCCTTGATGGATAACCCTTGGGCGGTGACGGTGTTAGGCGTGTTGTTGGTGCTGGGGACGGGAGTGGGTTCCTGGTCGCTGGTGAATCAATTCCTGAGCCGATCGCCCAACAACAGCAATCCCACACCAACCGCAACGGTTTCCGAAAGTCCGCCGCTGCCTAGCCCATCCCCCACGCCATCCCCCACCCCGTCCCCTAGCCCGATCGCCTCACCTGTGGTCTCCACCCAGCGGTTGAACCTTCAGCCCGCCGGGGATTTTGAAGATTCCCGCACCCTGGGCGAGAACGAAACCCTGATCTATCGTTTCCAGGCCGGTGCTGAACAACCCCTCAGCATTTCCGTGGCAGGCAATAACGTGATCGCTAGTCTCCTGGCTCCCGATGGTGACCCGGCGGATCGATCGAGCCGGGATCTGCGCCAATGGGATGGCGTGATTGCCGTGGCTGGTGAATATGCCCTGCAAGTGCGCGTGGCCCCCGGTGCGCCCAGGGGAGACTACCGCCTGCGCTTACGGCTAGCGGCGGCTCCCGCTTCCCCCAGTCCGGAGCCAAGCCCCACGCCAACGCCCACCCCGACTCCGGAGCCAACTCCCAGCCCCAGCCCAGAACCAACCCGCCAACCCACCTCGCGCAACTTCCGAGGCGTGACTCAGCCCCAGGTTCCCCAAACCTTTGGTTTTGAAGCCCAGGCGGGTCAGCAAATTTCAATTAGTATTCCTTCCGGTTTGCGAGCCACGGTGTTTGGCCCCAATGGCCCGATTCCGGATATGGAAGGTCTGGAAGGATCCGTCAGCTTTGAAGCGCCTGTGGGCGGGAACTACGGCATTGAAGTGTCTTCGGATTTGGAAATGCCCTTTGAGATTGCCGTGCGGGTTCGGTAGAAACCGTGATTGAACCCTCGAAGCAAGGGGCAGAACGGCGATCGGCCTGAGAGTGCTGAAGCCGATGGAAGCGTGCTAAATCAACAGGAGAATGGGGATGAGCGAAAGACGACCGCAGCAACTGGCGATCGCGGGGAGCGATACGGAAGTGGGCAAAACGGTCTTTGTGCTGGCACTGGCGGCCTATTGGCAGCAGCATTGTCAAAAACAAGGGGCCTTGGGCCTGCTGAAACCGGTGCAGTCCGGGGAGGGCGATCAGGAAATTTATGGGGAATTGTTTGCGGATTTGAATCAAAGCCCCGAGTCCTTTAATCCCATTCGGTTGCAGGCTCCCTTGGCTCCCCCGATCGCGGCGGAACGGGAAGGCAAAACGATCGACCTGGCCTTGGCCTGGCAAGCTCTGCAAACCCTCCAGAGCGATCGCTCCTTCATTTTGATTGAAGGGGCCGGAGGCTTGGGGTCGCCGGTCACTTGGGAGTTGACCTTTGCGGATGTGGTGGCCGCTTGGCGGTTGCCGTTGGTGTTGGTGGTGCCGGTCAAGTTGGGGGCGATCGCCCAGACGGTGGCGAATGTGGCCCTGGCTCGTCAATTCCAAATTCCGCTGCGGGGCATTGTGCTGAATGAAGTGACGGCCGTGAGCGCGGCCGATCGAGAGGCTTTAGCCCCCATCGGCCTGATTGAAAGCCTGACCCATGTGCCGGTGCTGGGCTATTTGCCCCATGTGGACAATTGGCGCGATCGCGCGGCTCTGGCCACAGCGGCGGCACACCTGAACCTGGAGCCATTGGGTATCAGCCCCTATTGAAGTGGCTGATCAATCAGGCAGAAGTGGCGGCGCTGGCGATGTCTCTGGTGATCGGCAGTTTAATTTCAAAGGTTGTGCCGTGGTGGGGAATCGATCGACAGTCGATCGAGCCGTAGTGACGCTCCACAATAATTTGATAGGCGATCGCCATGCCCAATCCTGTGCCTTTGCCAACGGGCTTGGTGGTATAGAACGGGTCAAATAATTTGGCGCGGGTCACCTCATTCATACCAATACCGTTGTCGGTAATTTCAATTTTGATCCAAGACAAATTGAGGGTCTGGGTCGTGATCGTCAGGGTGGGTAATTCTTGGGCCGGGGGAGCCGTTTGCCAGCGTTCTTCGATCGCATCAATGGCATTGACCAACAGATTAATTAGAACCTGATCAATTTGCCCGATCGTGCAGTCAATGGCAGGTAAAGAGCCATTTTGACGAATGATATTGAGATCGGGTTTTAGCTCCTGAATCCGATGGCTCAAGATCATCAAAACCCGATCGATGGACTCGTGGAGGCTGGCCGGTTCCTTGGCTTCGGTGGTGACGTGGGAATAGATTCTGAGGGATTTCACAATTTCCCGAATTCGATTGGTTCCCACGCGCATGGAGGTAAGCAGCTTGGGAAAATCATCGGCAATGTAATCTAAATCAAGGGTCTCGGGATGGGCGATCGGGACGAAATGAGGGGTTTTGGAATATTGCTGGTTGTGGCGATCAATCCTCTCTTGGTAAGCAATCACGGCTTCTAAAAGTTCCGTGGCATATTCCGAAGCGTGATGCAAATTGCC
The DNA here is from genome assembly GCF_014698135.1 of Limnothrix sp. FACHB-881. NCBI lineage: Bacteria > Bacillati > Cyanobacteriota > Cyanophyceae > Pseudanabaenales > Pseudanabaenaceae > Limnothrix > Limnothrix sp. FACHB-881. Next base: position 161,347 of record NZ_JACJSN010000004.1, read on the forward strand.
ATGTACAAAGCTCACGGGATTATTAATTTCGTGGGCGATTCCGGCCACCAATTGCCCTAAGCTGGATAGTTTTTCGCTTTGGATGAGGTGGGCTTGGGCTTCTTGCAGTTCTTGAAGGGCCGTTTCTAAATCTTCAGTGCGATCTTGCAGGGCCAAGCGAGATTCCTGAAGCTGTTGGTTGCTGTAAATCACTTGGTTAAGGAGCGATTCTTGTACCACCACTCGCCGAATATTGTTGAAAAGATAGGCGGCAATGCTGGCGGTGAGGCTTAAGCCCACGAGAAAGGCCGCGATGCTGTTAGGAAACAGGAAGGGCGAAAAAATTTGATGGGGCAAAACGAGCAGGGACATTTCCCGATCGCCCACGTTAATGGATTGGGTGCAAATATCCCAAGGGCCTTTCCAAGGACAACGCAAGGCCTGCTGGGCCCCAACAGTCCAAGGGGCTGTGCTAGCGATCGGGAGGATGCGATCGAAGCTACTGGGATTGGCTAACTGGGATTGCAGATAATCCACCGGGCGATCAAACAGGAAGATATCCAAATCCAACACGCCCGTTTGTCCACGGGTGAGGTGGAGCGATCGGGTAATTTCCGTTTGGGTCACAAACCAACCCTGGTCGGTTCCCTGCACCGTCAGCAGCCGAGGATCTGGATTGGACACAATCATCGTCAAGGGCCGCTGAAAGGACTGGGCCCGCTTCAGCCAACTGTTGAGGGCTGGGGGGATGGTTGCTCGCTGACCGGGTTGCCGACCGCCAAGGGACTGAATGCCTTGTCCCAGTTGAAATTGAATATAGGGCCCCGTTTGGGGATCGGTCTGAATCCAAGCCGTATCGGCCGTGTTGGCCACATCGGACAGAAGGTTTTGGCTGATGGATTGAAATTCGGCGGCCGAGGCGGGGCGACGGCGATCGAACATCAAAGCCCCGGCGCGGGTGGTGCGGGTAATTTGTTCTAAATCATCACGGAGATTGTTGCCCAATTGTTGGGTTTGCTGTTGCAGTTGGGCGCGGGCTTGGGCCAAGTCCCGATCGGCCGCCCAGTTGGCCGCCCAGGCCGACAGACCCACTCCCACCAACAAGGCAATGGCAACGGGCCCGTAACGACGATAGGGAACAGGTGTTAGCGATGGGGCAGGGGGTGGGGGTGGCGCAGATCCCGGCCGATCGGTTCGACGAGCAGCGACAGGCATGATTAAGCAAGAGGGTGTCAAGGGAGTGGTGTTGAGGTGGGTGTTTTGAAACGGGAGATGAGCTGGGGTGACGGTCAACCATTCGGTGGCTTGTGTGGGCCCATGGCTCCAGCGATCGATTGGCTCCGAGGTGGAAGGGGCGGGGGCTTGACGGAGGTGAAACAGCCTCCAGAAACGCTCTGGCCAGCGCGTGGCACTTGACGGTAACTTCTTCACGATCAAAAACTTGCTGATTGGATCCATCCCGATAGGGAACGATCGCGGGTGGGGGTTAGTGGGGCCAACGGTCAAGAATCGGTGATGGGGCCATGGTTTGGGGGCAACGAATCAGGTCACCGCCCCGAGAGCCAGTGAGTGACCCGCTGGCGGCTGTAGCGATTGACACCCTGACCTTCATCCTAATTGAGAATAAGTTTTAATAAATAATTGACTTGATTACAATTTTCAAATTTCAGATGCTGAATTCATAAGCACAGCGTAATTCTGTGCTGAGTTTTAATCGCGTTTAATGGCAAGAAGCACGATCCGCTGCCCGATCGCTTGCCAGGGCTGGCTCCTGTGGCTCAAGATGGGCCTAGTTTCAGTTCACGAACTGGTTTTATGGCTAGTTCTATGGCTGGCGTGGATCAGCCTGGTTTTGGTTGATCAGCTTTTTGGATATTGCTCTCGTTATCGGCATTTGCGCCCTGTCCCTATGGCTGCCGGATTGGTTCACGATCGAATCACGATCAACACGGCCGGGATTTGGTTCTTGGTGGGATTGGGGGTGACGGCGGATTTCGGGTTGGCGGCTGCGAGCGCGATCGGCTGTGTGGTGGGGGGCTATTGGCTCAGCCCAGACCTGGATATTCGATCTCACCCATTCCAACGTTGGGGCCCGCTGCGTATCATTTGGATTCCTTACCAAAAACTGATTCGCCACCGCTCCACCTGGTCTCACGGGCCGCTGATTGGCACGACCTTACGGGTGCTGTATTTGGTGATCGCCCTGGGGCTGGGATGGTTGCTGCTGTTGGGATTGGCGGCGATCGGGTTTTCCCTGTTGGGTGGGGCCGATCGCTATGCCAGCTTTGAGGCGGTCACCTTGGCCCAAACCCGGGCGATCGGTCAATGGCTGTGGGTTGATCAATTCCCGTTTTTGGTGGCGGGTTTTGTGGGGCTGGAGGTGGGGGCCCTGTCTCATATTGCAACGGATCATCTCAGCTCTTGGCAAAAGCGACGCGCCCGCCGGGCCAAGCGATCAACCAGCCAAGCCCGAGGTCGATCGCCCGGTACTCGCACCCCATCTCGCACCCCAGCTTGCACCCGTCGATCGCGCAGCGGCCCAACTCGCAACCCCCAACCTAAGCGGACTAAACGGACAACAAATCGGCCAACCTCATAGCCAGCGACGACGCAGAAAATCCAAAGCGGTGCAGGCGCTCACGTGGCGGATCCATTCCCGATCGCGCTGGATCCCGAGGCGCATTTCATGGGTGGTGACCCCATCGGGCCCGGCAATGCCCGCATAAACCAGGCCCACGGGCTTTGCCTCACTGCCGCCGCCGGGCCCGGCCACCCCGGTGATGCTGATGGCCCAAGTGCTGCCAAGGCGATCTCGTGCCCCGATCGCCATTTCCTTGGCTGTTTCATGGCTGACGGCTCCGAAGCGATCCAACGTTTCCGCCGAAACCCCCAACAGGGCTGTTTTGATTCGGTTGTCGTAGGCAATGATGCCACCGAGGAAGTAGGCGGAGCTGCCGGCCACCGCCGTCAGCAACTGCCCCAAACCGCCACCAGTGCAGGACTCTGCCACTGCCAGGGTTTCGCCTCGGTCTTGGAGCGATCGACCCACCACGATCGGCAACGTATCCTGATCCAAGCCATAGCAATCGGGCCCCACCCGATCGCGAATTTGCGCCACCATCGGCTCAATTTTGGCCAGGGCTTCGGCCGCCGTTGCTCCACAGGCCGACACCCGCAACTTCACCGATCCTCGGTTGGCATAGGGAGCCACCGTTGGATCCGAACTGGCTAAATAGTCCGCCACCCGTTCCGCCAAGGCCGATTCGGAAATGCCCCAAAACTTCAGGGTTTGGGAGACAATCGTTTGGCGCGACCACCCGTGATCTCGCAGGTAAGGCACGGCCACTTCCGCCCACATGGTGCGCATTTCGCTGGGCACACCGGGAAAGGTCATCAACAACAACTCCGGAACCGGTTGCCAAATCATGCCCGGAGCCGTGCCCACTCGGTTGGTCAAAATGGCCGCGCCAGCCGGCAGCAGAGCCTGCTTGCGATTGCTGGGAACCATGGTGCGGCCGCGCTGGGCAAATTTTTGTTCAATGTCGGCAATGACGGCCGGATGTTCCACCAGGGGCACATCGAAAAACTGGGCGATCGCTTCGGTGGTTAGGTCATCGGGCGTGGGGCCCAGGCCACCCGTAAACAGCAAAATGCGTGATCGTTGGCAAGCGGTGGCGATCGCCCGTTGCAGGCGTTGGGGATTGTCGCCAACCACCGTTTGGTAATAGTGGGGAATGCCCAATGCCGCCAGTTGTTGGGCCAAAAACTGAGCATTACCATTGAGAATGTCGCCAAGCAACAGCTCAGTGCCGATACAAATAATTTCAGCGCTGGGGGTCATTGTGCCAAGCTCCGCACAGGATCAAACCAGGATCAAACGAGGATCACCGAACCATTCAACCATCAAGGCGACACTGAGTCAGTCCTAACTGATCAGGCCTAATTGATCAGGCCCATCCGTCAATCATCATCGTCTCGGACTTTGCCCTTAACAGATCGTGGGACAAGGGGCAAAACAAGGGATGGAACAAGTGCTGGGACAAGGGGTAGGACAAGGGGTTTAAACCCCTTGCCTGATCATGGGTCTGATCATGATTGGAGCAAGACGGTCAAATGCTCTGGCCCTCGGCTTTGCTCTCAAACTTTCGCCTTAATTTTCGCCTTAATTGATTGCGAACGAATCGCGTGAATGATTAATTCTCAGTCTAAGCTTGATTAGCCCTCGATCAACAGGGGCAAATCGGTTCCATTGTAGCGCTGAAATTTTCAGGTTCCAAGCCATTTCAAGCCGATGTTCTCTCGGTTTTTTCGCGATTTCATCTTAAATGAGAAATTGAAATGAGAAATTGAGAACCACTCGATCAATCTTGGCCAATTTGACCCAAAAATGGAGTGGCGATCGACTGGGTTTGCTTGGGACTTGCGATCACCAATCATTGCGATCATTGGGATTTTCTCTAAATAATTACCCCTGCCTAAGGAGGAGAGCCATGGCGACATCGAAAGAATTCACGAGTTTTGATGCCATGATTCAGGAAGCTGAAAAACCCGTTCTTGTGGACTTTTATGCCACTTGGTGCGGCCCTTGCCAACTGTTGTCGCCTGTGTTGGAGGAGGTGAGTGTGCGGCTGCATGATCACCTGCAAGTGGTGAAGATTGATGCCGATCGCTACCCGGATTTGGCAACTCAACACCAGGTGACAGCCTTGCCGACGCTGATTTTGTTTAAGGATGGCCAGGCGATCGATCGAATCGAAGGGTTTATGAAGGCGGATCAGCTCATTGCCCACTTAGAGCGCAAACTTTAGGGCGAAAACTTTAGGACGCAAACTGAGCTAGAGGGGCCCATAACCAAAGGGGCAATCATCAGGGCCAATAACGATTTCGGGATGGGCTGCAATCAATGGATCTCGTGTTGTGCCACATGACGGTGGATTTTGATGCCCTGGGGGCGGCGGTGGGCTGGGCCTGCCTGCACCCGGGGGCCAAAATTGTGCTGGCGGGTGGCGTGCATCCGGGAGTGCAGGCGTTTTTGGCGCTCCATCGTGATGAGTATCCTTTGATTGAGCGGCGATCGGTGGATCCGAAGCGGATTCGATCGCTCGTGGTGGTGGATACCCAACAGCGCGATCGACTGGGGAAGTTGGCGGAATGGCTGGACTTGCCCCAGCTAAACTCGATCGCCCTCTATGACCATCATTTGGGTGCGGTGGGAGATATTCCCGCCACCCAACAACAAATCGAAGCGGTGGGGGCCACCACCACCCTGATGGTGGAACAATTGCAGCGGGCTGGCGACTTGCAGCGGCCCCTCACACCGGCTGAGGCAACGGTGATGGCCTTGGGGATCCATGTGGATTCCGGATCTTTGACCTATGAAACCGCAACGGCGCGGGATGCGGCGGCCCTGGCTTGGTTAATGGCCCAAGGAGCCAGCGTCAGCGCCATTGCCACCTATTTGGATCCGAGTTTGTCGCCCCTGTTGCAACGGCTGTTGGCCGAAGCGATCGACCAGGTGCATGGCCACCCGGAACAAACCCAAGTGGTGGCCGGGGCCCGCCTAACCTGGGTGTTGCTGACGGCAGATCAATACGTGCCCGGTCTGTCAACGGTGGCTGCGCGGTTGGTGGACACGATCGGGGCCGATAGTTTGCTGTTGGGCACGCTCTACAGCACCCGAGAGGGGTCTCGTGGCCAGCGGCTGTCTCTGGTGGGCCGATCACGGTTGGTGGGCCCGGACTGGGGAGCATTGTTGGCTCCTTGGGGGGGTGGCCATGCCCAAGCGGCGGCGGGTACGGTGCATTGGGATTCAGAGCCAGCGGAGCCGATCGAACCGGCGGCGACCTTGCTGAAATCACTGATGGCGGCCTTTGCGGCTCAGTTGCCCCATCCCCCGATCGCGCGGGATTTGATGTCGTCACCCGTGCGGACGATTTTGCCGGAAACCTCGATCGACGAAGCCCAGCGGATTTTGTTGCGCTATGGCCATTCCGGCCTGTCCGTGGTCGATCGGGGTGGGCAGTTGGTGGGAATTGTGTCCCGGCGAGATTTGGACATTGCGCTGCACCACGGGTTTCACCATGCCCCCGTCAAGGGCTACATGACCACCCAGCTCAAAACCATCACCCCGGAAACGACCCTAGCGGCCATCGAAGCCCTGATGGTGACCTATGACATTGGCCGGCTCCCGGTGCTCGATCGGGGGCAACTGGTGGGGATTGTGACCCGTACCGATGTGTTGCGCCGGTTCCATCGCGATCGACAGCAACAGCCCACCCATGCCTTGTCAGACCCGATCGAGGCGATCGGGAATTTTTGCCCCCTGCTGTCTCGGCTCACTCCGCCCTTGCGACAACTGCTCGATCGGGCAGCGGCTTTGGCCCAGGCCAAGGGCTGGCAACTGTACCTGGTGGGGGGTGGGGTGCGCGATTTGCTCCTGAGTGACGCGGCCCAGGCGCTGCACCTGTCGGATTTGGACTTGGTGGTGGATGGTTGCCATCAACCCCGGGCGAATCCTCCAGAGGCCTCAGCGGCCATCGCGCCAGACACCGGAGCCGCTGTGGGCTTGGCCCAAGCTCTGGCCCAGGACTATCCCGGGGTGCGCTTACAAGTCCATGGGCAATTTCAAACGGCCGCCCTGTTGTGGCATCGAGATCCGCTGTTCGATTCCCTGTGGGTGGACATTGCCACGGCGCGCACGGAGTTTTATCCCTATCCAGCGGCGAATCCGGAAGTGGAAGCCAGTTCTATTCAACAGGATTTGTATCGGCGCGATTTCACAGTGAATGCGTTGGCGGTGCGTCTGACGGAACCCAATCCCGGTGAGGTGCTGGACTTTTTTGGGGGCATGGTGGATTTGGGCGATCGGCTGGTGCGGGTGCTCCATGCCAACAGCTTTATTGAGGATCCCACGCGGATCTATCGAGCGGTACGGTTTGCGGTCAAGTTGGGATTCACGATCGAAGCCCAAACAGAGCGCTATATCCGCTATGCCATGGCTCAACTGTCGCCGCTGGAGGGGCAGCGCCGTCAACCTGCCCTGGAAACCCGTTTGAAAGCCGAGCTGAAATATATTTTGCAGACGGATTTTTGGTTGCCGGCCCTGGATTTGCTCGATCGCCTGGAGGCCTTACGTTGCATTCACCCTACGCTGAAACTGACCCGATCGCTTCGGCAGGCGGTGCGCTGGGTAGCCTGGGTTTGGGCGGCCGGGGTGTTGGCTTGGGGGGACGATCGGGCGGTGGCAGGTCTCCATCGTTGGGAACTGTTGCTGGAAACCCTGTTGGCCAGCTTGGCCCCGGGCGATCGAGCTGAGGTGGCACGCCGCCTACAACTCACCGAAGCCAGCATTCAACGGCTGGAGCAACTGGCGATCGCGGAAACCACCTTGCCCGCAAAATTGGCCCAATGCGATCGCCCCAGCGACCAAGTGCGGGTCTTGGAATCCTGGAGCCGACCGCTGCTGTTGTTGGTCAGTCTCCACAGCGATCGGGTGACACGGCGGCAAATTTGGCAATACCTCACCCGCCTGAGCCAAGTGACCAGCCCTTTGAATGGCAAAGATCTGCAACAGTTGGGCTATGCACCGGGTAAGCAATTTCGAGAAATTTTGGGCCAGTTGCGGGGAGCCTGTTTGGATCGGCTGGTGGGCGATCGCACCGAAGCGATCACTTGGGTGAAAACCCACTATCCGCCACAAAGTCCGGTGGACTGAGGCTTCGGGGGCGATCGCAACCCAGGGCCAGGGCCGCAATTGTTGTGAATCTTTACGAAAGAAAAACTCTTGACTTATTCTTAAGAGTTGAAGCGGCATCCACCCCTCTCCGATGCCCCGAGGTTTGCTTTGAACCCTTCTTCTCCCCAACCGCAACGAAGCCGCTGGATTGCTCCCTTGTTTTTGGTTACCGCTGCCTGTGCTTCCATGCTTGGCGCGGGAGCGGTGGCCGTTGTGCGATCCGGCGAAATGAACCTCTTCGGCATTCGGTTCGAGTCCCCCCCAATCCTGAACTGGTTGGCGGGAGAAGAGCAGTCCTTCCCGCCGCGTGAAGGTTGGCCGGTATCCAAAACCGCTGAACAGGAGTTGGATCCAGCCGATCCCAGCATTCCTGACCTAGTGCTGCAGCAAATTCGCAGCCATCCTCACCGGGATAGTTCAGCGGCGATTCGCAGCCAACGCATTGCCCCGATCGAGCGGCCCGTGCGCAACAGCTCTCGACCAGCGGAGTCCACCGCCGATCGCGCGCCCCTGGCCAGCCCCAGCCCTTCGGATAATCCTGATGGCAACGCGCCACCGACCGACAGCACACCGCTGGTAGATCCCTCCGGTGGGAATTCGGGCACGGCCAACCCAGCAACCGATCGTCCCGATCGCCCCGATCGCTCCAATTCAGGCGATCGCGGTTCAACGGTCGATCGCTCACCGTCGGGAACCAGCACCCCCGAACCGGCTACTAACTCAGCCCCCTCAGAAACCCGCCCCGCGCCCGATCGCCCCGCCAACCCCGAGCCGCGACCCGTCACAGAACGCCGACCGACCACAGAGCGCCGCCCCGCGCCGGAGCCAGCCGCCGTTGAGCGTCGCCCCAGCGGTGGCAGCTCCAGCGCCCCAGCCAGCGGCGGGGCATCCGGTGCTAGCAACGGGGGCAGCGCTGGCAGTGGTTCCGCCCCAGACAGCAGCAGCACACCCTAGAGGCATGGCATACCCTGGCTGCGAGTTCTGCGCCCTTGATTTGATCTTGATCCCTGATCTTGATCCCTAATTTTGATCCCTGACTAAGCCGCAGGCGCGAATCCCCAGCCAGCCCTAAACTGCTCATGCCAAACCTGCCAGCCCAAAACCACCACGCTATAATTCAGAGCGGTCGCGGTAGCCCGTTCCGGCATTGCCTAAAAGCGATTATGCGCGCACCCTAGCTCTCAACTAGCGCTTGACCTCCTGATCCCCGATCGCCTTCCCAGTACTTTCACCCGCGAGTTTCATGAGTAACCCGCTTGTCCATGCCTTCTTTGTTGGTCGCGCGATCGCTGAAGTGGTAAACGAACAAATCGAGCGAACTGCCACCGATTGGTTGAGCGAGCTTGGGAAGTTCGATGCCGAACAGCGGGAAAACCTGCGCCAACTGGTTGAAGAGGCCCTGGCCAGGGCCCAACAGGCCGAAGCCGCCGCCACCAACGGACGCACCAGTAGCAGCAGAGCTTCCGGCGGCGACGACGTGCAAGCTGAACTCGATGATCTGCGAGCCGAAATTGCCCGCCTCAGGTCAGAGATTAAGCAATACCGCAGCGAAGCCAACCCAAGCTAGAGTCGAGACGCACCGCACGGAGTCGAGGGTGAAAACGTACGACAGCAAAGCTTACCGATGGAACCGCGAGCGGTACTCCCGCCCCCGCCGCTTTATTGATATCTGGACTTTTGTCACCCTTTGGCTGTTGTGGCTTTGGATTGATACCAAGCCCTGGAGCTATCGCGGAGGCATGACGGAGGCCAAACAAAAGGCCCGCCGCCGCCAACAGGCCATTTGGGTGCGCGATACGCTGCTCCAGTTGGGGCCCACGTTCATTAAAGTGGGTCAACTGTTTTCGACGCGCGCTGACCTGTTCCCTGCGGAATATGTGGAGGAACTGTCGAAGCTGCAAGACCGCGTACCAGCCTTTGGCTATGACCAAGTGGAAGCGATCGTTCGCCAAGACTTGGGCAAGCCGGTGCAGGAACTTTTCCAGAGCTTTGACCCCATTCCTCTGGCGGCCGCCAGTTTGGGCCAAGTTCATAAGGCTCAATTGCGATCGGGCGAAGAAGTGGTGGTGAAGGTGCAGCGCCCGGGCCTGAAAAAGCTGTTCCAAATTGATTTGGCTATTCTGAAGGGCATTGCTCGCTATTTCCAAAACCATCCCCGTTGGGGCCCTGGTCGGGATTGGTTGGGCATCTATGAAGAATGCTGCCGGATTTTGTACGAGGAAATTGATTACCTAAACGAAGGACGCAATGCCGATCGCTTCCGGCGGAACTTTCGCCATGCGGATTGGGTGCGTGTACCCAAGGTTTTTTGGCGCTATTGCTCACCTCGGACGATTGTTTTGGAATATGTCCCCGGCATCAAAATCAGCCACTACGAGGCCCTGGAAGCGGCAGGCCTTGATCGATCGACCCTGGCCGAATTGGGAGCCAGGGCCTACCTGGAGCAAATCCTTGAAGGGGGCTTTTTCCACGCGGATCCTCACCCGGGCAACTTGGCGGTGAGTCCAGATGGATCGCTGATTTTCTATGACTTCGGGATGATGGGGCAGATTAATGCCAATGTGCGCACGGGGTTAATGGAAACCTTCTTTGGCATTGCCCAAAAGAATGGTGAACGGGTGATGAACTCCCTGATTGCGCTGGGGGCGCTGCAACCGACCGGAGACACGGGGCCCGTCCGTCGATCGATCCAGTACATGCTGGACAACTTCATGGACAAACCCTTTGAAACCCAGTCCGTGACAGCCATCAGCGATGATCTGTATGAAATCGCCTACGGCCAGCCTTTTCGGTTCCCGGCGACATTTACCTTCGTGATGCGGGCATTTTCAACCTTGGAAGGGGTAGGCAAGGGCCTAGATCCTGAGTTTAATTTTATGGAGGTCGCTAAACCCTACGCGATGCAACTGATGAATGGAAATCAACCGGAGGCTGCCGGAGACTTGCTGGGCGAGTTAGGTCGCCAGGCAGCGCAAATGAGTTCAACGGCCTTGGGTTTGCCGCGTCGCATTGATGACACGATCGAAAAGCTCGATCGGGGTGACCTGCGCTTGCGAGTGCGGGCCACGGAAACCGATCGCGTATTGCGTCGCCTGAGCAACGCCCAAGTAGCCACCAATTACTCAATCCTGACTGGTAGCTTTGCCCTCTGTAGTGCCATCTTGGTGGGCACAGGATACGGATGGTTTGCAGTGATTCCCGGTGGCATCGGCCTCCTCCCCGCGATCGCTCTCTTGCGCTTGCTGCGGCGGATGGATCGCTATGAGAAGATGTTCTAAAGTCCTAGGGGTTGAGGGGTGATACCCCTCATTCCTCGACGCGCTCCATAGCAAACCAAGCTCGATAGACCGCGATCGCTGCCACCCGCGCTCAGCGTCCGGTTGGCCGCCAATCCTGATTGCCCCTGTTCTACCCCCGTCCCGTTCGCCCATGAAGTTTCGAGCCTCGGGATTGACTGATCGCGGAATGCTGCGAAGTGTCAATCAAGATAATTTGTTTGTCGATCCTGAAGGTCGGTTATTCATCGTTGCGGATGGAATGGGCGGCCATGCGGGCGGACAGGAAGCTAGCCGCATTGCGATCGAAGTGGTTAGCCAAGTGATCCTGCAATCTTGGGAATCAGAGGCTTCCTCTCCGGCCCTGTTGGAAGTGGCGATCGAGAAAGCCAACGATGCCATTTTGGATGACCAAGTTCGCCATCCGGAACGGGCCGAAATGGGCACGACGATCGTGGCGATTATGCATCGCGATGATCAGTGGTGGCAGGTGCATGTGGGTGACTCGCGCCTCTATCGATCGCGGGAGGAACACCTATTGCAACTGACCAAGGACCACACCTGGGTGGCCCGGGCCGTTGAAAGCGGCGACCTGAGCCAAGAACAGGCGCGATCGCACCCTTGGCGACATGTGTTGATGCAATGCCTGGGACGACGAGAGCTGGAGCTAGTGGAAATTTATCCCCTTGAGTTTCGATTGGGGGATCAACTGCTGCTCTGTAGTGACGGTCTCACGGAGGAATTATCCGACTCCGAAATCTTGCATCATCTTTGCCAAATGCCCTCGGCCCACCAGCTCGATCAGTTGGTGGAGCGTCTGGTGCAGTCCGCCAAAGATCGCGGTGGTCGTGACAACATCACCGTTGTTCTTGTGGCCAGCGAAAGCACTGAAGAAGATGAAGAAGAGGAGTTTATTCCCCTTGGCCCCGTGGACGATGAACCGTCCGAGGGCATGATTGATGAAACCTTGCCTTTCCCAACGGATGATGATTTTCCACCGGAGCTTGCACCCCTGAGTTAATCGCCCTGAGCTGCTTACCCCCGACTCATGAATCTGAGTCAATTGCTCGCAAGTCCATTGCTCTAAATCAATGACCATCAGATTTGATTAACTGGGGTGAATGATCCTGAGTTGATTGCTGCCGCGCGAATCACCCACAATTCGCGGTTTAGCGATCGGGTGTCTTCAAGCAAGGACTGGTGGTGACGAGTCATTGGTCTGACACTGGGGACTTGTAGTTTCCTTTGGCGTACTGAGGACGATCGGGTCACAATCCTTCGACTAATTTAAGCTTGGTTTCTGATCCCTAGGTTTGATAATCTCCTAGAAGCTGCCTGTACAGTGCAAGTCAAGTCTAAGTTGGTATTTCATAGCTCAAATTTCTGATGTGAGATCAATGCTTGAAACCTTTGACTTTGGTAACTGCTAGTGATTCATGAAAGGCAGAATCTTGTGCATGGAAATTGAATTTGGGGGTTTTCAGTGATGTTAAAAATTCCTGTGCAAATGACGCAAGCCAACAGAACTCAGCCTAAAAATTTTGATGCCAATCCCGATCGAGTAAGCGCGATCGCCCCTTCAATTCGTCATTCTTGGCGGCGATGGGTTCTGTTGCCACTGCTGGCATTGAGTTTGAGTCTAACCTTGCTAACTGGTTGGTGTGGATTGACAGAACCAGCCTGGGCAGAAAACTACAACCGATTCTCTTTGGTGGGCGCAGACTTTTCCAATCAGGATCTGCGAGATGATGACTTCACCAAAGCCAACCTGCGAGAAGCAAACTTTCATAACGCTAATCTTGAAGGGGTTCGCTTCTTTGCCGCAAACTTGGAATCAGCAGATTTGAGTGGTGCAAATTTGCGAAATTCCACCCTTGATTCAGCCCGATTAGTCAATGCGAATTTGACCAACGCGGTGTTAGAAGGAGCCTTCGCCGCCAGCATTAATATTCCCGGTGTCAAAATCACGGGAGCGGACTTTACCGATGTGTTGTTGCGATCGGACACCTTAGACAAGCTTTGTGCGGTGGCGGATGGGGTGAATCCAGTGACGGGCCGGGCCACGCGCGACACGTTGTTTTGTCCCTAAGGTTTTTCTCTCGGGTCTTTCCCTCGGGTGGTTTCCAAAGGTGTGTTCCAGAGGCCTCAAGGGTCATCCATTTTGGTGTCTTTTTCGGTGCTGAGTTATGTCTATCGACAATGCCGATCGCTTCTTAATTGCCGCTGCCCAAAGCGAACAGATTCGACAATATTTCAAGTCTGTGAAAACGCCCCAAGAATTTGCCGATGTGGCCTGTCGGCTGGGTTATGAATTTAGCCCTGAGGATTTGAAAATGGCCGTTGCAGAACATAGCCAAAATGTGACCCAGCGAAGACATACGGGCGTGTGGGAATGGTTGCGCACCGTGCCCTGGATTGAACGCTAGCGATCGACTTTCGCTGTAGCTCAAACCCAGCAAATGACTCAATTCAACATGCTGGTTTAGAAAAACAAAGCCAGTAGACCAGTTCAGTAAACCAGTCCAAGCATCCGTAGTTGAGAAATATCAATGGACTTTCTGAATCCGCGCTTGGCGGGGCGACGGGTAGGGGTTTTGTTGCATGAGGGACTGCGGGGCCCACGGGGCAAAACGGGTCTCGCCTTCTTGCGCTACAGCGCGGCGGAGGTGGTGGCGGTGATCGATCGCGATGCGGCCGGTGCCAGTCTGGTTGCTTTAACGGGGATCGATCGCCCGGTTCCCGTGGTGGCCAGTGCGCAGGAGGCGATCGCCCTAGGGGTCGATACGTTGCTGATTGGGATTGCGCCTTCGGGGGGAATTTTGCCGACGAAATGGGAAACGGAACTGAAGGAGGCGCTGCGGGCGGGGGTTTCCCTGGTGAATGGCCTGCATCGTCCCCTCAGTCAAGCGCCCGATTGGGTGGCTTGCCAACAGCCGGGGCAGTGGATTTGGGATGTGCGGGTGGAACCAACGGGCCTGACGATCGGGTCGGGGTTGGCGCGGTTGCTGTCGGGGGCGCGGGTTTTAACCGTGGGTACAGATATGGCGATCGGGAAGATGTCCACCACCTTGGAACTGTGCCGAGCAGCCCGCCGCCAGGGCCGACAAGCGCATTTTGTGGGCACGGGTCAAGCGGGGTTGATGATTGCCGGGCAGGGGGTGGCCCTGGATGCGGTGCGGGTGGATTTTGCGGCGGGGGCAGTGGAGCGGGCCCTGTTGCAGGCGGCCCAAGACGCGGGGGGCTTGGGCGAAGGGGACTTGTTGGCGATCGAGGGCCAAGGCTCGTTGCTGCATCCGGGATCGACAGCCACCTTGCCGTTGCTACGGGGATCGCAGCCCACCCATTTGATTTTGGTGCATCGGGCTGGTCAAGTTCATTTGCGAGATTTGCCCCATTGCCTGATTCCGCCATTGCCGGACGTGGTGGCCCTTTACGAAGCGGTGGCACGAGCGGCCGGAACCTATGCAGCAGCGCCCGTGGCAGCGATCGCCCTGAACACGGCTCACCTGTCGGATGCGGAAGCAAGGGCCGAGTGCGATCGGGTGGCGGCCCTGACCGATCTCCCCTGTACAGATCCGGTGCGCTACGGAGCAGAGTTACTGCTGGCTTCGATTGGCGTTGATTCGTTCGATCAACAAACTTGATCTGCTCGATGATTGGGTGGCGATTAATCAATTAGTCAATTAATCAATTAATCAATGCTGATCAATCCCAATCAGCGCTAACAATCAGTGTTAATTAGTGCCTAGTTAATTAGTGCCTATTGGTTAATTAGTGCCTATTGGGATGGAATTGTGGAGGAGGACTGGCACCGATCGAGCGATCGCGCTCGTTGAGGTTTGCAAGGATTTCCCCAAGCGATCGAGCGAGCGGGAATATTCATCAGCACCGTGCTTCTTGCGCCGATGATGCTATTTGCGCCAATACGCACGCCGGGGGCCACAAAACAATCCGTCGCAACCCAAGTGCCGTTGCCAATCACCACCGGTTCCACCAATAACCCAAAGGTTTGATCGTGAATATCATGACTGCCGGTGCAGAGATAGCTGCCTTGGGAAATAATGCAGTGGGAACCCACTTCAATGCGATCGAGACTGTAGAACGTGACATGATCTCCAACCCAAGACCAATCACCAATTTGCACTTTCCAAGGATAGGTAAATCGAGCGCTCGATCGAATCACCACGCGCTTACCAATCTTTGCCCCAAAACAGCGCAATAACCAACAGCGAAACCCATTAGCCGGGTGGGGAGATAGGGGAAACAAAGTGCCTTGAATCAGCCACCACAACAAAATAAACCAGCCGGGCCGCCCTCGATCGAACCAAGATTGATCATAGCGACTGAGATCGAACCAGGCCGGTTCATCGGTCACCACAGGATTCACCCGATCGTGGTGGGCATAGGATTGGGTTGCCCGCTCAAAATTATGGGGCACAGTCATAGGCGATGCCTCAGGAATGGATTGACGACGAAGCCGATCGGGGGCTGGATTTGGGTTGTTGCTGTTGGTTCAACTGCCCGCCCGACTTGCGCAATTCGTAGAGCTTAACCCCAATTTGAAACTCATACTGACTCAGCAACCGGCCATAAACATAACCAGGATAACCATCCAAAAATCCCAGCCGAATAATATAAAACAGCACAAATCGAATGAAGGGTTTCATGGGCAACCGCACCCACAGCCGCTTCAGGGCCCGCTTCCGTTCCACAGCATTTCCAAACAGATTGCCCTTCAAGGTTCCGTCTTTGCCGCGCCCTTCTAATAGGTTTAAATACACCTGGGCTTCCCAATTGGAATAGCGATTGTGGCGAGCTAGCCATTGGTAAATATCCCGGAAGTCAATATGCAGCATGTCTTCCTTGAGATAGCCCACTTGGCCATGGCTTGGGTTGATCAAAACATGCTCATGAACCTCGTTGTCTCCCGTGTTGCGAATTTCTTCGGTTCCCAGGTTTTCGTAGCGACCCGATTGATGCTTAAACAGTCGTAGATTCCAATCGGGATATTTACCCCCATAGCGAATCCATTTCCCTAGGAAAAAGACGCGACGATTGAGATAATAGCCTGCGAAACCGGGACGGGCGATCGCCTCAGCAATTTCGTCCCATAGCTCCGGGGTAATTCGCTCATCACAATCCACAATCAAAACCCATTCATTTCGAAAGGGCAGATTTTCCAGCGACCAATTTTTCTTTTTGGGCCAGCGACCATTGAACTGAAATTGCACGACGGTTGCGCCGTAGCTTTCGCAAATTTCAACGCTGCGATCGTCGCTGTGGGAATCCACCACAAAAATTTCGTCGGCCCGAGCCACGCTTTCGAGACAGGCGGGCAGGTTGGCCTCTTCATTTTTGGCCGGAATGAGCACGGAAACGGGAACCGTGTTGCTGGTGATCTGTTGCGGATGAATGGTCATGCTGAAGGGGGGTGAGACAGCAGTGAATGGCGAAAATGGAGGTGATTTAGCGAAGAACGAATCCGAATCGAGCGAATTTTAGAGCTAATTGGGAATGGGGACATCGACGATGCTCACGGGGCCAAGCCTATAATGCCCGACGACCCATGAGGGTGCGGAGGATAGCCCACAGGTAGCCCAACTGACCATAGGCATAGACCAGGTTGTCGAAACGAATGGCAGGATCCCGCCAGTGGCGGAGGGCTTTCCAGAGGCCGCGCAAGAACCGATCGCCCGCCAAGCCAAACTGACGCAGACCCGCTCGCCCGGCCAGTTGTTCGCGATAGCACTCACTGATGCCTTGCCACCAGGCGCGATTTAAAAACCACCGGGGACTCAATCGCTCTGGGGCAACGTTGTGGGCGGCATGGGCGGCGGGAATGTAGCCCACTTGCCAGTTCAGTTCGATCGCCCGTTCGGTCATCATCAGTTCTTCGTTCGACAGCAATTTTTTCCCCACGCGCCCTAGGCTGGGATCAAAACCGCCCACCCGATCGAGAAAAGACCGGCGAATTGCATAATTCAAGCCGCGCGGTGTTTGTCCCGGATTGTGAATGATGATCGGTTGATCGCCCAAATCATAGGCCCCCAAGGGTTCAGTCATGCCATCGGAAAGCCAGCGCGGGCGCGATCGCCCCGGGGGCCACAGCAGGGTAACGCGCCCTCCGGCAATGGCCAGGTGATCGTTTTGGGCAAATGCTTCGTAGAGCATCCGTAACCATTGGGGGCTGGCTTCTGCGTCGTCGTCCAAATAGGCGAGCAAATGACTGCGGGCGGCTTTGGCTCCGGCATTGCGGGCCACAGATAAACCTGTGATCGATTCGTAAACGTAGCGCAATCGGGGGTGAATCAGGCGTGCTTCCACCACTTCCCGCGTGCGATCGGTGGAAGCATTGTCCACCACCACAATTTCGTAGGGGAGCGTTGCACCGCAATCTTGGCTCAGCAGACTATCGATCGCCCCGCCCAAATATTCCGCTCGATTGTGGGTGCAAATGATGGCAGAAATTAAGGGTTCCCGCGCGTTGGTTTCTGGGCCTTGAAACTCCGAAGTTTGGGTGTTTGGAGTGGGTGAGTCTGGTGTTGCTGAGTTTGGAGTTTGGCTGGCTGGAGTTGGGGTTTCTGAAACTGGCGACTCAGTGGGGAGAGGTTCCGGGAATAAAGCGCCCATAGCACAACATTGGGGAATCGAAAGATTGGGGAAATCGAGGGCTTGAAGATCGAAAAATTGGGCGAATCCAGGGTTCGGAGATCGAAAATTGCGAGATTGAAAATTGGGCGATCGAAAATTGCGAGATTGAGGATTCGAGGTTTCCCTGAACCTAGGGTTTGCGAGGGCCGCGTTGTGGGCTGCGGTTCAGGAGCTGGTGCAGGCGATCGCGAAAGGCATCCACCCCAAACAGGCCAAGGGCCTCTTGCCGCAGCCATGCCCCATCACAACGGCGATCGCCCCTGGTCGTCAAGGCAGCAATGGCGGCGCGGGCTACGGCTTCCGAGTCCCGGTGGGGCACCCGCCACCCCAATCGACCATCCTGCAAGGGGTCGGCGGAACCGTCGTCATCGCCGGAAATGACCGGTACGCCCGTGGCCATGGCTTCCAGATAAGCAATGCCAAATCCCTCTTGGGAGGGCATGACGTAGAGGTCGGCGGCTCGGTAAAAGTCGGGCAGGGCCTCCGTGGGCACAAAACCCGCAAACACGACCCGATCGCCCACTCCCATCTCACAGGCCAGGGCCTCCAATCGCGGGCGATCTTCGCCGCGACCAATCACCAGATATTTCACGTTGGGCACGGCTCGGGCAATCAGTGGCAGGGCCCGAATGGTCACATCCACCCCTTTGTAGCGATCGCCCGGCCAGAGCCGCGCCACGGTCATCAGCACTTTGCAATCGGCTAAGCCATACTGCGTCAACAGTTCCGGAGGCTTGGGCCCTGGTCGAAATACTGTGCCATCCACCGGACAGGGCATCAGATCCACCCGATCGGGATTGAGCTGGTTGGCCTGACTGGCGCGATCGCGGGAATAGCGACTAACAATCCAAAGGGCATCGGCCCGCTGCAAAGCCCGGCGAGCCGGAGGCGAGAGGGGATCCCAAACTTCCTTGCCGTGGGTCAGCACCGTGTAGGGGATGCGCCGAATCTGGCAAATCCAGGCGATCGCCTGAACGAGGTTGATGTGGCCACAAAACACTTGGCGCGGTGGCGCAATCCACAGATTCCAGGCCAGGCTGGCCAGCATTTGCAACCGCCCGATCGCCCGGGACTTGGCCCCACCAAAACAGTTAAATTCCAAGCGCCCTTCCCCGATCGGGGGTTTAGCCATGGGGCGATCGCGCAAAATCCAGGCCCGGCCGCGGCGGTTCGGTTCCGCCACACAGGCGTAGGCCGTCAACAAATTTTGGTTATAGGTTTGGATGCCGCCCTCGTTGTCGAACACCTCAAGGAAAACGAATGCATCCCACTGACTGCCCCGCGCTGATCGAGACCGTGGCTTAGCCGAAATGGGTTTTGATGGAACGTGCTGCATGACGAATCAACCACCCAGAATCCTACTCACGACTCGATCGCTCAATGGCATAGCTAATGCAGAACTCAATGAATGCATGGCCCCACAGTGCATGGCTTGAAAAGGCGTGACCCCACAATAGTTGGTCATATTGAGTGACCACATAATGTGTGACCGTGACCCCAGTAATGTGCGACCCAAATTATGCGCGACCTAAATCATGCGTGACACAACCTAGGGCTTGGTCTAAATAGCGCACGACTGATCATGCATGACTAAGCGACGGAACTGGATGATTAGCCCCGGTCACTGAACCTGTTAACGGTAGTCTGCATTTCCAATGTCTCCGATTCCGCTCGGGACTGCCACTGCTGGTGGTGCTGTTTGTGGTTCTGTGGGCCTGTGCTAGGGAAATTGAATCGGGATTGCACCTGAATGAATCTGCCGATCTCAACTGTCCCCTATCAATTTACCCAGGGTTTTTCCGTGGGAATCCGGTTAATTTGCATACCTATACGCAGGCCCGTAACCCAAGGCTGGGCGGTTGCCCGATTCTGAGGTGATGCTTGAACGGGCCTGGCCAAGACGACTTCAATGATCAGAATCGAAATGTGGTGCGGATAGTTCCCACCACGATCGCCCCGCGATCGGCCTCATGTTCCGCTTGGGTGACCACGAAAACGCCGGGGGTGATGGAAATTCGATCGCCCACCTTAAACCGATAGAAGGTTTCCAGGTGCATTCCCTGGCCCGAATCGTCTTCCACATCGCCCGTGCCTTTCACCAAGCGCAGGGGCTGACCCACCAAAAAGGCCCAAAGATCGCCCTCGCGGCCAAAGGGATCTGACCAGGCTAAGGACACCGCATAGGTGTTGGACAAGGCCGTGGCTTCCCGATCGATGTAATTTGTCCAAACCCAGCCTCCCCAGGCCGCCAGGGTGAGAGCTTCCGATAGCCGCCATTGCAATGTGCCGCTGAGGCCGTGGATTTGGGCCGGGGAATCGAGCTTGCCGGACAGGTCGGCGTTGAGGCTGCCGGTGAAGGTGTTGAGATAGCCCCGATCGTCGTAGGCGTTGATGTAGGCGATGCCCGTGAGCAAGGTGGCCGCCGGTTTGGTCAGCAGTTGCACTCCCCAAGCGCTGCGATCGCTCCCAAAGATGCCCTGATCCGGTCGGGCGCTGTTGCCTGCGCCGTAGGCAAATTGCAGCCGCCCCCGCTCCCACAGCAGCCAATCTGCCCCCACACCCCCATCCAGGGCCGCCAGCTTAAACAGGGGGCTGCCTTCCGCGAACCGAGAAATGGCCCCGCGGCCGGTGTCAAAAAAGGGCGAGTTGGCCGTGAGGACGCTGCTGAGGTCAAAGCCGACGGGCCGCAGGGTCAAAACCACCCGATCGCCCCAGGCCGCAAATCGATAATCCAACAGGTCTAACTGGATGTTGTTGTCCAAATCCGTTTGGAACGAAAGGCGGGCCATATCCGTGCCCAAGGATTGGCGACTGGCATAGCCGTTGTTGCCCAGGTTGCCCGTGGCCAGTTGCAGTCGCAGCCGATCCTTCCCCGTGAAGGAGGTGACAAATTGCAAGCGGGTCAAGTGGGCAAAGGTGGCGGGATTTTCGTTATCACCGGGCGGATTGTCGCCCGCGGCCGCCGACAGACCAAAAATCGTTTCGCCCCCCATCAACAGGGTGGGGCTAAAGCGCTGACTTTCCAGGCGCGTGGTGGTGGCCTCCAGGCGGTTGACTCGTCCCGTGAGCTGCTCCAGTTCCGATCGAAATTCCGTTTGCAGGCGGCTCAGGGCGGCCAGGTCGTCCCGTTGCACTGCGGCATCGGTGGCTCGATCGAGCTGGGTTTGAATCGCCTCTAAGCAAGCGGCTAAACCGGCAGCAAACTCAAACCGGCCCAGGGGCCGATCGCCTCGAAACAGTCCATCGGGATAGCCCGCCAAACAGCCGTAGCGCTCCACCAGGGATTGCAGGGCCTGGAATGCCCAATCGGTGGGTTGCACATCGCTGAGGGCAGAAACGGAGGTGACCTGGGCTTGGGCGGGGATCTCGGCTTCGGGGGCGCTCAGCTCAGTTCCCACAGGTTCGATCGGTTCCAGGGTTTGGGCCGCAACTCCGCTGGCTCCTGCCACCAGTCCCACCAGCACGCCCACAGCTCCCAATAGGGATGATCCCAAGGCCGATCCCACCATGGCCCTGAACAGGAATCCAGTAACCCACCGGTTCCCGTCTGCCCGTTGCGATCGCCCTGAAGGGGTGATGGCCCCGATCAAGTGTTCATGCACTGGGTGTTCATGCACTGGGTGTTCATGCACTGGGTGTTCATGCACTGGGTGTTCATGCACTGGGTGTTCATGCCTTGATGGATGCCCTGATTGATGCCTTGATGGATGCCCTAATGGGTGCATGTTGGGCTGCGGAATGGCCGTCGCCGCCTTGGTTTCCGCTTCTGAATCTGTTTCTGCTGCTAACGCTGCTGCTGCCGTCATCCTGCCCAGACTCCCTTTACACACCACAGGCAGATCGCCCCTGCTGCAATCCCTAACCAACCGTTGATTAACCCCAGGGGCTTTCACTCGGGTATGGATTTCGGATCGAAACTATCACAGGCCCATTCCTTCAGGACGATTTCGCGCGGAAGTTGAGCCTAGAAAGGTCGATCGCAAGGATCACCTAACAGCACGCTGCCGCACCCCCCCGAAGGTTGATCGCGCAGGAGCGATCGCACATCAAAGGTAAACGCCGCGTAGATGTCCTCCACCGTGTCTGCCTTGGGCTTTTGAGCCAAGCCGCGTGCAATCAACTGCTCATCCACGGGCGGATCCTCATAGGCCAACACGATGCGGGCCGCCTCCGCCGCACTCAGAAAATGTACCGTTTGCATCCCACAGCTCGCATCGGTGTTTCCTTCCAAGGCTTGACCGAGCGATCGCCCCAAATCATTCCCCGAAGCATCCACCCCCAGCAAACCTTGGTTGCAACCATTGGAGTCACCCCGACCGCGGCCGTGAATCCCCACCAACTCCCCATCCCCATTCAGCACCGGGCCGCCGCTCATTCCCCGCCGAGTCAGGTTGTCGTAGAGCACGCTATAGCCCCCATCGCTTAAGGGACTGGGGGAAATGGCCACCAAGGCCCCAGAGCTGGAAATCCGTTCACGGCGGGCGCTGTCGTCCTCGGGATTGGGCCAGCCAGACACCACCACCCGATCGCCCCGCCCCATCCGCCGGGAATTGCCCATCACCGCCACGGGATAATCCAGATTGCTGGTGAAACGCACCAGGGCCAAATCCATCCCCGCGATCGCGGAACCCATTTCATCCTGTTCATTGCCCAGGGGAATGATATTGCTCGGATCACTTTCGTCATCAATGAAATGCACCTCACCATCGCTGGTGCGCACCCCATAGACCGTGCCCCGCGTCCGCACCACATGCAGCGCCGTTAGGGCGTAGTAGGTTTGTCCCTCCCGAGCCACCAGCACCCCCGACCCCGGATTCCATTCCTGGCGCTGTTCAATGTCTCCCTTTTGCAGACCCTGGGCAATCACCACCGTGACTTGCGAGGCGATCGCATCCACCTGATCCAACGTCAACGCCTGCACAGCCCAAGCGGGAATCGTGGCCACAATCATCGCCGCCCCTACCCACAGCCACCAGCGAACACAGCGATGGTGCAACCACCGCCGCCCTTGCTGGGTCAGTGTGACAAACAGTGATGCGATAAAGCAGCCCATAATTCGGCTCAATCATCTAGAGCCTCTTTCCCCCCTAGGCTACAGGAGTCAGGAGCCTGGCAAAAAGTTTCAGGTTGCCAGATCTTGCCCTGCATTCGTCTGCTTAATTCCGTTTAATTCCGTGAATCCTGATGCTTAATCCTGTTGACTCTGAGTTGAACTCTGTTAATTCTGAGTGGGTCTCGTCCTGAATTGGTTAGTCCGTGGACTTTTCCTGAACCCCGCGCATAATCCGAGACAGTTCCGTTTTTTCGTCCACGCTGACCCGCGAAGGGGAACCGCTGATGATTTTTTCGTAGTTGCGGAACGAGTCGCGAATTTCTGGGCCGTTGCGACTGATGGTGTATTCGCGAATGCCCTTATCGTGTTCCGAGCCTCGCATTTTGAACACGTTAATGGCCCGGCACATTTCCCCACGAATTTCCACATACTGCAACATCAAAATGGTGTCGGTGATGGTGGAAATATGGGAATCGGTGATGGCGTGGGATCCCATAAATTGGTCAGTGGTGTTCGTGAAGAAACCGGTGATTTCTTCTTGCTTGGCGAAGCCCGTCACCCCAATCACGAATTGGCGGAAAGCATTGTTGCTGACCCCCCGCGCCAGGGCTGAAAGGGAGTCGATCGCGATGCGGGAGGGTTTAAACTCAGCAATCTCAGACTTGATGATCTGCAAGTGATCTTCCAAGCCCGCTGACTCCGGATAGGCGCAGAGAATTTTGAGCAACCCACGGCTTTCCAAATCCTCAAAATCAATGCCCCAGGAATAGGCGTTTCGAGAGAGTTGGGCCCGCGATTCTTCGTAGGCAAAGAGGATGGCGCGTTCGCCATTTTGGCAAGCGTCTTCAATGAATTTACTAACCAGCAGGGTTTTGCCCGTACCGGTCGCGCCTGTGGCCAAAATAATCGAATCCTTGAAGAAGCCGCCGCCACACATGGAGTCGAGGGTGAGCACCCCGGACGATACCCGCGCGTTGGACGATCGCTGAGTGAGGCGCATGGCCCCCAGCGGGAAAATGCTAATTCCTTGGTTGGTGATGGTGAAGGGATATTCTCCCTTCATGTGGGTTGTGCCCCGCAGCTTCAGAATTTCGATCGTGCGGCGACGGCGTTCCCCCTCCAGCACGTTGCGGACGATCGCCACGTTATCCGACACAAATTCCTCAACCCCAAACCGCGCCACGGGGCCATATTCCCGCTCTCGCTCCGTGGTCATGATGGTGGTCACGCCCACTTGCTTCAGGCGGGCCACCAATCGAAAAATTTCCCGACGCACCACCGAAGCCGCGTCATACTGCTGAAAAACGGCGGTGATTGAGTCGATCGAAACCCGCTTGGCCTTGTATTTCCGGATGGCGTATTGAATGCGCTCAATCAGGGCTGACAGGTCAAAATTGCCAACAATATCTTGCCCTTCTGGATCCGGGGAAGCATCCAAAATAAACAGCTTTCCCGAATCGACCAACTGTTGCAAATTCCAACCAAAACTGCCCGCGTTCTTGATAATGTCGGCGGGCGATTCCTCAAAGGTGACAAAGATGCCCGGCTCGTCAAAATAAACAATTCCGTTATAAAGAAACTGGATCGCAATTAGCGTTTTCCCAGTACCAGATGTTCCGCTTACGAGTGTTGCTCGACCGACAGGCAGCCCGCCATGGCTAATGTCGTCAAAGCCCTCAATCATCGTCCGAATTTTTTGAACACCGGTCATAGTGATATCTGTTTATATCTGTTTCCTAAGGAATCAACGCTATCGGAGTAGCCAGTCATTCAGCCATCAGTGCCAAGGAAATGCCAGGGAATGGAAAGCCAGGGAATGGGAATGGTGTCTGAGGATTGGGGCCCCTAACCCGATCGGGCATGGCCCCTGGGGGTTAACCATCACCAAGGGGCAGATCCAGATTGCCAAATGGAGAGGCTCAATTGCCGAGCATGATACCGAGCACAATGCTAAACGCAACAGGGATCGAACCTGATTGGGGCTAGATGGGGCAGTCGATCGGGGTGTGGGGCCCGCGATCGCGGCACACCGATGCAACCGATGCACCGGAGCGAACCCACCCGCCGGGCATTTGGGGGTTGGTTTTGCCGTTCCCGATCGCCTCGGAGTCTAAACAGCATCCCACGATCCATCGCAAAACCCTACTGATTCTAGTATTCAGCCTCATCATCCGCCAATTCTTCATAGAGCAGGTCAAGGCCAATCAACACCCGCTCGCGATCGGACAAATCGCCAATAATTTTCCGCACTGGCGGGGGCAGAATTTTTGCGAGGGTTGGGGTGGCTAAAATCTTATCCTCCTCAGCAAGTTGGGGATTTTTTAGCACATCGATGACCTTCAGCGCATAAACCCCTTGAAACTCATCTTCCAAAATATTCTTCAGGGTTTTCAGGGCACGGACTGAATGGGGAGTATTTCCTGCTACGTATAACTTGAGAACGTAGGTTTTTTTGAGGGGACTCATAAGCAATACAACGAGTTGAGTTTAGGAAGTTCTGTCCACGGGAATTTGGGTAAATACAAGACCCGTTGAGAATGCAAGGTCACCGGAGTCCCTAAAACCGGAATCAGATCCATGCCAATCACAGGACTCTCCCCAAGGGCTGGGGAAAACTTACTCCCAATCTGTTATCGAGCAGACCACGCTCCAGTCATCATCCTCAAAATTCAGTTCATCAATGGCAGTTTGATGGCAGTTTGATGACAGCTTGGTCGAAATATGCCGAAATCTTCTGTTGACAGCTTGTACTTACTGGTCAAATTGACTCTTGAACCGGATAGGGTCACCTGCACTCAGAACGTGAGAAGGAACGCGAAAATGGCTCGATGCCAACTGCGACGACAACGATTGACCGGGAGAAACCAGAAAAATCAAAGCATTAATCTTAGAGCTTCTGGAGCAGCTCTTGGCTAACTTGTAAACGAACAATAGCCCAAAGATCATGGAACCTGATTTTATTTAATATAATAACCCGATTGTCAAATGGTAATCAGAAAATATTCTTAAGTTTCCTGATTTGAATCAATTAATCTATGAAGCCTTCATTCTTGACGAAGATCAATGATAATTTGATTAAAAAATGACGTAAAAATTATTTCTGAGTGTGATCTAAAAGCAGCAATTTAAAAATGAATTACAAGAGTGATTGCAAGTGGCTAGCCGCGTTTTCGCCCTTTGCCCAAAATTGTTTGATGATTGTTCGATGCACAGATCTATTAATTCGCATAATTTGATTCGCATAATTCACAAGCGCTGTATTGTTAGACGATCAATTAGGGCCCATCACTCGCGAGGGATGGAGCGTCGGTACATCTCGCACAGGTGGGCAATGATATCAATGAGCGTGAGCCGATAGTCTAGAAGAATTTCTTCACTGCGTCCTTCCAGCTTGAGTTGAGTGGCAAGGGCATCCATCAACTCCATGTGAATTTCTACAATTTGAGAAACAGACATATCCGCAAAGAAAGCCTGCTCTACAAAGCGATCGACCCGCATATTGACGGTTCCATCCTCTGCAAAATAGGCCAGGACAATTTCGCGATATTCGCTTCTCAATTCCTGTAGGAGAGCGTGCCTGTCTTCGGCGGGCAGGTTTCTGAGAAAAAGTTTGGGTTCGCGCTTGTAATACACACCTAAATATCCTAAGCGCTCTTTGAGTTTGTCTGTCAGTCGTTTCTGTTGCTCAAGCAGGTTCACTGCATTACTAGGGACGGCAGATGCGGGGGCAACGTTTGTCTGACCAAGGTTGGAGCTGATTGGCGTTAGGTATAGGAAATTGTTGATGGCGCGATCGATGGATCGGCGGAAGATTTCGAGGTCTTGCTCTGAGGCAATCACTTCAGCCGCATGATAAATCCAGGGTTTTTTGGGTAAATTCTGCGATCGGGAACACCAAATAACTGCCGGAAGAATGATGTTAGCGGTAGAGAGCTGCTCAATGGTTTGCTCAAGCAGTGGATCCTCTTGAATAATGAGACAATCAATTTCTTGCTGGTTTTGCTGAATGGCAGCCAAAAATGATTCTAAAGTTTCGTGGTATTGCGTTTGATAACGAGCAGTATCAAGGATTTTGCATAGGACTTCAGTGCTCTCTGATGAGTTTGTGAGCGCAGTAATTTCTAAGTAATATCGCACGATTTTCGCAGAATGGGGTTAAACAAAAAGGGGCTTTGCTATCTTGAGCTTGAAGTGGCTCTATCCTAGTGGGTTTTGCCGATTAATGGCGATCTTGAGGGTTGCTGGGGGCGCGATCGGGAATGATTTTTAATAATTTTTTACTGTCACCAATATAAGAAATCAAAATAGGGAGATCGAATGATTGGGATCAGTAGGACAACGGGCTGATCATGCAGGCCATGGCCAGTTCTGGTGCAGAACGGGACGAGTGGTTGATGATGAAAGATGGCTAGGAGCCGTCCGGGAGCATTTCCTCTGGTTTGTTGCCAGGGTGATCCTCGGGGTCAGTAATACAGGGATAATTTAACTCAATTGCTGGGTGCTGGTGGGTGCTCCACGGGCCAGGGGGCTGCCCGTTTGGGGAGTTCACTGGGGCGATCGCCAGGCAGAACCCACCTTGCCAACTCGGGGGATTGGGCGATCGGGCAGGAGCGACCGAAGGTCAAGGAAAGCCAACGTTAGAGGCCCCCTCACCAAAATTTAAACCATCAGTTCGAGCCATGGAAAAACTAGGGCGATCGGCAGTTGGGCCGCCGAGAGCACCAGTAGTTTCTATGGAGGCAGAATGAAGGAGAATCCAGCGTTGCGAACCCTGGATAGCAGTGAATTGGGAAATACAATCGGGATGACTGGATTCGAACCAGCGGCCCCCTCGACCCGAACGAGGTGCGCTACCAAGCTGCGCTACATCCCGAGGCAGATTCCGCGATCGAGCCAGTGATTTGACCGGCGCGAAATTTGACCTTCAGAATTATAGGGGATTGTGAGCCATTTGCACGCAACTGGATGAGGAATTTTTTGATTTTTTTCGCGCCATTTTCTTGTGCGCCATTTTCTTGCGCGCCTAGTTTGACCAGTTTCCTCTTGCCAGACCTGTTTTGATCACTCGTCTTGCTCAGCCCAGCCCCCGAGCTACAAAACCGATTCGGCCAGCGCTCCATCCACCGCCGTTTCCCGAAACTGAATGGAATCTTGGCGGGGATCCGCGTGGCTCACCTCCAACCAGAGGCGATCGCCCGGCGACAGATCGCGATGGAACCGCGTTGCCAGCTCCACCCCCAAATCCTCCAGCAGCACCGCCGCCAGCCCATCATCCTCGCGCAACCACCGCAACATCAGTGTTTGCCAAGGGCCGCGGTTGCGTCGTAAATATTCCAAAATCCAGTAGCGTGTGGTTTGACGCTCCACCAAAGTCGCTTCATAGGCTGTGGAACTCACCCCTTGCACCAA
Source organism: Limnothrix sp. FACHB-881 (assembly GCF_014698135.1). Taxonomy (NCBI): domain Bacteria; kingdom Bacillati; phylum Cyanobacteriota; class Cyanophyceae; order Pseudanabaenales; family Pseudanabaenaceae; genus Limnothrix; species Limnothrix sp. FACHB-881. The sequence goes on from NZ_JACJSN010000004.1 coordinate 189,449, forward strand.
CTCCTGCATTTCGTTAATCGAAAAGGGCAGGGTTTCGCCTCGCAGGTGCGCCTTAATTTGAAAGTGACCCAAGAGATCGGTGTAGCGGCGAATGGGTGATGTGATTTGGGTGTAGGTATCCAGGGCGAGGCTGGAGTGGCGGGCGGGCGTGGTGCTCATTTCGCTGCGGGGCATACAGCGGCGGATGGCACAGGCGCGCACGGGGCCCGCTGGCAACAGCATCAATTCTTCTGCGGGGGGAAGTTCCGGTTGGGGTTGGCTGCGGAAGGGCATCGGCAGGCTATGTTCTTGGCCGTAGCGGGCGGCCACTTCCCCCGCCAGAATCATCATTTCTGCCACCAGCCCCCGTGCGGTGGAATCGCCCAGGACACGGATTTCAATTTCGTCATCCTTGACGGCGATCGAGGTTTCGGGCATTTCAATGCGGATTGCCCCTTGGCTGGCCCGCCAGCTTTCGCGGCGCTTGGCCCACTTGGCCAGGGCTGTGAGTTGTGGCTCGTCGGTGATGCCCAAATCGAGCATTTCGTCCACGTCGTCGTAGGTGAGGCGGTAGGTGGGTTTGACGTGACTGGCGCGAATTTGGTAGTCCGCGACGGAGCCATTTTCGTTAAGGACGATGCCGAAGCTGAGGGCACAGCATTGCCGGCCTTGCACGAGGCTCATGGGGCCGGTGGCCAGCTCGTGCGGAAACATGGGCACGGGGCCCGTGGGCAAATAGACGGTGGTGGCGCGGCGGCGGGCTTCGAGGTCTAGCTCGTTTCCGGGTTCTAGCCAGCGGGTGGGATCGGCAATGTGCACCCAAATGCGCTCGGTGCCATCGCTGAGGAATTCCAGGCTGAGGCCGTCGTCAATTTCTCGGGTGCTTTCGTCGTCGATCGTGTAGGTTTTGAGGTGAACGAGGTCGAGCCGATCGCGATCCAGATCGGGGGGTGGGGATTCGAGGTACGCACGGGCCACATCAAGCACCTTGGCAGAAAAACGGGTGGGCAGTTGCGATCGCCGCAAGTGCAAATTTTCGTGGGGACTCCACAGGCCCAGGGCCACAAGCAGATCAAATGCACCGCGTTCGGTGGTCGGGCGATCAAGCTTTGCGAGTAAGTCTAACGCAGCCGATCGATTGGTCATTTCATCGCCTTGGACGGCATACCGTTCCAGTAATTCAAGGCGCTGACGAAATGGGGAATCGTCGGGAATTTCGGGGCGATCGCCCGGGTTGCTGATGGCTGATTGAACCCACTCGCAAAAGGCCTGCTGTTCCTGTTCTCGCTGCCGGGTCAGCTCCTGTTGGCGGCGCATTTCTGAGACTTGGCTAGCGGGTCGAGGTTCGTAGCGATCGCCCTTCTGCTTAAAAAATAGCTTATCCTCGCTCAGCATCCGGTGAGCAGCGTAACAAGTGACCGGCGAAGCTTCCGAAAAAAGAATGAGGCTCAGTTCCTTGGCATCCACGGCGCGGTTGTCTTCCTCGCACAGCAGTTCCCAAGCCACTTCCAAACTGTCGGGGTCAAAGTAAGGCGCTGTGGCGGCTCGAAAGGCAGCAATGTCGGCGGGCTGAAACCCACCCCCAACGGTGTAGGTCACATCCTGGGGACGGATCTTGTGGTTTTTGCCCTGCTCGCCGATCGCGATGAAGAGTTTTTTGCCTTCTGGGCGATCGATTGTGGCCAACACCCGCTCGTCATCGAGTCGCAATTCAACCAGCGTTCCTTTGTCCATAGACTCGACACCAAGCCTGCACAGTTCGGCTCTTAGTGTAGGGGATTGACTGGGCCCGCGAACCGATCGCCCGGGAGAGGTTGTCGGCCGGAATTCAGAGCGTTAATCAACCGGTGGGTTAGGTTGAATGGACACATACAATTGCTTTCAATTGCCTTCAATCGCTTGTGGCTCCAACGTTGAGTTTCAATGTTGAGTTTTGCCATTGCTGCCACCCTCGCTGTAATCACCTCGCGGTCAGTCGCTGAAAATCTATGGCTACCTCAACGGTTAATCTGCCCTACTTCGATGCTTTGTTGGGCTTGCTGGATCGATCGCCCGCTGTGCAAACGGCCTTCCGCCGCCACGTCCATTGGGGCTATTGGGCCGATCCCGATCGGGCCCAAATCAGTCCCGCCGCCTTTGATGAAGCGGCCGAGCAGCTCACCCGTGAGGTGTATGGCACAACGCGGATTCAAAATGGGGCCAAGGTGCTGGATGTGGGCTGCGGGTTTGGCGGCACGATCGCCAGCCTGAATCAACAATTTTCAAACCTGCAACTGACGGGGGTGAACATTGACCCGCGCCAGCTCGATCGGGCGAAACAGTGGGTGACTCCGCAAAATAACAACACCATTGAATGGGTGGAGGCTAACGCGATCGAGCTGCCTTTTCCGGATGCGTCTTTTGATGTGGCGTTGGCGGTGGAATGTATTTTTCACTTTCCCGATCGACAGCGATTTTTCCAAGAGGTGCGCCGTGTTCTGAAGCCGGGTGGTCAATTGGCTATTTCAGACTTTTTGCCCAGTGATTTGTTAGCACTGTTGCCTAATCTCAAATCTCCTTTGGATAGTACCGGGTTTTATGGTGGGTTTGACTTGAGCTATACCCTCAATTCCTATCGAAACCTGGCCCAAGAAACGGGATTTCGGCTCACCCAGGCTCGGGATATCACGGTGGAAACTTTGCCAACCTATAGTTGCTTTCGATCGATGGCGGTTGATAATCAATGGTTCGATCCGTCGGCGATGGTGCAAACCTTGGCGGTCGAGGTGGTCAGCCGTCTGCGGGCGCTCAACTATTGGATTTTGCAGTTCGATCGTTGGTAAATCTTGGGTGCGCAGCTTTGAAGCCTTGAAGTCTTGAAGCCTTGAAGCTTGCAAGTGTTTAAGCCCGCAAGGATTTAAGCCTGTAAGCAAACTTCTCAGTGCATCAATGGTTCAGTTCATCAATCCATAATCCATTAGTTCGTCGATCTATTAGTTCATCTAGTTCGTCGATCTAGTAGTCCATCTAGTTCATCAATCATTAGTCCATTAGTCCTTGAGACAGGAGATTTTGAAAACGTGTCTTCAAATATGAATCGATCGCCCATTACCGGTAAAACGCGATTGCTCGGCGTAATTGGGGATCCCATTGGCCATTCCCTCTCGCCAGTGATGCATAACCAGGCGATCGCCAGTTTGGGGGCCGATGCGGTTTATGTGGCTTTTCCGGTCAAGCCCGCAGACTTGACTAAGGCGATGGATGGCTTTGCGGCCGTGGAGGTGTTGGGACTGAGCGTCACCATTCCCCATAAGCAGGCGGTGATGCCCCTGTTGGCAGAGATTTCCGATGTGGCTCGATCGGTCGGGGCCGTCAACACCCTGTGGCGAACCGATCGGGGCTGGGCCGGAACCAACACCGACGTGGACGGCTTTGTGGCCCCGCTCAAGGCGTTGCGTGCCCATTGGCAGGGGGCCACGGCCCTGGTGTTGGGCACGGGGGGCGCGGCTCGGGCCGTGATTGCCGGAGCCAAGCTGTTGGGGTGCGATCGGGTGGTGGTGGCCGGGCGCGACCCCCAAAAACTGGCGGCCCTGCAACAGCACTTTGGGCCCCCAAACCCCCTGGCGATCGCCCTAGAAACGCTGGTGTGGTCAGACCTCGATCGGGTGCTGCCGGCCGCCGATTTGCTGGTGAACTCGACTCCCGTGGGAATGCATCCCTTGGCGGCCGACTCGCCCCTTTCGATCGCCCAATTGGCCCTGTTGCCCCCCAGCAGCATTGCCTACGATTTGATTTACACACCTCGTCCCACGCGCTTTTTGCAAATGGCGGGCGATCGGGGCTTGCAGACGATTGATGGGTTGGAAATGTTGGTGCAACAAGGGGCGGTGGCCCTGTCCCGCTGGTTGGGTCAGCCGGCCCCGGTGGCCGTGATGCGATCGGCAGTGGAGGCGTTTTTGGCCCCCGGATCTTGACCAGTTGTTGAGTAGCTGTTGAGTAGCCCTTTTGAGACATCCCCTAAGAGTCTGCAATTCTGATTGACATACTCCCTGCCCTAAAGGAACGGGGATTCTCTAAGCCTCGCGACTTAGATTCCTGCTTCTTAGCAACTGCCTCCACCCCAAAGGTTTCTCGGTCTTATGTTTGCTCCACAGGCTTAAATTCCCGGATGTCCCTCGGTATGTGTTCAGTTGTAGTACAAAGCCGCCCTCAAAGGGCGGGGTTTCAGACCCAGAAGTTTTGTTGATGAATCGATCGACGATCGTGCCCGCATTGGCCGCTGCTGCCTTCACCCTGTTGTCCTCCGTTGCAGCTTGGGTGGTGGATGATATCGCCCGCGATCGATTTGTTGGAGAAGCCCGCTCCAACCTCCTGTCTCGCTTGAGCGCCAAGCGGGCCCGGCTGGAATCGGCCCTGAACGCTCGCATTCAAACGGCCCAAGGCATTGTTCCCTACGAGCTGAACGCGGGGCCTCTGTCCCAAGGGCAATTCAGCGCCTTTGTTCGATCGCTCATGCAGCAGCAACAGGGCGTGATTGCGGTCTTGTTGGTGCGATCGGCCCAGCCCGGTCAGCCGCCGGCCCTGAATGATCCCCAAAAACTGCAAATTCTGACCTATCCGCCAAACACGGAAACCCAAGCCGTTTTGGATGACTACCGCCAACAACAACAGCGGTTTAAACGCCTCATTCCCAGTGGTCTCATTTCCCGATTGCCCCAGCCCTACACCAACCGGGCACGCTACTTGGGCTACATCCCCGTTTGCGATGGGCGCTGCTCCAGTCGATCGCCCCTGTTGGGCATGGTGGTTGTGATTTTTGATGAGCTGGCCCTGCTGGCGGATGCGGACTTGCTCAACAACGACAACAGCACGGAATACGCCATCTATGAGCATGGGGCCAATGGGGTGGGGCGGTTGCTGTTTGGGTCGGCCACCGTGTTTGATCGCGACCCGGTGATTCTAGAAATTCCGTTGCTCACAGGGCGCTGGCAACTGGCCGCCGTGCCCGCCCAAGGTTGGACAGTGGTGTCCACTTCCATGCTCTGGTTGCGGGTGGGCGAAGTGGTGGCGATCGCCCTGGGCACGGTGTTGACCTTCCTGTTGGTGCGCCAACCCATGCGGCTGCGAGTGGCGATCGCCCAAACTCGTGAAACCAACCGCCTGCTGCGAGAAGAAATTCTCGATCGACAACTGGCCGAAGCCAAACTGCAAAGCCTGGCGGAACAACTGGAGCAACGGGTGCTGGAGCGCACCGCCGAACTGTCCAAAGCTTTGGAACAGGTGCAAAAGGCGCAGGTGCAGGTTGTCCAGTCCGAAAAAATGTCCAGCCTGGGGCAGTTGGTGGCCGGCGTGGCCCACGAAATCAACAACCCGATCAACTTCATTTACGGCAATTTGGGCCATGCAAAGGACTACATCCATGGCCTGTTGGGTTTTTTAGAGTTATTGCACCAGGAGCAACCGGAACTCTCCCCCACCTTGACGGCCTATGCCGAGGCGATCGACCTGGAATTTCTGGAAGACGACTTGCCGCAACTCCTGAAATCCATGGAAATTGGTTCCGAGCGCATTTGCGGCATCGTGCAATCGTTGCGGATTTTTTCCCGGTTGGATGAATCGGATCTGAAGCGGGTGGACATCCACGAAGGCATTGACAGCACCCTGACGATTTTGAACCATCGCTTGAAGGGCAGCGACACCCAGCCGGCCATCCTCATCCACCGGGAATACGATCCGGCCATGCCTTCGGTGGAATGCTATGCGGGTCAGCTCAATCAGGTGTTTATGAACCTGTTGGTGAATGCGATCGATGCGTTGGAAGAGTCTGGCACGTTGGATCCACAAATTACGATCGCCACGGCTCTGCTTGACCCCAATCAGCTCCAAATCCGAATTATCGACAACGGCCCGGGAATTGCCACGGCGGCCCAATCCAAGATTTTTGATGCATTTTTCACAACAAAGCCCGTAGGCAAGGGAACGGGGATGGGGCTGTCCATTTCCTATCAGGTGGTGGCCGATCGCCACAAGGGATCGCTGGAATGTGTGACGGAGCCAGGCCAGGGAGCCACATTTGTGATCACCATCCCGATCGAGCAACGGCCGGCCCTGGCCGAGTCTTCGGCCGTTGATCCAGCACCCTTAACAACCTAGGGGCGATCGCAAAACTCATCAAAACTCAAGAAAAGACTCCCCAGTCCAGAACCCTGAAAGCTAGGATCAAATCGTCAGGAATCTTTTCTTGGGCCGAAGCAAGTCTATTGGGCTGATTGCTGATGGATGATCAGCATCGGGCTTGCGCAATCAGGGTTGGTGCATCGCATGGGTTAAATCACGGTTCATGGATGAGTTGGCGATCGGTGATTGGTGATTGAGATGGGCGACTCATGATTAGCCACCCGCGATCGGCGATTCAATAACCGAGATCAGTCAATTCGGTGACTGAGGCAACGTTCTTGGCCAATGGGCGAACGCGGGCCGGGTTTCCACAGTAGCGCCCCTTGCCCCAGCATGTTGATCAGTCCCGTTGGTTCCATTATTCAGTTGATTCGGTCTTGGCCGTCCTTAACCCAGTCTTTCAAAACCGTTTATTCGTCGGGGATGTTTCGGAGAGTTAGGGTTAATCAACAATGTCAGAATCCAGTACCCCTTCAGCAACCACCCTCAGAATCCTTGAGGCGGGCCAATCTATTCTGCCGATCGAAGTGCAACCCCCTGCGGACTTAGGCAGCACCACGACCGATGCTGCTGCCGCCATTGATTCCGCCACCGACTCCGCCATTGATCAGAATTCCCCCATTGAGCGCCTGTTATCGACTGCCAGCGAAACGATGGTGGATGTTGTGACCCATAGCCAAGTGTTGCTTGCGGTGGTGCAGCCGGACAGCTTTGAAGTGGACATGGCCAATGCGGCATTTTGTCAGGCGGTGAAGCTAGCCGGTCGTCAAGAGTCAGTGCGGGGTTTGGTGGCCGTTGGCCGATCGCTCGCGGATTTGTTGCCAGGACTAGAGGCCGAAGTCTTGCGCGATTGGCTGCGGCGACAGGTGGCCTACCGCCTGTTGCTCGATCGCCACCCCAAGGACAGCCGAATTCGGCGGTTGCTGAATGCGCCGAAGTTGGTGCAAGTGGCCGATCGCTGGTTGGAATTGTGGATGCGGCCGGGGGCCTTGGTGTTCGAGTCGATCGCCCCCGATGTGCAAACCCTCATGGAAGCCTCCACTTCCTTGCCCTCCTTTGAAAGCGCGTTTCAGTTGGAATGGTGCCAATTCAAGGGGCAACTGTTGTTGGAAGGCTGGGATGTGACCGCGCGGGAGCAATTACGCCGGTTGGGTCGCCTGTTGCTGAATGGCCATTCCATCTTGCAGCCGGAAAAATTCCGGGAAGTGGGGCAATCCATGCGATCGCTCTTTTCCGGTGATGCCACCTTTGTGTTGCGCACCGATGGCGATCGGCTGCAATTAACCCTGGGGAATGAGGCACGGCTGCGCACCGTCCGGGGCTATGACCTGGGGGACTTGCGCGAATCGCCCTGCTTGGCGGCCATGCAGTTGGAGCGGGTGACGATCGTTCGGGATTTGGCCACCCAGGCCGTCACCCCCCTCGAACAGGATTTGCGCGATCGCGGGGCCCGATCGCTGCTGTTGATTCCCCTGTTGCTGCGGGATAAGGCGGGCGATCGTCCCCCCTTGTTGATGGGGCTAGTGGGGGTGGCCAGTCGTCTGCCCGATAACTTTGACCTGTTGGACATCAATCGAGCGGAACTGCTGCAACCTTCCTTGGCCGTGGCCTTGCGCCAGGCCGGCCAGTCCCACTTCAGCAACATCCACCCGGCCGTGGAATGGAAATTTTTGCAGGAGGCAGAGCGGCGCAGTTGGGGCCTGCCACCCCAGCCGATCGCCTTTGAAAATGTTTATCCGCTCTATGGTATCTCCGATATTCGCGGTTCATCCCTCGCGCGCGATCGAGCCATTCAAACGGATTTGCTGTCCCAGTTTCGGCAAGCCCTGGCCATTCTCGATTGTGCTTGTGCGGCCAAAGACCTGCCCCTGTTGCGGCAACTGCGCTTGGACTTGCAGGAATATATCCACAACCTCGAAGGCGGCGTAACCGTGGAAGCGGAAGTGCGCGGGGCCCAATACCTGCGGGAAAACATTGAAGACGACTTGGATTATCTGGCCGGATTGGATCCAGCCACCGCCGCCGCCGTCACCGCCTATCGCCAAGCTTGCGACAATCCCCACGGGGCCGTCTATGAAGCCCGCGCTGAATATGACCACTTGGTGAGTGAAATTAATCGGCGGATGCGGGAAACCTGGGATCGCTGCCAAAGCAAAATGCAGTCGATCGCCCCCCACTACTGCGACATTGAATCCACCGACGGCATTGATCACATGATCTATGCCGGTAGCTCCATCTATCCCGACTTCACCAGCTTCCACCTTCGCAGCCTGCGGTACGAGCAACTGCGGGCAGTCTGTGCCTGTGCGCGGATGGGTTTTGAAATTGAGCGCACCCTTAGTGACCAATTACGCTTGACGCATCTTGTGCTGGTGCAGGGTTCCACGGTGGATATTCTGCATGATGAAAACACTGAGAAGCTGTTTGATGTGCGAGGAACCCGCGACACGCGCTATGAAATTGTCAAAAAGCGGATCGACAAGGCCCGCGATGCGATCACAGGAGAACGAATTACCCAGCCCGGCTGCCTCACGGTGGTCTATGCCACGGAGGACGAGGGCCACGAATATCAGGAATATTTACGCTACTTGGAGCGCGAGGGCATGATTGGTTCCAAGCGCGAGAGCGGCGAGGTGGAATCGCTCCAGGGGGCCAATGGGTTGCGGTTTATGCGGGTGGCCGTGTTGCCGCCAGAACCCGATCGCTAACTTCCGGTCGATCGCCCTGGTGATGACGTGGTGATTAGCGGTGATGAATTCAGGACGGTCGAAGATTTGCCCGGTGGATTATTAATTGAGATCGCTAGTTGAGATTGCTGGTTGGGATTACTAGTCGAGATCGCTGGTTGAGATCACTAGTTGAGATCACTAGGCGATCGAACCGTTCGTAACCGGTGTAATTGTCCGGAATTGCGGGCTGCTTTGAGGATGGCCAGGGATAGGAAGTGGGCCCCGCAACCCAACTGTTGGGAAGCAGCCCCCCGATCTCTGTTGGTTACTGTGTAGATGAAGTAGGCGACTATGCAAAGTTGGACAGAGGGCTATGTGGCCGAAGTGGACTACACTCATGGGTTTTATCGGGAATTAGCCCCCACACACCTCAATTACGTGTTGTTGTGCAAGGGGCTTCAGGCTCCCCCGCTCGATCGCGCCTTCACCTACTGTGAACTGGGCTGCGGACAGGGCAACACCACCAATTTGCTGGCGGCTGCCAATCCGCAAGGGGATTTTTATGCCACAGATTTCAATCCCAGCCACATTGTTCATGCCCAAACCTTAGCCCGCGAAATTGGCCTCAAAAACATCCATTTTTTTGATGACTCTTTCCAGGATTTTGCCGATCGGGCAGAGTTGCCGGACTTTGATTTCATCACGCTCCATGGCGTTTTTTCTTGGATTTCGCCCGAAAACCGACAGCAAATCGTTAACTTTATTCGCAAAAAATTAAAAGTTGGTGGCGTTGTTTATCTCAGCTACAACGCCATGCCCGGTTGGTCTGCATTTTTGGGAATGCGAGAGCTAATTCAAGCGCAGGTGCTCTCCCAATCGGGCCCCATTACCAAACGATTTGATCTGGCTCTGAATTTTGCCAAAGCTATTGCTGAACAGGAGGCCATTTATTTCAAATCTCAGCCAGCCGCGCTCGATCGGCTCCAGCAAATTTCCACCATGTCTCGTAACTACTTGGTGCATGAATATTGCAATCGCCACTTCACCCCGCTGTTCCATCGAGAAGTGGTGGAACTGCTGGATGAAGCCAAGGCCAGCTTTTTGGTTTCGGCCCACTTGGGCGACCAAATGGAACACTTTCGATTGCAGCCTAACCAGTTGCAAACCCTGCAAACCATTGAGGATCCCGTGCTGCGGGAAACCTTGCGGGACGTTTATACCAACCAATCATTTCGACGGGATATTTTTGGGCGCGGAACCGTGCCCCTCGCCTCTTTGGCCCAGCGCGATCGCTTGGATCAGCAAACCTTCGCCCTCACGCTGCGATCGCCCCAAATCCCCAAGGAATATCCCTGCCCGGTGGCAACGGTGCACCTGGATGCGGAACCCTTCAAAACCATCATTGCTGGCTTGAGCGAGCGCCCCCACACCATGGCTGAGCTGGCTCAACAATTACCCAAACTGGCTTGGCGCGACTTGCACCTTTCCTTGGCGATCGCGGTGGATGGGGGGTGGGCGATGCCTGTGGTTCCCCAAGCTGCCGTCAAAGCGACCCGCGAAACCTGTCATCGGTTCAACCGGGCGATTGCTCGGCGCGCCCTCACAGAAAACAAAATTCAACTATTGGCCGCGCCGCTGGTTGGCAGTGGTATTGCGGTTGATCAAACAATTCTGTTGTTTTTAGAGTCCATGTGGCGCAAAACACCGGGCCCCGAATTAGCCTTTGAAACCTACAAACGAATGGGGCTAAAGCTGCAAAAAAACGGTGAAACCGTTGAGAGTGATGCAGAAAATTTGCAGCTTCTGAAAACCTCTTGGGAGCAATTTCAATCCCAAACTGGCCCCTGGCTAAAATCCCTCCAAATTTTGTAGATCTCTTGTTCTTCCAATCAGACCTCCCCTAGTAGTGCGACAGGCTTAATTCGGTGGGTCAAAGTTGCGGAATCAGTTACAGAAACAAGGGGCTTAAGCCCCTTGCTGCCTAACGATTAGGTAACAGGAACAGTCGAATTGATTGACTAGAACAAGCTTGTCGCGCTACTAGGATTGGGCCGGAGCGGCGGGCTGGTCGGCGGCCCCGTTGGGGTTGGTGGCCGGGGGATTGGTCGCTGGTGGGTTGATCGCCGGTGGGTTAATGGGTTTGGCGATCGGGCAGGCGGCGGGATCCGGCTCCTGGGGAATGATCGTCACTGGCTTGGCTCCCTTGGGCAAACCCGCTTGGGTCGGGGCCAACATTTGGCTCACCACCATCACAGCGCGTTTGTTGGCTTCATTGAGCAAGCCCCGTTGGCAGGCGGATTCCGTGACCCGATCGAGCGCTGCCTCTTGGGCCCGGGCCATCAGTTCGGGGCCCGAGTCGGGGCCGAGACCCAAAAAGCCCCGATCGTAGTCATAGACGCGCGATCGACCCACATCGATTTTGCGATCGAGAATTTCCGGGGCCGGCAACCGAATTTCTAGCTTGCCATCGGCTCCTTGGCGCACGTCTTCCGGTTTCAGTTTGTTGAAGTCAATCCCGGCGCTGATTTCCCCATAGGCGATGTAGAGCAGCTTGGTGGAACCGACGACGAATTGCCCCAACACCCGATCGCGCTGGGCCGGGACGATCGCCTCCATCGAAAACACCGTGGTCGTCAGTTCGCTGGCCCCGCGAATTTGGTCGATCGTCAGCGATCGTACATCGGCCTTGGCCGGTGGCTGCGGTGTGTTGAAGGGAGCCGCCACAAAGTCGCTAATCCCCTTGCCCCAGTTGCCAATCCCCGCCGCCGACGTAGCCACGATCGCCACCAGTCCCCCGGTCGCCATCAGGGCGAAATTATTGCTGAGTTGCCGCCATAACCCCGGTTGCCTCGACGGGGCGATCGGCTGGGGAGGTTGGGTGGGCTGAGCGCTGGGGGGACGTTGATCGACCTTCATAAACAAAGCCTGGGGAGAGAATCGGACGAAGACGTTTGGGGAGTCAGGGGCCACAGCAATCGCCGGGGGCAAGGGGCTTAAGCCCCTGGTCTGGTGCGGTGGTCTGGTGCAGTTAAAGCTTGAAATGTTGGACTAAGCCATTGCCAGCAATTCTAGCAACTCAGCTTCTGAAATACAGACCAATCCCAGGGATTGCGCTTTGTCCAGTTTGGAGCCAGCCTCCTCGCCCACCACCACATAATCGGTTTTTTTGCTGACGGAGCCGGTGACCTTGCCACCCGATCGCTCGATTAGCTCCTTTGCTTCTGGACGAGTCAGGGTGGGTAGAGTTCCGGTTAGCACAAAGGTCTTACCGCTGATGGCCGCGTTGGTTGGCTGGTCGATCGCCTGATCCGGATCCGGGTGAGCAGCCGCCAAGGACAACCCCGCCGATCGCAACCGATCGACCAGCGATCGATTGGCCGCCGACCCGAACCACTCCCGAATCGACTTGGCAATTTCCAACCCAATCCCGTTCACCGCCGTCAACTCCTCTTCGGTGGCCGTGGCCAGGGCTTCCACTGATCGAAACTGGGCCGCCAGCAGCTTGGCATTGCTCGATCCGATGTGGCGAATTCCCAGGCCATACAGCACTCGTGCCCAGGGCTGACCGGTCGATCGGGCGATCGCGCTCACCAGTTTCTCCGCCGACTTTTGCCCCATCCGCTCCAGGGTCAGCAACGGCGCGATCGTCAGCCCGTACAAATCCGCCACGGACTTGACCAAGCCCGCCTCGCTCAACTGCTCCACCAACTTTTCCCCCAGCCCATCAATATCCAACGCATCGCGGCTAGCCCAATGGCGCAGGCTGCCCCGGACGATCGCCGGACAAGAGGTATTAATGCAGCGCATCACGGCCTCATCGATCGGCTGCACCACCGCCTCGCCACAGGCCGGGCAATGGCTGGGCATTTGCACCCGCGCCGCGCCGTCGGGCCGCAGTTCCGGCAACACCCGCAACACCTCGGGAATAATTTCCCCCGCCTTGCGAATCACCACCGTGTCGCCTAGGTGCAAATCCAACTCCAGCAGTCGATCGCGGTTGTGCAGCGTCGCCCGGGCCACGGTGGTTCCCGCCAACTGCACCGGCTCCAGTTCCGCCACCGGGGTAATCGCCCCCGTCCGCCCCACCTGGAACGTCACCGACAGCAACCGCGAGGGCGCTTCCTCCGCCGGGTATTTGTAGGCGATCGCCCAGCGTGGAAACTTGTTGGTGAAGCCCACCGCCGTTTGCAGGGCCAAATCATCGAGCTTAATCACCGCCCCATCGGTCATGTAGGGCAAGTCGTGCCGCGCCTGATCCCACCGTTGGCAATAGTCCCAAACGGCCGCCAGGTCAGCACAGCGATCGCGGTTCGGATTCACCCGAAACCCCCAAGCCGCCAACTGTTCCAGCGACTCCCAATGGCTGCGGGGGTGATCGGGCCAGTCCAGCTCCTCCGGCCACTGGAGCGTGTAGGCAAAAAAGTCCAGCTTCCGTTCCGCCACAATCCGCGAATCCAGTTGGCGCAAGGTTCCCGCTGCCGCATTTCGGGGATTCGCAAACAGGGCCTCACCCGCCGCCGCCCGATCGCGATTGATTTGCTCAAAACTGCTGAGGGGCAAAAACGCCTCCCCGCGAATCTCCAACCGGGCCGGTGGATTGGCCGTATTCAACCGCAACGGAATCGATCGAATCGTCTTGATATTTTGGGTAATCTCCTCGCCCGCAATCCCATCGCCCCGCGTGGCCCCGCGCACCAGCAGCCCCTCTTCATAGGTGAGGGCGATCGCCGAGCCATCGATTTTTAGTTCACACACATAGCGAGCCGGGTTCGCTGCCTGAAACAGGGGCAATTCCTCCAGAACGGGCGATCGCTCCCCGGTTCCAGCCACCTTTTGCCAGCGATCTTCCCAAGCCCGCAATTCCGCCAAATCAAAGGCATTTTCCAAGCTGTAGAGGGCGATCGCGTGTTGCACCGTTTGGAACCGCTCGGCCGGGCGATCGCCCACGCGCTGGGTGGGGCTGTCGGGTGAAACCAGCTCGGGATATTGGGTTTCCAGTTGCTCCAGTTCCCGGTAGAGGCGATCGTACACCGCATCTTCCATCACGGGATTGTCCAGCACATAGTAGGCGTAGCTGGCTTCCTGGAGTTTTTGGCGCAGTTGGTCGGCGCGGCGGGCCAAGTCAGCGGGGGCGGGCATGGGGTGGCAAAGGGGCGATCGATCTCGATGCCATTGTCGCTATTCCGGCCGGGAATGCAAGAACCTTCCGGATGGCGCACGGGGCGATCGCTAGTAATGGTCAGGTAGATGCACCCTGACGATGTTCCCCCGGCCCCGGCTGGGGGATTTTTGTTGCAAATTTTTCAGCTACGATCCGAGGTAGTCCCCCGCTTCAAGGACGCGGATCATGACTTGGCTCGAATTGCGCGATCAAACGCTTCAGCTCTCAGCAAAAGATCGGTGGCGATTGTTATGGGCGATCGCGCGATCGCTGCTCTGGCCTGCAAGCCTTCCCAAATCCGCATTATCTACAACAGAAATCGATCAGACCCCCCAAAAATCACCAACTGATCTAAGCCAATATCGCGGCGTACTATCCCTTTCTGAAGATCCCTTAATTTATCAACAGCGGATTCGGGATGAGTGGGCAGGATCGTGAATCGCTATCTTCTAAATGCCAATATTTTAGTCTGATCATTATGCGAGGAGAGTCATGACTATTCAGTTTCAATTCTCGCCAGAAAAAGCCGTTGAAGCAGCAGCGATTCTTCTGAAGCTACATGGCGGCCCTATGAAGTATTTAGGTCTGCTGAAAATGCTTTATATTGCCGATCGAGTTGCCTTGGAACGGATGGAACAGCCCATTACTGGCGACTGCTATGTCTCTATGGACTATGGGCCTGTTCTCAGTTGTGTTTACGACTTAATTAAGGGCAAGACAGTTGGTAACGCTCTGCCACTTTGGTCAGTATCAATTGCGTCCTGCCCTAAGAAGCAAGTTTATTTACGAAATGATCCGGGCAAACAACATCTTTGCGAAGCTGAAGAAGAAATTTTAGAGGAGGTCTACCAAAAATTTGGACATATCAATCCCTTTGAAGTTGCTGACTGGACACATGGTTTACCAGAATGGAAAAATCCCCACGGCTCGATGATTCCAATTGCGGTGAATGATGTTCTTCATTACCTTGGAAAAACGGACTTAGAGATCCAAGCGATTGCGGAAGAGGCTGCTCGCGAAGCATACCTCAATGGGGCTTGGCATGGCTGATCTGGTTATTGAAATCGGACATGCTTTCCTAATTGATACACCACCCAATGGAGAGCATCTGTACATTGCAATTGCTTTGATCGGCGATGGTCGATACTTATTTGTGAATGTGACAACTCGTAGAGCCAGCTCCGAAACAACCTGTATCCTTGATCCTGGGACTCCAGGTTTACCCGGTTTTATTAACCGAGAATCTGTTGTTGCTTACCAATATGCTCGTGCATGGAGTCTAGAAGAATTATCTAGGGTGATTAAGCCTGGTAGCCGAGTCCCTAAGTGTATTTTTTCAAATGAAATTGTGTCTAGAATTCAGAATGGTGGTCTGATTTCAAAACGACTTTCCAATCAATTCAAGACTGCTTTAAAAACATTCTTAAATCAGAAATAAATCAGGAAGTGCCTGTGAGGTGATGGTTTTTGATAACTGATTGCTTACACCGCAAGACTTTCGCCAGCTCATCATTACTGAATTACGGCACGACCCCTGCGCCGATGCGCGTGACGAGGCCTATGGTGAGACCAGGTTAGCGCTGGAGACCTTCCCGATCGCCCCACCGTTGACCTGGGAAGAGGCGATGGAACAACCCATCTACCTTGATCCCTAGCCAATAAAGAGGCTAAAGTTTTTGGACATGGAAGAGCCTGTTTCCCCCCAAATTCCCAGTTGGCTTGCTTGGGCGATCATGAATGGCCAAAAGCGCCAGCCCACATTCCTGGGCCATATTGTTTTGGTTCTGGTGCTTTTGAGCTTGGTTGGGATTGCTTATTATGTTTTGTTGCTCGTGAGTAGCCAATGGGAGCAAAAATGGATCACTGCACCCCAACGGCTCACTAAGGAACAAATTGCTTTACAAACAGCATGGCTAAAGCCGAAGCCCTCTGTGAAATCAAGATTAATTTTTCAACTTCAGGATGTTGAGGTCTTGATTGATCGCAATGCTTCAATTATGGGCTTTTTCTATAAACAGTATTATATTTCGCTAGCGATGATGTGTACGTTGGGGGCGATCGCTGTTATTTGTCTATTTTTTATTAGTAAAGAAGGTTGGGGCGAAGTCAATAACGCTGTCATCAATATTTTTGTGGTTTCTTCGGGGGTGGTTCTTTTTTACGGTAATTTGTCTTTGACTTTTAAGCAAGAAGAAAACATCAAAAATAGCCACGCCATTTATTTATCTTGCTTGAGCCTCAGAAATGAGCTGCTGAGTTATTTGGCAACCCGGCAAAACACGCGCGGTGTTGAGGAAAAACCAGAATCATTCATTCATTATGTTGACAAAAAGTTGATGTCAATTAGTTTGATTCAACTGGGCTTTAATCCTGGTCAACTGTCGGACGTTCCTAAGCCTATTAACACCTTGTCAACTCCGGCCATTACGCCGAAGAGTCCCTAGGTATTGATGCTGAAATTTTGAAAAATGAGTGCTTGGTTGTTGTGACTTTGCGGTGGTTTTTAAATGATGATCATGTCTGTTTCTAGTGGTGATCGGTGTTTCATGTTTTTGGGGCAAGTTACCCGATCGCCCGTTGGCTGCTTTTCCACAAACTGACGGGCGATCGGGCGAGGGAAACTAGTCAATTTTTTGCAAATAGATGCAGTGGCGATCGCCCTCAGTCATTGGAGTTTTAAAGGCATCTACACCCAAAATTTCTGCGCCCCAATGGCTGAGGGGATCTTGCAGGCTGGCTTCCTCCTCTGCGCTCCAGCGACCTCGGTACAAAATCGCAACGCCTCGCGGGGCCAACATCGGCAGGGCGTAGCTGGCGCAAAGATCCGCTGCACCCACGGCCCGCAAGGTCACCAGGTGAAAATTCGGTTTGGGGCCCGGTCGCCGCACGAACTGCTCTGCTCGATCGCACGCGGTTTGTACATTGCCCAACTCCAATTCCGCGATCGCCTCCGCCACAAACTGAATCTTTTTGCGCGTGCTATCCATCAGCAACCATTGCCATTCTGGAAAGGCGATCGCGCCCGGTAGCCCTGGAAAGCCGCCCCCGGTTCCCAAATCGGCCACGGTGATGGCTTGCGAGGCCCGCTGGGCCAGTACCGGTTGCAAAATCGGTGAAAATAGACCCCGCAGCGAATCCCAAAGATGCTTTTCCCAAAAGTCCAATGGTTCCGTAATGCGGGTTAAGTTCATCCGTTGGTTACCCGCCAAGATCACCTCATAGAGCCGCTGAAATTGGGCTTGGGTGGCTGCGTCGGGCTGCCATTGCAGGGTTGACTGCCAAAGGTCGATCGGGTTCGGTAAGGCGGGCGCTGTGGGAAGGGTCATGGCCATGGGGAGCAAGCTGCTAGGCAATTTAAGCGCAATCTGGCCCCGTTAACGTATTCCTTGAGTGCAATCGCAGCATGATTCCAACGGTAGTGGTGGCGGGAACCCACAGCGGAGTGGGCAAAACTTCAGTGGCGATCGCCCTGATGCGAGCCTGGACACGGCGCGGATGGGTGGTGCAGCCGTTCAAAGTGGGGCCCGATTTCATTGACCCGGGCCATCACCGCCGGGCCACAGGTCGCCCGTCCCATAATTTGGATGGTTGGATGCTTCCTAAGGCAACAAACCAAGCGCTGTTCGATCGCGCCGTGGCCGGAGCCGATGTGGCGGTGATTGAAGGAGCCATGGGGTTGTTTGATGGTTATGGCGACCAAGAGGCGGGCAGCACGGCCGAGCTGGCCAAGTGGTTGAACGCGCCTGTGGTGTTGGTGCTGGATGGTCGGGGCCTGTCGCGTAGCGGGGCGGCCCTGATCTGGGGCTATGAAACCTTTGATCCGGATTTGCGGTTTCTGGGTGCAATTTGCAACCGGGTGGGCAGCGGAGCACATTTGGATCGGATTGCGGGGGCTGCTCGCGATCGCGTGCGGATGCCCATTTTGGGCGGTGTGCCCCGGGATGAGGCCGCATTGATCGATCGCCGCCACTTGGGACTCAAAATGGCCGATGAGGATCAGTTGGGGGAGGAATATATCGATCGGCTGGCGGACTTGCTGGAAACCCATCTGGACTTGGATCAGCTCTGGCAACGGTTGCAACGGGAGCAACCAACCTCGAAGCCTGAACCACGCGCACCGATCGCCCCAATTGCTGTCAGTCGTCGATCGCCCCACAAAATCGGGATCGCACGCGATCGGGCCTTTTGTTTTTATTACGAAGCCAATTTAGATTTTCTGCGCGATCGAGGGGCGGAGTTGGTGGAATTTTCGCCCTTGGTCGATCGGCCGCCCGCCGATTGTGACGCGCTCTATCTGGGGGGTGGCTACCCGGAGCTATACCTAGATCAGCTTGCTAACAACACCGATTGTTTAACGGCCATTCGCCAAATGGCCGCGGCCGGCAAACCAATCTATGGGGAATGTGGCGGTTTTATCTATCTGTGCGATCGCCTGACCCTGGCCGATGGCACGGGGCGATCGCTCTTGGGTTTATTACCGCTGCAAATCCAAATGACCCGCCGCCCCAAGCTGGGTTACGTGGAAGCAACGATCGCTCCTGGCGGCCCTTTGCCCTCAGGAGAAACCATTCGTGGCCATCGGTTTCACTACTCGGAAGTGGCAAACCCCGAAGCGGCCGGGGCGATCGCCCAATGCTATGACCTCTTGACCTCTCGGGGCGATCGGCTCACGGAAGGCTATTGTGTCGGTTCCGTCTTGGGTAGCTATGTACATTTGCATTTCGCCAGCAATCCCCAAGTGATGACCGCCTGGCTCGATCGCATCCCCGCTGCCATGCATTGAAATGTAATTAATTGAGTGGAGTTTTTACTGATAAAAACGATTTCAATTGGGTGGATGTTGATCAAGTTTGACCCACAATTTTCTAACGGCCACTAAGACTGATCGATTCATTTGTAATGCTTCAACTGTTGCTCGGCCGATGGCTGTTTTTCCTGCTATTTGACTGGCATTACTGATCCAACCAAAATGCTCCACCCAAACCTGCTTTTGAGGATGAAATAATGGAACTGTTTCACCACTTTCTGGATCAATGGCTGTCTGTTGTGACCCTTTATAACGATTACAACTGGGACAAGCGAGGCAGAGGTTATCAAGATTGGTTAATCCACCAGCAACTCGAGTTTGAATATGTTCAACTTCAAGGTTGATTGCTATCAAAGCAGCAGCGCTACGGCAATAGGCACAACAATCCTCAAATTGATCGCTTAGCTTTCGGCGCAGTTCAACGGGAATATATTCACTCATACCACTGCAAAAGCTTGCAACCGCTGAAGCGTATAAAGAGCTTTAGCCTTTAGGAGGTTTAATTGATCAATCTCAGCCAAAATCTCGTCTAGTCGAATTTGTTCATCGCTGCTTAAGCCATTCATATCCTGACAGTTACGAGACAACAGCTCACGCAACTCCGCTTGTCGATCGCTCGTGAGCTGACTGTGGGCTAAGGTGGTTAATTCTGTGGGACTCAGCCCAGCTAAGCAGTCTGGATCTTGCAATAAATGTAATAAGACATAGCGCTGAAAAAGATTTTTTGCCTTTCCAGAATCGTGAATTAGAGCGCCCATAAGCCGATCGAGCAGGTCTAACCGATCGCCCTCTGGCAGTTGCAGAATAGCTTCGAGAAGCTGGGATTCAGTCATGGTCTGGGGTGTCAATTTTGCATGAAGCCCAATTACTCTCACTCTAACGCGCCCCAATGCTGGACTGGAAAGAGATCCGTGTCCAGTTGGGCTAATTAGCATTTTTTCACGGTGGCCAGCGCTACTTGAGCCATGACTCGCGATCCAGACTCTAGGTTTTTTACTTGAATTACAATTGAGTTATATGGTCATTGAAGTTAAATCTAATGAGCACCTCTTCTTATTCCGATCGCGTTGCCCAGCGCCGGGCTGGGATTGGCAAATTTGCCAAACAACAACCGGACGTGATGCGTGCCTTTCGGGAACTGAACCGGGTTGGGGGCGAGGCCCGATCGCTCGATGCCAAAACCAAAGAGTTGATTTCCCTGTCGATCGCCGTGGCCCTGCGCTGCGATGACTGTATTGGCTTCCATGCTCAAGCCTGTTTGAATGCTGGCGCAACGCCGGAGGAAATTTCAGACGCGCTTGGTGTGGCGATCGTGATGGGAGGCGGCCCCGCGCTGATGTATGCCAGTCATGCGATGGATGCGGTGGCAGAATTTAGCGCGGCGGCGGAATCGGGACAGTAGTTCGGCTCTGGGTTGCGCCAGGGGTTTGTTCAGCGAAAAGGCAAGTTTTCAGACCCAAAAACCCGATCGAACCCTTGAGAGTCGATCGGGCTAATCGTCATTGAATTGATCGTGGGCTAGGCCCTAAACGCTGGGCCCAATCTGAGCACCAATTGATGATGACTAATCACCGATAGAAACCAAGAATGTTGCTTCTCCGTTGGCGTGGCGGCCAGAAATGACCAATCCTGAAATTGCTTCTCCATCGCCCATCTTGTGAATTGTCAGTTCAATGATCTTTGGGTCATCAAAAGCGGCAACCAGGGCCCGTTGACCTGCCTCTGCATCATCGATGTTGTCCAAAATCAGAGAAGCAGAGAGTTCAGCCTGGAAGTCATTTAACGATCGCAGCTCTGAAATAATTGCTCGCGGTGCATCTATTGATCGTCCATAGACCATCTTCCATGCATCCCGATAAGCCTTACTCCAGTGCTTACCCACAAAATACTTGTACTTCTTCAGCGCTACGTAGCTGAGGTCATCTTCGGGCTTCAAAACCTCATAGAAAACAGCGCTGCCAAGAAGCGACTGGGTGGGGCCACCATAAATTTCTTCCAAGTCAGTTACATACTGGGGTGAATTTTTGCGCGCAATCATGAACTTTTGCTCCGCAACCAATAAAGAGGGAAATTGCAACACTAAGTGGATCAACCTCGTGAATCAGTTTGCATTCCCCCCGGTTTTTGGCTTCTTGAAATTCAGATTCAATACTGATTGCTTTAAGAAGACAAAAAACCATGCTGACTCATGATTGCTTGATAGTGTATTTTGCTGCTTTGACGAAGCTATCAAGAAAAATCGATTTTTGCAATCCCTGCCATCATTTCAAGGCTGAATTGATTTGTTAGAAGTATTGCCGCTGTGATCAATTGATACCAAATTAGACCATTTACTTGTATAAACAATGACCTTGAGGAAATAATTCAAAATAAATCTGAGAAAAATTTAAACTAAAATTTGGTTTGGAATCTATATCGATAAAAATCAAGCAATTGATTGATGATTTCGTGAATTTGAATGCATGAACATATGTCTTTAGCTAAAATTTTGATTGCCAAAGTAGCAAATTTTGATCGAAGTCAACGTCCATTGAGGCCAAGGCTTGCTATCGATAGGGCTGTCATTAAGATGATGCGCTTTCGTCGCAAGGACTCGCTGATCCCAAGCTGCGATCGATCCTGAATGGACGTTGACTGGATCGCTGAACCGAACCGAAACTGACGGACTGAGGATTAGCCCAAGGCGAACTTCAAACGCATCATCAGGCGGGGAATGTAGGTATAAAACCGATCATGGCGAAGCTGAATCGCATCAATGCTGCAACTGCCGCAATGGACTCCTGGCGGCGGAACGGCAATCCGCTGCACCACTTGGTCGGAAACGCCGGCCCAGGGCAAGTGACCCACGGGACTTTGCAGGGAGCGGTTTAATTCCGACTCGTTGCGCCAATCGCTGCTGATGAAGTCCTGTTCGGTGCGGGGGGCGGCGATTTTCCAACCGACGCGATCGCGGAAGTTGTTCACGGCCGCTTCCAGGTTGCTGGGATGGGCAATGGTGGCCGCTTGCCAGAGCCGCAACTGCACGCTGAGACCAAAGCGGCCGTTGCTGGCTGCGAGCCAGGCTTGGTCAATTTCGCGAATCAGGGCCGGGTCAGTCAAGGCGGGGCCGGCCGGTGGCATGGTGGCAGATTCGGGGGCCAACAGGCGGCGCGTGAGGCGATCGGCCTCGACCCAGTTTTGGGCTTGCAGGTGGGTTTGGAGTTGGGCAATCAGTTGGCGGGCTGCTGCGTCGGTGGCTGGGGTTTCAGTTTGGCAAGTCCCAATGGTCGATCGGGCAAATTTGCCAGCTCCGAAGTAATGCACAATCTGGATTTGTTTGGGCTGGCCGGCCATGGGTCGCAAGCTGACGTAAAGCCCATGGGCCGAGGCGGGTGTGCCATAGAGCCGATCGCCATTATTGGGTTGCGCACGAAACTCGCCATCAAAGGGCAAGCGGGAAAAGTCCGCATCGGGAGCCAATTGCCGATAATCCTGAACCACGGCGTTTCGGATCAGGTTTTGCAGATGCCCGTTGCGGGTTTGTGTCAACACCGTGAGGGTGAGGGGGGTTGTGCCGGAAGATTCGGCTCCCGCTACTGGCCCCGCCACCTGATAGGTCAAGGTGGTGTTGGATCCCCAAGTCGCCATGGTTTCGCAGGTGAGGCGGGTTGGGCTGGCTTGGGTTGGGCTGGCTTGGGTTGTATTGGTTTGGGTTGTATTGGTTTGAGCTGTAATGGCTTGAATCGTGCTGGCTTGAGCCGTGCTGGTTTGGGTTGTTGTGATGGGAATCGCGTTGGTTGGGCCTGCGTTGGCCTGCGCCGCGATCGGGTGGGTGGCGGTGGCCATGAGAGCCAGGGTGAAAGCATGGCCCCATCGCTGGAAAAGCGCGAGTTTCAACATAACGGAATCACAAAATGACGGAATGGCAAGCAATTGGGTTCGCTATCCCTGTTATCCGTTCCGTTAGCGCTGGACTCAGGAGCAATGGACGCTTCCTGAAGTTGATCGCCATTAACGGGCGATCGGGGGCTGGTTGCTGAAGTGGTTATAGGCGGCGCGGGAATAGTCGCGGATGGCTTCGGCGGCCTTGGGATCGTTGGGGGCCCGTTCTGCCAACACGGCAATTCCGTAGCGACGGCCGTTGGGGGTGTCTACCAAGCCTGTGTCTGCCAACAGCTTCGCCAATGTGCCGGTTTTGTGGGCCACCTCGCCACCTTTACCAACGCCCTTCGGTAGCAGACTGTTGGCCGCCGTACCGCGCATGATGCTCAACAGCCGATCGCGCGATCGCATGGAAACCAATTCGCCCCGGTTAATCAATGCCGTTAATTGCACCAAGTCCCGAGCGGTGGTGCGGTTCAAACCGGTAATGTCCGGCAGCAAGTCGCGGATACTTGTGCCCTGTAGCCCCCAGGATTGAAACCGCTGGTTCAGGGGGCCGGAGCCGCCCGTGCGGGCCATGATCATGTTGGTGGCGGTATTGTCGCTGATCACGATCATTTGGCGGGCGGTGTCGATCGCGGAGAATTTTTGGCCCGGTTTTTGATATTGCATCGTGCCCGCCTCGGGAGCCACAAACCGCGCCTCCATGGTCAGCATTTCATCAAGGCGAATTTTGCCCGCATCCACATCCTGAAAAAAGGCCACTAGGATCGGCACTTTAATCGTGCTGGCGGCGGCGACCGATCGGGTATCGTTCCAGGCGGCAAAATCTCCCGTATCCAAATCCAAGGCAGCCGCATGAAGAATTAGGCTGGGATAGCGAGCGGCAATTTTTTGGAACTGATCGCTCAATGAGGCGATCGGCTGGCGAAAGGCGGATCCCGGCGGCGGCAACGCGGGGCTGGCCAGTTGTTTTTGGCCTTGGCGCACCACTTGGTTAATTTGTGTGCCAGCGGGGGAAGCGGTTTGGCGCATGGCCGGATCAAAGGCCATCAACACCGTGCCCACGATCGCCCCTAAACCAGCCCCCACAATCAAAGTGCGCAAAGCCTGTAACCACAGGGGGTCGCCCTTGCTGCGGCGAGTGGGTGGCCGGTCTGGGGCCGTTGGGCGGGGCCGGGGCGATCGCCCGTTGGCCTGGCCCGGTTCCGGGGTGGTGGGCCGGGTCAGCCGATCGACCGTACTTTGCAACCAATTTTGGTGAGCGGGAGGCCGAGCACGGGAACGACGCGCACCGGGCGGCGGGGGCACAGCAGCCAGGGGCCGAGGGGCAGGCAAAGGGCGAGGGCGATCGGGCGGTTGGGGCATGGCAAGTTCGGTTTCAGCCCAAAATTTGGCGGCCATCCCGAGCCAATCTCAAGATCGGGATGGCTGGCATTTTACTGGCCAGAGTTGGGGCGCGGCAAATGGTCGATCGCCCAATTCAGTTGTTTAATGGCTCCCCACAACAGCGCCACATCATTTTGGGAAGGATTTGCCCGCTGCAAGATTCGCCGCAATTTTTCCATGCGACTGCTGGCCGTGTGGGGATATAAAAAGCCCGATCTCAACAACAGATCTGCCAAATCTTGATGGAAATGCTCTACTTGCTCAAAGGGGGCCAGGGCGATCGGCTCGGGGGCAACTTGGGGGTAAGGAGCAACCTCGGGGCCAGGGCTGGTTTCTGGGGCTGGGCGGGCCCACTCATAGGCACAAACCGCCACCGCTTGGGCCAAGTTCATGGAGGGATAGTCATCGCTGGTGGGAATGCGGATGAGTTGTTGGGCATATTTCAGCTCGTCGTTGGTTAAGCCCCGATCTTCCCGCCCAAAGACCAACGCCGCCGATCGCCCGGCCCGCAACCAGGGCAAGGCCGCCGCTGGTTGCCGCACCGGCACAGGAGAATCCCAATCTCGCCCGATCGTGGCTCCAACTCGATCGCACCCGGCCAAGGCCTCGGGCAAGCTGACCACCTCGATCGCTTCCTCCAGCAAATCCCGCGCGTGGATGGCCATTTGCAGGGCTTCGCGCCCCAATCGATCGCATTGGGGATTCACCAACACCAGCCGCCGCAACCCAAAATTCTTCATCACCCGCGCGACGGAACCCACATTCAGCGGCCCGGCCGGTTCCACCAGCACGATCGTTAAAGACATGGTTCAAGAAAGGTAAAAATCAAAAGGCAAAAGGCAAAAAACACAGAGAAAAAAACACATAGAAATAGAACGGCTAGCCCAAATTTTCCTTTTTCCTGCTCCCTTCTTCCTTTTTCTCCTCACCCTAGTAGCGTGACGGGCTTAAGGCCTTGGGTCAAAGTTGCGGAGTCAGTCGTGGTAACAAGGGGCTTAAGCCCCTTGCTGCCTAACGATTAGGTGACGGTAACAGTCATGCAATTTGATCAAGCGAATTAAGGTAGCCGTGCTACTAGGGGCCCTGTAGCCGTCGCCAAGTCCATTGGCCATCCGGCTGTCGATGCCAACGCAGCAGTTGGGCTGGCGACTCGCCGCCGTAGGGATCCGCCGACTCGGGCAGCCGACCCAGGGCCCGACGCGGCGCAATGGTGGCCAGGGCGATCGCCTGTTCCGGGGTGCAAAGTTGCCAACGAATCAGGTTCAAAACCCCCTCCAGCAGGCTGAGGGTTGTGCCCGACAAAGTGCCATCGGACAGGCGAGCTGTGCCGTTTTTCACCTCAATGGTGCGTTCATCCCAAGGATAGATTCCGTCGGGCAACCCCAAGGGAGCCAAGGCATCGCTCACCATAAACAGCCCCCTGGGGCCCTCGCTGGCCCGCAACAGCACTTGCAACATGGTGGGACACACATGCACCCCATCGGCAATGAAGCCACAGCGCACGCCCGATCGAACAATGGCCGCACCCAAAAGACCCGGTTCCCGATGGTGCAGTGGCGGCATGGCATTAAAAGCATGGGTGACCATGGTGGCTCCCCGATCGAACGCGGCCATGGCTTCCGCTGCCGTGGCCTGGGAATGGCCAAGGCTGACGGTAATTCCGCGCGATCGCAGCCAATCGATCGCCTCGCCCGTAGGATCCAATTCCGGCGCGAGGGTCATCTTGGCCACCTGGGCCGCGTGGGAGCCAACCACCGCCGCCACCTGATTGACCGTCAGGGGCAACAGGAATTGCTGTGGATGGGCCCCGCGCTTTTGTGGATTCAGGAACGGCCCCTCAAGATGTGCGCCCCAAATTTCCGCCCGATCGCCCGCTGGGTATTGGGTTCGGTAGTCCTGATAGGCCGCCAGCGTGGCCAGGCTTTGGTGAACTTTCTCGATCGCCGTGGTCACAATCGTGGGCAAAAAAGCCTGCACCCCTTGCCGCCACAGCAATTGGCAAATGCGATCCACTTGGGGCAAATCGGCCAAGGTCAGGTCTGGAAAGGCCAAACCCAAGGCCCCGTTAATTTGCAAGTCCACCCCACCGGGCGAGAGCCAATCGCCATGCAGGTCGATCGCATCGGCATTCAGCAGCGTGTCCGCCCGATCGCCCACCCCAAAAATCTTGGGATCATGGGGGTCAATTTCCGCCACCAACCCCCGATCGTCGCAGGTCAGGTCATAGAGTCCCGGTCGATCGATCAGTCGGGCGCGGTGGATGCGTCGATTTTGCCAATGGGTCATCGATCAATCATGATTGGGTGGCTTTGGCGGAAGCTCAGAAACTGAAGCTCAAAAATCGGGTCTAAATCGAGTCTAAATCGAGTTGATCACACCAGCTTGGTGCTGTGTGATCGCGCCAACGCCTTAAATTTGAACAGGTTAACCGACTCTTTCCCCCTGCACAACCATGGCCACCCCCGCCTCCCCCCTGATTGGCATCATCATGGGCAGCGATTCCGACCTGCCCACCATGGAAGCCGCGATCGCCGTTTGCGAAGAATTTGGCATTCCCACCGAAGTGGCGATCGTCTCTGCCCACCGCACACCCGATCGGATGGTGAATTATGCCAAAACTGCCGTTGATCGGGGCTTGAAAGTGATTATCGCAGGCGCAGGCGGCGCAGCTCACTTACCCGGCATGGTTGCCGCCCTGACGGTGTTACCGGTGATTGGCGTGCCCGTGAGCACCCGCCAGCTCAGTGGCGTAGATTCCCTGTATTCGATTGTGCAAATGCCGGGGGGAATTCCCGTGGCCACCGTCGCGATCGGGAATGCCAAAAACGCCGGACTGTTGGCGGTGCAAATGTTGGCGGCCCATGACCCCGAGCTGTTGGCCAAGGTGCAAGCCTATCGGGACGGCTTGCGGCAAATGGTGGAAGACAAACAAACCCAGCTCGATCGCCTTGGTTACCGGGCCTACCTGCAACAGGGTTAATTAGCGGCTGAGAACCAGAGCCAAGAACCAGAGCCGAGAAAGCATGGCTCGATCGCCCCGGAGGCCTGGGCAAAGACCTCAACCGCTTCATGGACTCCGGGGCGGCGACAGGACTTGTATCAAATTTGACTTCTAAAATTTTCTCAAAAACGTAAAACCTGAGTCTCTCTTGTGCCGGTTAATCATCGGTGAACTCGTGTCCTATGGCCTGAGTTAGCGATCGGCCTTTGGGAGATTTGCACGATTTTAGGGGCGATCGTGTCTAGGATGGCCGCTCAACCATCCCCCGTGGATTACTTCGCTCCTTGCATTGATCGCGATCACTCATGCCAATTGATATTTTGATGGCAATGACGTGATTGGGATCATGCCCAATTAATAAGTTTAAAAATTTGATAAAGTTTCGTCTAATCTTGAGCTGTTCCTAAATTTTTCATGAACAACCGTTCGATTATCATCGAGCTGGTGTGCTTAAGGGACAACTACGAACTCCACACTCTCCACAGCCACGTTCTCCACAGCCTTCTTTCCCTGCGAAAGATTGTCACGCTCTTCCCTTCTAGCCAGTCCCGATCGTTTCAAAATCAGACACTGAATCAGACTCTGAACGTGCTGATTGGGTTCCCCGTCTATCAATCCATCTGCCCCCTCTGATGCGTGGTTTGGTTGGGGTTCTGGGACTTTGGGTCACTGGTTCTGATCGCTTCAATCAGTTTGATTTATCGCAAGATTTCCGCGATCAATAGCCTGTAGGGGGCAATCCCCTTGAATGGTTCAACTCCCTCTCAAATAGATGGTTTCACCCCCAATTGCTGAGACCCATGATGAAGCCGCTTGGCCTATTTGGCAACGGTAGATCAGTGACTTCTGACTGCCCATGACTTATAGATTTGTTCTGTTTTTATCATTTTCAATTGTTTTTTTGTCAAATCATGTTCGCTTTGATACGCAAGGCTTCTGTTTTTTCGATGATCTGTGCCAGGATCCGTTTAGAGGTTTTCGTGATTTTTAATCAACTCCGCTACTCGCAGATTTTTGACACATTTCCCAATCAATTCCATCAAATAACTCAATTGCGTACTCGGTTTGATGATGGATAGACTTCTGACCCGATTTTGGCTTTAGTGCTGGCTGACTCTTAACGCTGTCGGTGATGAATTACAGGTCAGTTGCAGACAGGTTGCAAATTATTAACGCATCAGCCCGATTCCTTGTAATTTTCTTTTGGGATCAGTGATTTCAAGTCCCATAAAAACGGGAATAGTTATTTAGGGGAACTTAGATTTAGCAATGATTTTGGTCTTCAACTTATGCTTGGAAATCGAACTGAATTCCAGGCGCTCCAAGGGCTTGGCCGTGAGGCATTTATGGGAAACCTGAAGGGCCAGTGCAGGATCTGACTT
The DNA here is from genome assembly GCF_014698135.1 of Limnothrix sp. FACHB-881. Lineage (NCBI taxonomy): Bacteria > Bacillati > Cyanobacteriota > Cyanophyceae > Pseudanabaenales > Pseudanabaenaceae > Limnothrix > Limnothrix sp. FACHB-881. The sequence continues at coordinate 217,854 of NZ_JACJSN010000004.1, forward strand.
GGTGGCGTTGATTGCCGATTCTGTTGTTGCCATGCTGGTAATAATTATGACGGAGTTTGAGGGGGGAAAGGGGGATGCAAGGGCTGTTGGCGGAGAGATGGAAAGGGTGCAGAGGTTATGGAGCGATTGTCGGAGGTCAAGCCGTTTGCGACTGGTTTGCAACCGCAGGGAGTGCAGTTGGTAATGGATCAAGAAACTGCTCAAGCGAATGAGCGGGCCCTGCGAACTTTAGAGCGGGCAATTGTGTTGTCAGAGGGTCAGTTTTCTCTGGTGTTGGTGCGTTGTAGTTATGAGCGCTTGCGTCAGAGTGTGTTGGATTGGGTGGCCGATCGCTCGGGAGAGGGACAGCCGTTCGATCGGGTGACTTGCCTGGTGGTTCCGCCCACCATCAAAACGCTCTATCCGTTGGTGGCGGCGATTTCGGATCCCTGTCCGCCCCGGGCGGTGATGGTGCTGGGGCTGGAGATGGCGGAGTCGCTGGATACAGTGTTTGCGCTGGCGAACCAGATGCGCGATCGCTTCAAGCAGTTGCCGTTCCCGATCGTGTTGTGGCTGACGGATGAAAGCCTGGACAAGCTGAAGCGGGTGGCTCCGGATCTCAAGAGCTGGGCCGCCACGCCGGTTCGGCTGGAGATGGACACGCAGGGGGTGATTGACTTTTTGCGGGAGCGGGCCAGTCAGGCGTTCGATCGGGCCTTTGCGGCTTCGGCGGGCTATTCAATCTATCAACTGCCGCCGGCCTTGGCGGAGGCCCGCCACCGGCAGGAGCTGGCGGCGGCGCGGGCGGACTTGGCCAAACGGGGTGTGCAGTTGGATGTGGATTTGCTGGCGAGTGTGGAGTTCCTGGAAGGGTGGACGGCCATGGGCCGGGGGGACTATGAGCTAGCGCTGAAGATGTTTGGCAATGCGTTGGACAGTTGGCAAACTTTGGCCCAAGCCTTGCGCCCAGCGGCCGCCAATACCAACGCCAACGCCAACGCCAATGAGCCAGAGCCACCGGCCGCTGCGAACATAGAGGGGGCGATCGCCCTGCCCCGGTTGCCCATTTCCCCGATCGAAGCCCAAGTGCGTTCAGGCCTGTTGCGGTTTTATGTGGGGTTTTGCCATGCACGCTTAGCCCTGGGCAACAGCAATCCCGTGGAATTGCCGGAAAGCCAGTCGGCCCGGGCCCAGCGCTGGCGACTGGCTCGAGAAGCGCTACAGGCCTGTGCGGATTGTTTCGCAGCGCTCGATCGCCCCGATCTCACGGCCAAGTTCATTGGGTCATTGGGGGAAGTGCTCCAAGAACTCCACGACTGGTTGGGGCTGGAGCAATTGGCCCAGGTGGCAACGGCGCTCCATGGCGCACCGGATCATCCGGGGAACCGGGCTGAGTTGGCTCGGGACTGTTGCTTTTTGGCGGAAGTGGCCCTGGTGCAAACCCGCTGGGAACAGGCCTGCGAGTGGGCGGAGCGGGCCTTGAACCATCTGTCCCATGCCAGTGCCCATGACCCAACGGCCCTGGGGCCCGATCTGTTGCGGGCGGTGCGGTTGCGCCAAAGCCAAGCTTGGTTTCTGTTGGGGGAAGCCAATTGGCATTTGGGGCGCTCTGGTTTGGCCATCAGCCATTTGGAGCGGGCCCGGGCCACGGTTTGGAACTTCGAGCAACCCCAGTTGACGGTGCGGTTGTTGTCGCGGTTGCGGGAGGTTTATTTCCAGCAAACCCGCTACCTGGATGCGTTCCGAACGAAGCAAGAACTGCGGCGCGTGGAACACCAATGCAGTTGGTTGGCGTTTATTGGCGCGGGCCAACTGCAACCGCAACCGGCGGCCCTGGTGGACGATGGCATGGTGTTGCCGGTGGCGGCCCCGGAAATTGCCGCCTCTGGCCGCCAAAAAGATGTGGAAAATTTGATCGCTCGCTTGGCCCGGGCCGATCTGAAGCTCACGGTGGTGCATGGTCATTCGGGGGCGGGCAAGAGTTCGCTGCTGAAAGCCGGTTTGGTGCCGGAGTTGCATCGGCGGGCCTTGGGCGATCGGGATGTGTTGCCGGTGACGATCGAGGTTTATACAGACTGGATCGCAGCCACGGAAAATGCCCTCGATCGAGCGGCTGACCAAAAGGGTCTCGACAACGATCGCACCCTCACCACTTGGGACGACCTGGCGATCGAGGCAAATATTGCCCTGCCCAGTTTGGATCTATCGGTCAACAGCCAAGGGCTACGGTTGCGGGCCCTGCTCGATCGGCTTCAGCAGTTGAGCCAGCAAAACTTTGCCATCATTCTGATCTTTGACCAGTTTGAGGAATTGTTTTTCCACTGGCCCACGGTGGTCGATCGCCAGCCCTTCTTTGAGTTTCTGCGCGATTGCTTGAATGTGCCCTACGTCAAGCTCATCATCTCCATGCGGGAAGATTACCTGCACTTTCTGCTGGAGTGGGAACGGGCCACGGACTTGTCAATCATTGACGACAACGTGTTGGCCCGCCAGGTTCGCTATTACGTGGGAGACTTTTCGCCCGCCGATGCCCGTGCCACGATCCAAAGCCTCACGGAGCGATCGCGCCTGGGCCTGGAACCCGACCTGATTGATGCCCTGGTGGGCGAATTGGCCCGCGAAACCGGTGAAGTCAACCCGATCGAGCTGCAAGTGGTGGGGGCCCAACTCCAGGCCGATCGCATCGTCACCCTGGCCGAATACCAGCGGGAATATGGCTCCAAAGAAGTGCTCGTGGAGCGCTACTTGGAAAACACCATTCGCGACTGCGGCCCCGAAGGCGAAAACATCGCTCGCGAAGTGTTATTCCTGCTCACCGCCGAAAATGGCACTCGCCCCCTCAAAACCCGCACCGAGCTAGCCGTTGAACTGGGAGCCAGCGATGGGCAACTGGAACTGGTGTTGAACATTTTGTCCGGAGCCGGTTTGGTGGTCATGTTCCGGGAGTCCACCGCCGACTTCTATCAACTGGTGCATGACTACCTCGTCACCTTCATTCGCCAGCAGCGCCAAGCCGACGAACGGGCCCGCTATCGTCTCACCCAGTCCCAACTGAACGCCATCCTCAAAAAACGAATTCAGGAACTCTATGCTGCTGGCGCAGTGCTCGGAATTTTGTTTTTGTCGTCCTCCAGTTTTGCGGTGTTGTTGGGGGCCGATGAAATCAGCGCCCAAATTGATGCCAGCACCGCCGTTTCGGAGGCCCTGATTGGTTCCAACCAGCCCTTTGAGGCCCTGCTCTCGGGTCTTCAGGCCTGGCAGCAACGGAGCCAACGTCAATGGCTGCTGTGGGCCAAACCCAACGCCCGCTTGGCCACGGAGCTGAAGGTGGGAGCCAGTTTGCAGCAGGCCCTCAAGCATGTGCGGGAGGTGAACCGCATTGAAGGGCGCTTGGGCCATGTGGAAATAGTTTGGGACGTGAGTTTCAGTCCCGATGGGCAATTTCTGGCCACGGCCAGTAGCGATCGCACCGTGCGGTTGTGGCAGCGCAGCGGAGAACCCCTGGCGGACAACCAAGGGCGACCGATCGTGCTGAACCATGAAGGGGCCGTGACCAACGTGGTGTTCAGTCCCGATGGGGAATTTTTGGCCACCAGCACCGGCAAGCGGGGAACCGCTGGCAAATTGCGACTGTGGAACAGGGCGGGCAAATTGGTGCGGGAATTGGGTGAACATCCGGCCCGCATCAACAGCGCCGCCTTCAGTCCCGATGGGCAACTGATCGCCACGGCCAGCGACGATCGCACCGTGCGTCTGTGGAACCTTCAGGGCCAGGTGGTGCGCCAACTGACCACCCACGGCGGCCCCGTGCAATGGGCCAGCTTCAGCCCCGATGGGCAACTGATCGCCACGGCCAGTGACGATCGCACCATCAAGCTTTGGAACCTGGATGGCCAAGAACTCGCCACCCTTCGCGGCCATGGCAACAGCGTCATGAATGTGACCTTCAGCCCCGATGGTCAATTCCTCGCCTCCGCCAGCCTGGACAAAACCATCCGCATTTGGACTCGATCGGGCAAACCCGTGCGCATGTTATCGGGACACCGGGATGGTGTCTTAAGCGTGGCCTTCAGTCCCGATGGGCGCTATTTGGCTTCCACCAGTGAAGACAAAACCATTAAATACTGGACGTTTTGGGGCAACCTAGAACAAAACTTTGCTGGCCACACCGATCGGGTCACCAGTGTGGCCTTCAGTCCCGATGGGTCTACCCTGGTCACCAGCAGCTACGATCGCACCGTTCGGTTTTGGCGTTTGCAGCCGGAATCAATCACTCAAATCACGGCCCACACCGATCGCATCTATGGCGTAGACATCAGCCGCGATGGGCAAACCATCCTGTCCGCCAGCCGCGATCAACAGGTGAAACTGTGGGATCGCAACACCTATCGCCCCACCCACTTCCAGGATCCCGGCGGTGGGGTGCGAGTGGCCGCCTTCAGCCCCGACAGCCGTTGGGTTTTGGTGGGCAGCAACGATGGGCGGGTGCGGCTTTGGTCGCGATCGGGCCAACTGCAACGGGTCTTTGCCGATGAACTGGTGCTGCGGAACAACCCGATCGAATCCAACAACATTTCCAGCGTGGCCTTCAGTCCCGATGGCAAACTGATCGCCGCCACCTATCGCAGTGGTCGCGGTTACTTGTGGCAACCGGACGGCAAACAGGTGGCCGCCTTCAAGCTCACCTCCAGCGACGATCGCGCCAAACGACTCAATAGCATCACCTTCAGTCCCGATGGTCGCATCCTGGCCACGGGTGGAGATGATGCCCTGATTCGGCTTTGGACGTTGCAAGGGGAACCCATCCGCACCCTCGCGGGCCACAGCAGCTTTGTGAATGATGTCACCTTCAGTCCCGATGGGCGTTACATCGCTTCTGCCGGGGACGATAGCACCGTCCGCCTGTGGAGTGCCAACGGTTCCCTGCTGCAAGTGTTGGGTCATGGGGATGCGGTCAACAGCGTGCGGTTTAGCCCCAATGGTCAGTTTTTGGCCGCCGCCAGTTGGGATGGTTCCGTGACCCTTTGGAGTCTGGATGGCAAGATGATCAAGGTTTTTCGGGAGCACAAATCCGGCGTGGGCGGCGTGCGGTTCAGCCCCGATGGCAAGCTGTTGGTATCTGGGGGGTTTGATCAGCAGTTGGTGATTCGCGATTTGGACTTGGAAAACTTGCTCGATCGCAGTTGTCGTTGGCTTCAGGATTACCTGCGACCCAAGGGCGAAGCGGCGGGCAACTTGACGCAACTGGCGCGGGCCTGCCGCAATCGCTTTCGCCCCTAGTCGATCGATCCAATCAGGCCAATCCAGCAAATCAGGCCAATCCAGCAAATCAAGCGAATCGATCCCCAGCGAATCGATCGACTGGTAAATCCAGCCCTTGCTACTGAATCGACTAAATCGACGGCCTATCCAACACCAGATCCCGCGTATCCCCTAGGGCAGCATCGTGGCGGCGGCAGCTCGCATCTTGGAAAGGGCAGTCCGTTCAATTTGGCGAATCCGTTCCCGGGTGAGGTTCAAATCTGCCCCGATCGCCGCCAATCGGGCATCCCCTTGAATTAAGCCAAACCGCCGCATCACCACCAGTCGCTCCCGTTGATCCAACAGGCCCAGTAGGGTCACCAAAGCGGCGCGATCGTCCACCGCATCCAACACATGATCCAGATTCACACTGGCATCGGGAATCAGGTCGATCGCATGGTCAGAATCGCAATGATTCGTCAGCGGCGCATCCAAACTCTTGGGCGGCCGACCATAGGCTAGCAACGTCTGCAATTCCGTAACCGTCAGCTCCATCGCCACCGCCACCTGCGCCGTGGTGGGCGGGTGGCCCAACTGCCCCGACAGTTGAGCTGTCACCTTCCGCACCTTGCGCAGGCGATCGTTCACCTGAATCGGTAGCCGAATCGTCCGGCTTTGGTTGGCCAAGGCCCGCGCCACCGCCTGCCGAATCCACCAAGTGGCATAGGTGCTGAACTTGTAGCCCAAGCGCTCATCAAATTTTTCAGCGGCGCGATCCAGCCCCAAGCTGCCCTCCTGAATCAGATCCAGCAAATCCAGGCCCCGACCGGTGTAGTGCTTGGCAATGGACACCACCAGCCGCAAATTCGCCGCCACCAGCCGCGCCTTGGCCTGCCGCCCTCGCCGGGCGATCGCCTTGGCCCGCGCAGACTGGGGCTGATCTCGATCGCGCAGGGATTGCCAAGCCCGAATGGCCGCACCCAGTTCTCGCTCCTGTTCCGTGGTGAGGAGGGGAATTCGCCCAATTTCCTGCAAATAGACGCGCACCGTGTCAAAGTCAAGGGTTCTACGCATGATCGTGAGTGCTTCTTGCTTGCGACTTGCCGAAAAAGACTGCTAGCAATCCTCAGTCATCCCCAAAGGCAGCTCCAGAGATTGCCCCACAGACATCCCCACAGACATCCCCGCGAGAACGGTCACTGAGGGACGAGTTTGTAACGACAGCTTGGTGAATAGCGTTCGCTCTGGAGGCGACCTTGATTGGTGACTTCGATTGGCGACTTCGATTAATGTACAATATTCGTACAAATATCACAAGGCTAAAATCCTCAACGAAAAATCCTCAACGAAAAACCCTCAGCCCAGAATCCTCAGCCCAGAATCCTCAGCCCAGAATCCTCAGCCCAGAATCCTCAGTCCAGAGTCCTCAACGAAGCCGATCGCCCTTGGGAAGAGGGTAATCATGACTTTGAGCGTGAGTTTGAGCATGTTCCAGGATGGATGTCCCCTCAGCGAGAAGGTAGTGATCAAGGTAGTGAGCATCGATCGCCCTACTCGCTGGTTGAGCTAGCTAATCACCAAATAAAAAGCGGGAGCCATCATTCACTGGCTCCCGCTCCGTCATCTCTACCAATATTTTTTTTTGCAACAAGTTTTGCAACAAAAAGCTGAGGGGATAGATCATCCCCGCTGGCAAGCTTCTACAGGTTGCCGCCCCGGAAGGCCAAAATAAACACAATCACCGGGCCGGCAATCACTAGAAGTGCCAACGTGGTCAGTTGCCCCACCACCAACCAGTTAATGCCGCCGATCGCATCCGTCAGTGCTTCCATAGTCTTCCCAGTCCCTTTAGGTCTTGAAATCGGTTTTGAGTCGTTTTTGAGTCATTGATGATCTGAGACGCTCTGGATCATGAATGACTCGTTGATGCTCTGATCAGGGTCTGATCATGGGCCGAGTGGCTGGGCCAAGCTGGTTTCTAAGCCAGATGTTGCCACCCATCATTGCGAAAAATCGATTCAATTATCCTACGGTTGGCGACTCGGGAGATTTAAGAAAGTTTACAAAAATCCATCTCGACTCCCATGAAGCGGCTGGGGTTGTCTGCGGGTCGGCCGTGGGCTGGCGAAGTTGACCCGATCGCCCAATCCCCATCGAGCCTGAACGCATCCGTTTGATAGAATATCTCCGTTCGGGCGCTCGCTCGGTGGCATGGCCTGAGCGCGCTGTGTTGGAAAATACGGAAAAATCCTATGACGATCGCCTTTCAACTCGTTCTTTTTGCGCTGGTTGCGTTGTCGTTGATCTTGGTTGTGGGTGTGCCAGTGGCCTATGCGCTGCCCCAAAGCTGGGATCGTTCCAAGCCCTTGCTGTACCTGGGTTCCGGTGTTTGGTTCCTGTTGGTGATTGCGGTGGCCGTTTTGAACTTCTTTGTGGCTTAGGGTTCGATCGCAGCCGCTACCACAAGTCAAACCAATACCAATAGCCATTCAAACAGTAGCCCTGAGCCGCTGTGCAAGGTTAAGAGCAAGGTTGATGGGGGCGATCGCTTGCCCCTAATTTGTTTTGGCCAAATTTCTTGGCGAATTGAGTTTCTTGGCCAATTGAGTCCAGTTTTGAGTGCAACATGGCTGTTTTTGAAGGAAGTTTCGATCGCGCTGGATCACAACGATTTGCCATCGTTATTGGCCGCTTTAACGACCTGATCACCAGCAAATTACTGGCCGGTTGCCAAGATTGCCTCAAGCGCCATGGGGTGGATATTGACCCCCAAGGCCGCCAGGTGGACTATGTTTGGGTTCCCGGTAGCTTTGAAATCCCTACCGTTGCCCGCCAATTGGCCCTCAGTCAGCGTTACGATGCCGTGATTTGCCTGGGTGCAGTGATTCGCGGCCAAACGCCGCATTTTGATTACGTTTGCGCAGAAGTTTCTAAGGGAATTGCTGCTGCCAGCTTCCAAACCGGTGTGCCGGTTGTGTTTGGCATTGTCACCACGGACACGATGCAACAGGCTTTGGAGCGGGCAGGCATTAAGAGCAACTTGGGTTGGAACTATGCCATGAGCGCCCTGGAGATGGCGAGTTTGATGGCACAGGTGCGAACCGTGGCTCCGGCGGTTGACGCACCCCCGATCGCCCTAGGATCTTTGCCTCCCACCCTCTCGGAAGCCTAAAACCCCCAAACCCAAATTGTCGCGTGATCAATTGTGGGTTGATCGCGCGATTAATTCATGATTAACGAGCATTAACGGGTATTAACGGGTAACAATTTGTTCGATCGCCTGCTTCAGTTCTTCGGCACTGAGATCCGTGATCACAAAGACTTCTTGAATTGTTTTGCCCTTGCGTGCAATTAACTTGTAGCCGCCTCGGATCGGTACGGAAACTTTGAGCTGTAATTGGGGGCTGTTGCTGCGACCATGGGAGAGCACGGCCGGCGTGATGGTGCTGATGCCCGCCACTTGGGTTAGCTTTTCCAAAATCGGAATTAGCCCATCCAAATGAGTGGAATGGTTCCAAACCAGTCGCCCTGAAGTGGGGGCGGCTTTGGCTTTTTTGGCGTTTTTTGGGGACTGGTCTGGCTCGGGCGATCGGGAATTGGCTTGGGGGGCAGGAATGGCGGCGGTGGGTTGTTTTTTGGATTTTGCCATGACGTGGGGCGCTGAATTTAGGCGCTTTCTAGGGGAGCCATGGTTAGTCCTTCGCGGCTCAGTTGTTGGTGATAGAGTTCTGCTTGTTCTTGGGGGCCAACCCAAACAATGGCTTGTCCTTCGTTATGAATTTGATAGGTTAATTTCCAAGCCCGATCGGTTGTCATATTTGGAATATATTTCGACAAGCAATTGGCGACGTGATTGAAAGTGTTCACGTCGTCATTCAAGACAATTACTTTATAGTTTGGATAGGTTTTGCGGACGGTTTGATCGGTTCGTTCAGGAGTCTTGACCGGGGCTGTGGTGGCAGCCCGATGCAATGGTTGAGGGGCGAGCACAGCAGTCATAGGGGCGATCGAGCGGTAGTTTTGCGGGGACAGAAAGCAGCGATCGGTTGAGCCAAATACGCAATGATCAGACTGATGCAAATTGTAACAAAATGATTTGGATTCGCGGCTCGATCGCACCACTAGCGATCACCCGCCCGATTCAATGCCAAATTCAACAATTGCTCGGCAATGCGGCGAGCAGCTCCGGGCGGGCCCAACCGTTGCCGGCCATTGTCGATTTTGGCCTGCCATTGGGTTGAATCTCGAAGTAATTGCTCGATCGCCCCCGGGAGTTCCGTTGGCTCCTGAATCCAAGTGACAGAGGGGCCCAACAGACGGGTTTGGGCCTCCGCAAAAGCGGGGGTGAATTGGGGCCCGTTGCCCGACAGCGTAATGGCCGGCTTGCCCAAGCCCACCACCTGTTCCGTGGCAGTGCCAGCCGTGGCGATCGCAAAGTGAGCCGCCTTGGCCCAATCCCAAAACCGATCGCTAGCCAGTTCCAACTGGGCCAACCCGCAATGCCATTGTTCCCCGGTACTCGATCGCCAGCCGGCCTGCTGAAGGGCCTGCTGAAGCGGCGCACGATCGATTCCAGGGGCGATCGCCGCCTGCAACATCACCACCCGTTGGGCCAAATCGGGCCAGGCTTGCAACGCCGTCAACATGCGTCGCCAATTGTCCAGCACCTCTGGAAAACGTGACCCCGGCAACAGCAACACGCGCAAGGGTGACCCCGGCTCCGGCCGAGCGCAATCGGGCAAATCTCCCGTGAAGCCGTCCATCATTGGATTGCCACAGTCAAAGGTGCGATCGGGCAGCCAGCGCCGCAAAATCTGAGCCGTCAGTGTGTCGCGCGGAAACAAACCCCGACAGCGCGATCGCCCCATCAACCACCGTTCCCAGGGCAGATAAACCGAACCCGACCAGCCCTCCCAACGCCGGGATCCCAAAAACTGCCCTTGACTATCCCGCAGGTAATATTCCGATTTGGCCGTGCCCACAAAGCCATAGGGTGCGCCGCTGGCCCAAGCAAACAACAGGGGCACAATGTCACCCACCGCCAACACCAACAGCGGTTCTTTGCTGGTTGCCCGGTGTGTTTGCACCCACTGCCGCACCGATCGCCACTGTTGCCAAGTCAGGCCCACCAGCCCCCCGCGCATATCTCGCAGCAGTTGGCCCGCGTCCATATAAACAAAGCCGCCCGACGGCAGGGTTTTCACTTCGCCAATAATCGGGATTCCGGCGCGTCGGTAGGCGTTTCCTTCTCCCACCAGTGGCAAAGCGAATCGATCGGGCTGGGTGGGCAACTGTGCAAAGGCTTGCAGAATTTGCACCGCGATCGCGTCTTCACCATGGCCATTGCTGATGCACAGAAGCTTCATGGCACGAACCGATCGGTCAGCCGTTTTGGCACAACAACATCCATCAGGATCATTCAGCTCAAAAGACTAGTTAGCTCAAAAAACTAAGCTCAGAATCAAAGCGGGCGGCGGGAATCGAACCCGCAACGACAGTTTGGAAGACTGTAGTTTTACCACTAAACTACGCCCGCGAAGGCTGGTGGTTGGGTTTTTGGCAACCCGGGCAATCATTCTATCAGAGCCAAGGCCGATCGCACCGTCTCCGGTCAATTTAATTTCGGTCTGGCTTTGGCCATCCGATCGGGGGTTGGGCGGTGGTGAATGTTTGGCGGCGGAGAGGCTGGCGCTACGTGATGATGGGGGGCGATCGGGTGGGCTAGGTTAGATTGGCGGTGGCGCGGTTGGTGAGGCGAGGCGAGGGCAATGGCGAACCGGTGGGGCTGGCTGTTGGCGGTGGGGCTGTGGGGCCTGCCAAGCGCGGCGGTGGCAGTGGAGCCGCGCACCATTGAGGGAACCCTAGACGGCACAGAAGCCAAGCTAGATGACGGCAGCTTTTACGACAGCTACGAGTTTGAGGGCCAGGCTGGCGAGTCGGTGGCCATTGCCCTGGATAGCTCGGAATTTGATACCTATCTAGTGTTGCTAGACCCAGCAGGGAAATCCCTGGTGCAACGGGATGACGGTGAGGGAACCAATGCCCGCTTGGCAGTGACATTGCCCCAATCGGGCCGCTATCGAGTGTTGGCTACGTCCTATAAACCGGGAGCGAAGGGAGCCTATCAACTGCGCCGGCAACCGGCTACTGCGGCGGAGGTGACTCGCTTCCAGCAAAAAAGTGAAGCCGATCGCTTGTTTCAACAAGGCAACCAACAGTATCGAACCAGTCAATTTCGTGAGGCGATCCAGTCCTGGGAGGCCGCCTTGCAGATTTATCGCACGCTTCGAGATCGCCAAGGAGAAGCCAACGCTCTGGGCAATCTGGCCCTTGGCTACAATTCCCTCGGGCAATATCAGCGGGCGATCGAGTTTCACGAGCAATCCCTAGCGATCGATCGCGAGATCAGTAATCGTCAAGGAGAAGCCAGCACTTTGGTCAATCTGGGCAATGCCTACTTTTCCCTCGGGCAAGTCCAGCGGGCGATCGACTTTTACGAGCAACCCCTGGCGATCAATCGCGAGATCGGCGATCGCGAAGGAGAAGCCAACTCCCTGGGCAATCTGGGCCTTGGCTACAATTCCCTCGGGCAATATCAGCGGGCGATCGAGTTTCACGAGCAATCCCTAGCGATCGATCGCGAGATCGGTAATCGCCAAGGAGAAGCCAGCACTTTGGTCAATCTGGGCAATGCCTACTTTTCCCTCGGGCAAGTCCAGCGGGCGATCGACTTTTACGAGCAATCCCTGGCGATCAAACGCGAGATCGGTGATCGCCAAGGAGAAGCCGCCTCCCTGGGCAATCTGGGCAATGCTTACTATTCCCTCGGGCAATACCCGCGGGCGATCAACTTTCACGAGCAACACCGGGCGATCGCGCATGAGATCGGCGATCGCCAAGGAGAAGCCAACTCCCTGGGCAATCTGGGCAATGCCTACCGTTCCCTCGGGCAATATCAGCGGGCGATCGAGTTTCACGAGCAGTCCCTGGCGATCAAACGCGAGATCGGCGATCGCCAAGGAGAAGCCAACTCCCTGGGCAATCTGGGCAATGCCTACCGTTCCCTCGGGCAAGTCCAGCGGGCGATCGAGTTTCACGAGCAGTCCCTGGCGATCAAACGCGAGATCGGCGATCGCCAAGGAGAAGCCAACTCCCTGGATAATCTGGGCGCTGCCTACCAATCCCTCGGGCAATACCAACGGGCGACCGAGTTTCACGAGCAATCCCTGGCAATCCAACGCGAGATCGGCGATCGCCAAGGAGAAGCCAACGCCCTGGGCAATCTGGGCAATGTCTACAATTCCCTCGGGCAATACCAGCGGGCGATCGAGTTTCACGAGCAATCCCTGGCAATCAATCGCGAGATCGGCGATCGCCAAGGAGAAGCCAACGCCCTGGGCAATCTGGGCGCTGCCTACCAATCCCTCGGGCAATACCAGCGGGTGATCGAGTTTCACGAGCAATCCCTGGCAATCAATCGCGAGATCGGCGATCGCCAAGGAGAAGCCGCCTCCCTGAGTAATCTGGGCAATGTCTACAATTCCCTCGGGCAATACCAGCGGGCGATCGAGTTTCACGAGCAATCCCTGGCAATCAATCGCGAGATTGGCAATCGCCAAGGGGAAGCCAACGCCCTGGGCAATCTGGGCAATGCCTACGATTCCCTCGGGCAATTCCAGCGGGCGATCAACTTGTACGAGCAATCCCTGGCAATCAAAAGTGCAATCGGCGATCGCCAAGGAGAAGCCGCCTCCCTGAGCAATCTGGGCAATGTCTACAATTCCCTCGGGCAAGTCCAGCGGGCGATCGAGTTTCACGAGCAATCCCTGGCAATCCAACGCGAGATCGGCGATCGCCAAGGAGAAGCTAGCTCCCTGAACAATCTGGGCAATGCCTACGATTCCCTCGGGCAATTCCAGCGGGCGATCAACTTGTACGAGCAATCCCTGGCAATCAATCGCGAGATCGGCGATCGCCAAGGAGAAGCCGCCCCCCTGAGCAATCTGGGCAATGTCTACAATTCCCTCGGGCAATACCAGCGGGCGATCAACTATCACGAGCAATCCCTGGCAATCAATCGCGAGATCGGCGATCGACGTGGAGAAGCCAGTGTCCTGGGCAATCTGGGCAATGTCTACGATTCCCTCGGGCAATTCCAGCGGGCGATCAACTATCACGAGCAATCCCTGATGATCGCTCGCGAGATCGGTGATCGCCAAGGAGAAGCCGCCTCCCTGAGCAATCTGGGCAATGTCTACAATTCCCTCGGGCAATTCCAGCGGGCGATCAACTATCACGAGCAATCCCTGGCAATCAATCGCGAGATCGGCGATCACAAAGGAGAAGCCAGTGTCCTGGGCAATCTGGGCAATGCCTACAATTCCCTCGGACAATACCAGCGGGCGATCAACTTCCACAAACAATCCCTGGTGATCGACCGCGAGATTGGTGATCGCCAAGGAGAAGCCTACTCTCTGGTCAATCTGGGCAGTGCCTACCTTTCCCTCGATCAAGTCCAGCGGGCGATCGAGTTCTATCAACAAGCCTTAGCCTTAGCCCAATTTGTTGGTAGTCGCTATGCTGAAAGACAGGCTTTAAACGGACTGGGCTCCGTATTTAAAGAACAAGGTCAAACTGAAGCGGCGATCGCCTTTTATAAGCAGTCTGTCAACGTCACCGAAAGCATTCGCCAAGACATTCGCGGACTCGATCGCACCCTCCAACAGTCCTACACCGACAGCGTTTCTGACACCTACCGCAACCTCGCCAACCTGCTGCTCACCGAAGGGCGACTGCTCGAAGCCCAAGAGGTGCTGGACTTGCTGACCTTGCAAGAAATTCGAGACTACAACCGAGGCACTCGCGCCACCGTCAATGCCCAAGGTAAACTTGAATACACCCGCCTCGAATCGCAAATTATTCAAGAGCATGGCAGCTTGATCGAATTTGATCAAAAAGTGCTGGACTGCGAAAAAACAAATTGCGCCGACAAAGCCCGCTTGGTGCAACAACGCGACGCATTGAAGCAGGAATTTTTGCAAACGATCAAAAAAGCCCAACTCGATAGCCAAGCCAAACAACGCAACGACGAAAGCACCGAAGATCCGACCCTGTTGGCCCGCAAAGCTGCCCCGATCGTGCAACAACAACCGGGCACAATCTTGATTCAAACCTTTGTGCAACGGGGCAAAGAAACCGACAACAAAAAAGGCAAACTATGGCTGCTGTGGGTGGCAGGCAACACGGCCGGCAAAATTGATCGCGAAATTGATTCCCTCGACTTTGCCAACACCGTCCGCGACTTCCGCGATGCCCTCAGCCGCCCCGACGGCGACCCCGCCAAAATCCGGCAACTGGGCCGCAAGCTCTATGACTGGTTGATTAAGCCGCTGGAATCAGAACTACAGCAAAACCAAATTCAACACCTGATTTTTCGGCTCGATCGGGAACTGCGCTACATCCCGATCGCCGCCCTACACGACGGCAACCAATTCCTGATCGAACGCTACACCGTCGCCAACATCCTAACGATCGCCACCACCAACACCACCGATCGCCGCAGCACCACCCCCGAGGGCGATCGCATCCTGGCCCTGGGCAAAACCGAAAACTACGGCGACTTTGGCCCCTTGCCCCACGTGAAAGACGAAATCGCCGCGATCGTCCGTAATCCCGCCCAGGGCAACAGCGGCCTCTACCCCGGCGATGGCTATCTCGATCGACAATTCACCCTGGATGCGCTGCAACAAAACCTCTACGGCCGCCGCTTGCTGCACATCGCCACCCACGGCAAATTCAGCCCCGCCGGGATGACGGAATCCTATTTGCTGCTGGGTGATAACGGTCGGTTGGCCATGTCCGATATCCATAGCCTGACGCATCTCGATGGGCTGCACTTGGCGGTGCTGTCCGCTTGCCAAACAGGTCTGAGTGGCGACCCCGCAGGCGATCTCGATCGCCCCGACGGTCGGGAAATCAACAGCCTGACCCACGCCTTCACGGCCGAAGGCGGCGCAAAGGCGATCCTGGCCAGCCTGTGGAACGTGAACGATCGCTCCACCAGCCTCCTGATGCGGGAGTTCTATCGCCGCCTCGCCGCCGATCCCAAACTGACCAAAGCCGAAGCCCTGCGCCAATCCCAAATCGCCTTTTTGAAAGGAGAATTGACCCGATCGGGCGACGTGGACAACCCCGCCCACCCGTTCTATTGGTCGCCCTTCGTCCTCACGGGCAATAGCTGGTGAACCACGGTGGGGATGAGGGGTGCGATCGCCCCAAACCAGCGGCTAGATTGTGGCCAGGTGTTCTGCAATCTTGGTTCATGAAGTCCTGGCCGCCGTTGACTGACTATCGCCGCGCGTTGGATCGGTTGCCGATCGACCGGCCGTTGACCCCAGAGGAAGCGATCGAACTGCTGGAATTGCGCGATCGGGTGGCGGCGGAACTGGCCCAGACTCCCGATCTGCTCACTCCGGCACTGGGGCGGCAATTGTGGTGGTTGGATCTCCAATTGCGCGGCTGGAGCGATCGGCTTCTGGTCGCGTTGGAGTCAGCCCCCGCCGATCGCCAAGCCGAGGTCGATCGCCTGGTGTATGCGCGATCGCTCATCCCCAGTTCCCAGCGGTGGGAGCGGTTCGACCCATTTGCCAACGTGCTGAGTGCGGTCTTTTTGACCGGCTCGACGGGCTTGATTGTGGATATTGCCGCCAAGTTTTTTGTGCCGGGGGTGGATTTGTTTGGCTCGTTGGCCGTCGCAGGGCAAAGCGCGATCGCCCTGGTCACGGGCCGCACCCTGGTCACGGAAACGGGCCAAACCTGGCTGAAACGGCAGCTCATTCGCTATGGCATCGGCGATCGCTATTGGCAAGAGGCGGGCTGCTTGGGTTCCTTGGCACTGTTGGGGTTGCTGATTGCGGTGCGTCAGGTGGGATTTCCGTTGCTGGCGGAACAATACACCCGCTGGGGCGAAAAAGCCTACAAAGACAACCGCTTGGCCACGGCGGGGGAATGTTATGAGCGGGCGTTGCTGTTTCAACCTGAGGCGATCGAGGCGCGTTACCTGGCGGGGCGGTTGGCCGATGAAGTCAGCGAACCGGAACAAGCCCAACAGCACTATCGATTAGTCCTGAAAAACCCGCCGGAGAAAACCGCCAGCTCGGAAGATTGGCAATTTTATTTGCAAGCGTCTAGTAACCTGTCGCGGCTGTATCTGTTGAAAAAAGACCCGGAACAGGCGGCGGTGATTGCGCAGTTGGCGGTGCGGGCTAGCGCACCCATGCCCAAGGATCCTGCCTTGGACGATGGGCTTTACGGTCTCTATAAAAATCTCGGCTGGGCCCGGTTTGCCCGGGGGCGCTACGAGGAGGCGGAATCGTGGCTGGAAAAGGCGATCGCCCTAGAACCTTTCATCAACCGCTCCGATCGCGCCGCCGCGGCCCATTGCCTGATGGCCAAAACCTTGGATGGGTTGCAGGACTATCGATCGGCCTTGCCCCACTGGGAACGGTGCGCCAACGACGCGGCCCAACTGGGCACACCGGAAGGGGATGCCTGGCAAGGGCAAGCGGGCGATCGCCTCGACCAGCCCAATGCCAAGCCGCCGAAGTCTTCTAATCCTGCCAATTCTGCGTACTAGCTCACAACCATGATTCGACCTCGCCTGTTGTTGCTGACCGGTTGCCTGCTGAGTGCGATCGCCGCGATTGCCCCAGGCCATCCCGCGATCGCCCAAACCAGCTACAGCCTTGAGAGTTGGCAAGGGGATGTGAGATTGATGCGATCGGGGCAGCGAGAACAGCGACTCACGCGCCAAACCGGGCGACGGTTGGACGCGACCGATCAGTTGCGGCTCCAAGGGCGGCGCAGTTGGGCCAATGTGCGCTGTCCGCAGGGCTTGGTGCGCTGGGATGAGGTGCGCCAGTCGCGATCGGTGACGGAGATCTGCAACCCCTCCGACACCATTACCATTAGCCCGAGAACGGGCACTCGCGACGGCGACTCGGACTTGTTGGCGATCGCAACTTGTGAGTTTGTCCCCAAAACCTACTTTCTGCCCCGGCTGGAGTTGTTTTCCTGGCCCAGGGTGGACAATGCCCGCCGCTATCGGGTGGAATGGGTCGATCGCGATCGCGAGGTGGTGATTTGGCAAACCAGCACGGCCGCCACGCAACTGAGCTATGGCGGCCCCCGCTTAACCGGTCGGCGCTATGGCTTGCGGGTAACGGCGATCGGCGCGAACAATCAGCCCATCAGCACCTACACCTTGAATCACGTTTTGCCCCTGCCCAATGAGTGGGCCCCAACTTTTGCGCGCGATTGGGCGGAAATTACGGGCGATCGCACCTTGATGCCCGATAGCCAGCGCTGGGCCCGGGTGGATTTGGCCCTGTCGGTCAGTCGGGCGGAGGGCGATCCGGAGCTGTGGTGGACGGTGGTGCAGGAACTGTCGCCGGAAGCCGACACCAAAAATCCCACGGCGCATATGCGCTTGGCGTTGGCCTATTTGCATCTGAACCGGGGCACTGAGGCGCAATGGATGGCGCGGCGGGCCTTGGCGGCAACGGGGCGATCGCCGTCTGCGGCGCGGGCTGAGGCGTTGATCATGTTGGCGAAGGCTTCGACGGTGATTAACGACCATCCCGAAGCGATGAGGGCGCTCACGGAGGCGCGATCGATCTATCAAGGGCTATCAGAAACCAACCAAGTGGAAGCGATCGATATGGTGACTGAATACCTCCGCGATCGCGCAACCACGCCTTGCAACCAATCGCAGTGATCGCCGTGGCTAGACTGGGAGTGAGCAGCATTTGCGGAGGATGCCTATGTCTGCGCCGGCCAGCGAGGCAAGCCAAGCGTCAGCAACTTGCGGATAAGTTACGGGAATTGGGTGTTGATCCGGATGCGTTGGGGTGAGTGGCGTTGGGGTTGGGTGTTCTTTAAATGTGGAGTGAGCTAATGACAGTTCGAGAGCGGTTGATTGCAGAAGTGGGTGATTTGCCTAACGGTTTGGTGGTGCAGGCGTTAGCGCTGATTCAGTTTTTGAAGGTGGATTATTTGCGTCGCCAAACGGCGTTGGCATCGGGGGGATTTTATCGACCTAGATCAGGAAAGTCACCATTGCGTCATGCGGGGAAATGGGTGGGCGACGATTTGTTGGATTGTCTAGATTTAGTTCACAGCAATCGAGGGGAGGCAGAATTTTGACTTATCTCCTTGATACGAATCACTGTAGCTATATTTTGGCGAATGATCGTTCTGTAGTCGATCAGATTGAGTTGGTTGGTGTTGAGAGTATTGGTATTTCTGTGATTACCGAAGGTGAATTGATTTACATGGCGGAAAATTCTGCAAATCCTGTCGATAATCTTTCGGTTGTTGAAGATCTGATTGATGACTTAGATGTTTATCCTGTCGATAGTGTTACAAGTCGAGTTTATGGAAAATTGAAAGCTGCTATTTTTGAGTGTTTTGGGCCAAAGGATCGCTCCAAGCGGAGGCGGACTAGATTAGAAAGTTTGGGAGTTGGCGAAAATGATCTATGGATTGCTGCTACAGCGATACAACACGATTTCACTGTGGTTTCTGGTGATCGTGATTTTCTGAGAATTCAAGAAGCATTTCCTTTAAAGCTGGAAAATTGGCACATTTCTACTTGATTTGGGTTCTATGAATACTTTTGGTTGATTGTGAGAGGCAAAGCGATGATGAAGCGGTGGGGATTGGTGGGGGCGTTGGGGGTGTGGTTGTGGGCTTGTCCGGTGGGGGCGCTGGAGTCGCGGACGGTTCAAGGGGAGCTGACAGTCACAGATGAAAAAATTGGAGACAAGTTTGTTGATCTGTATCAGTTTTCTGGCCAGGCAGGTGAAAAAGTAGCAATTGAGGCAAGAAGTAAGGATCTTGATACTTTTATTGCTTTATTAGACTCGACCCCCAAGAGGCTAGCAACCAATAACAATGGTTCTGATGGCACTAACTCATTGCTAGTTTTTGAGTTGCCGAAAACAGGTCAGTATTTCATTGCAGTCAGTTCGGCTGTCTCCAACCAGCTTGGAAAATATGAACTGATTTGGAGAGTGGCAACACAAGCAGATGAGTGGCGAGTTGAAGCGAGTCGATTGAACTTAGCCGCTCGACAATTACAAGTCCGCGGTCAGAATCGAGAGGCTTTACCGCTATTTCAAAAAGCCTATGAACTTTATCGACTAGCGCAAGATCGCGCGGGTGAAGGCGCAACCCTCACCAACATCGGCACGGTTTACCAGAGTTTGGGTCAATACTCGCAAGCGCTGGAGCATTACCGCCAAGCGCTGGCAATTCTTAAGGAAGTGGGCGATCGCGCGGGCGAAGGTAAAACCCTCAACAACCTTGGCTTGGTTTACCAAAGCTGGGGTCAATACCCGCAAGCCCTAGAGCATTACCGCCAAGCACTGGCGATTTGCAAAGAAGTGGGTGATCGCGCAACCGAAGGCACAACCCTCAACAACATCGGCTTGGTTTATAACAATTTGGGTCAATACCTGCAAGCGCTGGAGCAGTTCCGCCAAGCGCTGGCGATTCGCAAAGAAATGGGCGATCAAGCTGGTGAAGGCACAACCCTCAACAACATCGGCTTGGTTTACAACAATTTGGGTCAATACCTGCAAGCGCTGGAACATTACCGCCAAGCCCTAGCGATTCGCAAAGAAGTGGGCAATCGTGCTGGCGAAGGCACAACCCTCACCAACATCGGCGCGGTTTACGACAATTTGGGTCAATACCCGCAAGCACTGGAGCAGTTCCGCCAAGCCTTGGTGATTCACAAGGAAGTGGGCAATCGCGCAACCGAAGGCACAACCCTCACCAACATCGGCGCGGTTTACAGCAATTTGGGTCAATACCCACAAGCGCTGGAACATTACCGCCAAGCACTAGCAATCCAACAAGAAGTGGGCGATCAAGCAGGCGAAGGCACAACCCTCAGCAACATCGGCGCGGTTTACGACAATTTGGGTCAATACCCGCAAGCGCTGGAGCAGTTCCGCCAAGCACTAGCAATCCAACAAGAAGTGGGCGATCGCACAGGTGAAGGCGCAACCCTCAATAACATTGGCTTGGTTTACAACAGTTTGGGTCAATACCCGCAAGCACTGGAGTATTACCGCCAAGCACTGGCAATTCGTAAAGAAGTGGGTGATCTTGCAGGCGAAGGCACAACCCTCAATAACATCGGTGCGATTTACGTCAATTTGGGTCAATACTCGCAAGCGCTGGAGCAGTTCCGCCGAGCACTAGCGATTCGCCGGGAAGTAGGCGATCGCGCAGGTGTAGGCAAAACCCTCAACAACATCGGCGCAGTTCACCAAAGTTTGGGTCAATACCCGCAGGCGCTGGAGCAGTACCGCCAAGCACTGGCGATTCTCAAAGAAGTGGGAGATCGCGCAGGAGAAGGCAGAACTCTCAACAACATTGGTTTTATGCTCGCAGCCCAACAAGAACTGATCGCCGCGATCGCCCTATTTAAGCAATCTGTTGCTGTTTACGAAGCCATTCGTAAAGATAACCGCACTCTCAGCCCAGAACAACAAAAGTCCTATACCGAAAAAGAAGCTGGCACTTATCGAGAACTCGCTAATTTATTGATTAATCAAGGGCGATTTGCAGAAGCCGAGCGCGTCCTCGATTTGTTGGTGATCCAAGAACTCAGTAACTACAACCAAGGCACAAGAGCCACCGTCAGCGAACTGGGAACAATCAGCTTCACGGATGGCGAAAAAGCCATTCTGGATAAACACAATGGAATCATTGACTTCGCCCAAAAATTAGCCGCCTGCACCAGCAATTGCAACGACTTGCAACAGCAATACGACAAACTCACCCAGGAATTTCAACAGGCCGTAGCCCAAGTTGCTGAACAAGTTCGCCAACGTAAAGAACGCGGCATCCAAGACCCCGAAGAACTGCGAACCGCCGCGGCCGAAGTGGTGAACCAACAGCCGGGCACGATCGTGATTCAAACGATCGTGCAGCGCCCCAGCGAAACCCCCGACAAACGCGGCCGCCTGTGGGTGTTGTGGACAACCCAAGGCGAAGTCGCCAACTTTCGCGAGGTGATGTTGCCCAGTGATTTTCAGAAAACGGTGTTTGAATTCCGCCGCGCCTTGTCGTCAGCAGACACCGACCCCAACACCACCAAACAACTAGGCCGAAAACTCTATGACTGGGTGATTAAACCCCTCGAATCTGAACTGAAAGCCAACGACATTAAACATTTGATTTTTCGGCTCGATCGGGAATTGCGCTACATCCCCATGGCCGCCTTGCACGATGGCGACAGCTACTTAATCGAAAAATACAGCGTCGCCAACTTCGTCACCCTGGGCGATTTGAATAAAACCGATCGGCTCAAACCACCCGACCAAAGCCGGATCGCCGCCTTTGGACGCACCACGGGCAATGGCGATTTTAAGCCCCTGCCCTATGTGGCTGATGAAGTCGATGCGATCGTCCGAGAAGTCGATCGCCCCGATCCCCAAGGTGGTTTCTATCCCGGCTCCAGCTACTTAAATGACGGCTTCACGCGCGATCACCTGCAAGCCAGCCTATTCAACAACCGGATTCTGCACCTGGCCACCCACGGCCGCTTCAGCCCAACCAATGCAGCCAATTCAGCGCTGTTGTTGGGTCAGGGAAACAACGAGCTGTTGTTGCCAGAAGTCGAAACCCTGCGCGGCTTGGGCAACGTGCATTTGGTGGTGCTGTCAGCCTGCGAAACGGCCTTGGGCGGCGACCCGGACGAAACGGGGTTCAGCGGGGCCGATGGTCGGGAAATCAGCAGTTTGGCCTATTCCTTCACCCGGGGCGATCGCGCCAAGGCGATCCTAGCCAGCTTGTGGAACGTGAACGATCGCTCCACCAGCCTGCTGATGCGGGAGTTCTATCGCCGCCTTGCCGCCGACCCCAAACTGACCAAAGCCGAAGCCTTGCGCCAAGCCCAAGTCGCCTTTTTGCAAGGGGAACTGACCCGATCGGGCGAGGTGAACCAACCCGCCCACCCGTTCTACTGGTCGCCCTTTGTGCTCACGGGCAATAGCTGGTGAGGATCGAGCAGCAACCACTATCGCGACTGGAAAATGTTTTGCACCATCACCCGATCGAGGCCCGCCGCCACCCGATCGAGTTCGGCCACTTCGCCTGCATTCAGCAACCAGCCGATCGCCCCTGTGTTTTCCTTGGCCTGAATCAGGGATTTGGCCCCAGGAATTGGCATAGCGCCCTTGGCGATGCACCAATTCAGCGCCACTTGGGTGATGGTTTTGGCCCTTGCTTGGGCGATCGCTCCCAGGCAATCGAGCAAGGGTTGCAGTCCCGGTAATAGTTGCCGAAACAGCACCCCGCGAATTCCCTTGGGGAGGGTCGTTTGGGGGTTGTATTTACCCGTGAGCAAACCCAACCCCAGAGGGCTGTAGGCAATCAGTTTGATGCCCAGTTCATCGCAGGTGTCCTTCAGTCCCAACTCCGTGACCGGGTAGGTGGACAACAAGGAATATTGCACTTGCAACGTGGCGATCGGGATGCCGCGTTCTTGGAATCGGCGGTGAACCTGTCGTAACCGCTGGGGGCCAAAGTTCGAGAGGCCCACGCCGCGCACCAGTCCTTGTTCGTAAAGGTCGCACAGCCCATCCAGCAGGGCCCATTCTTGCCAGGGAGCGTAATTGGCCGTTGACCAGTGCAGTTGGGCCAAGTCCACTCGCCCCAGGCGCTTGGCTGAAGCTGCACAGGCCCTGACCATGGATCCCCGGGTCAGTCGCCAAGGATAGGCCGCGAGTTTGGTGGCCAAACAGAGGCGATCGCCCTGAGGGCCCTGATAGTCCCGGGCAAACTGCCCCAAAAGTTGCTCACTGCGGCCGTTCAGCCGTCCCGTGCCGTAGGAATCGCCCGTGTCAAACAGCGTCACGCCGGCCGCCACGCAGTGGTTAAACACCTGCTGCAACTCGCTGTCCATGGTTTCGTCATAACCCCAGAGTAGCCGGTTGCCCCAAGCCCAAGTGCCGCAACCCATCACGGGCAGGGCGATCGCCGAATTCTGCATGAGTCCGAGTCGGTTGACATCTTCCCCATCCTAAAGGAGTGGGGATTCTGGCCCTAGACCAACAACCGAAGTGGTTCGGCGAGACTATCGGTTGATGCTATCCCGTTTGATCCGACTCAGCACCCCCCACGGTTAAGCTCAATCATCGTCTCTTGGGAGTTGTCCCCTAGGCGATTTCTGGGACTCCGGTTGGGCATATTAAAGGTAAGAGACGATCGGAATCTTGTCCGTTTGGGAAAGGAACTGGGTTCGATCGGGCGATCCCCGTCAGGAGCCGGTTTTGTGAACCTGCCTGGTTCGTCTCCTGGCGTTGCTAGTTTGACCCGGGCGCTGGGTCTGCCGACTCGATCGGCTGGTCTGGAGGATGATCGAGTCATCTGACCGAAAATGCTCAGTATTTTCAGGGATTTCAGCGGGGTCAATTAAGCTTGAGCGCCCTAGCTGAGCCTATCGATGTTTGAGCGATTTCGCCCCTAGTGAATTGATGGTTGAGTAATGAAAACCAAAGTTCTTGAATGTATAAAATGCGTCTCGAAACTCAATTGGGTTTAAGATTTTCGTCAATTTTCTGATCTGCACTATAAATTTCTCGATTTCGGGTTTCAGTTCCCTAAAATACCCTTTGGTTCTGATCGAAAATATTAATGTAATTTAACAAGAAAGTAATTGCTAATTTTTGTGGCAAGGACGGCTATCAAAGTTTGCTAATTTTTGTTTAAAAGGATAATAAGATAATCTCGGCATTTCTGGGATTTAGGGCTTATCGCTAAGACTATGGCTACTAACTTGCTCGTGGACGCAGAAGCGGATCAAGCCATTATGCGACATCCAATCCAGGTTGAATTGGACACGAGCCTTTGGGATGCTGTTGGGCAAATGTATCAAAATTGCCGATCCTGCTCTCTGAATGCACAAGATCATGATCATCATCGCCCTATTATCCATCTCGAATTTTCTCATCAAGAACTAACTGCCAACTCTACCCATTCAAAGAATAGTTGGCCAGCGGATGATATCTTGGCAACGCATGTTTCAGGCTCCTTGCTCAAGGGGTCTGCCGCAGTGACAGCGAGCGATCAAATTCAAGCCATTGCTGAGCCGAATTTGTCCTTGGGTGATCGCGAGTCTAGTGGCTTGGGGGGCGATCGGTTGGAGGCTAGTCATTCGCCGTTAAATTCTGAGTTGAATTCCGAGTTGACTTCTGAGGCGGCCGTGGTTGATTTGCCGGTTGCGGAGGTTCACTGTGTGGTGGTGGTCGATCGGGGTCAGCTCTGTGGAATTTTGAGCGATCGAACGGTGGTTCGGCTGCTGGCCAAAGGGGTGAATCTTCATCAGGTCAAAGTGGGCGAAGTGATGTCGCCTATTCCTTGCATTTTAAGGCAATCAGAATTTAAAAATGCGCTGGTTGCTATTAATTTAATGGATCAGTTTGGTCTGGAATATCTGCCTTTAGTGGATGATCAAGGGCAGCTCATTGGGTTATTGAATGATGAAGGATTGCGGCGAATTACCAACCCTGTGGACTGGTTACGATCGCGCTCTGTTGCGGATGCTTTGGTGACTGAAGTAGCCTGCGAGACCACTAGGGCCAGCGTCGCTCAGATCACTCGTTTGATGGCGGAACAGGATACGAATTGTGTGGTGCTGATGCAGCTCCAGGAGCCGGATACCTTGGCGGCTGACTATCCACCGATTCCCAAACCAGTGGGGATGATTACTGAGTCGGATTTGGTTCAGTTTCAGACCCTTGGTTTATCGGCGGAGCGCGTGATTGCTGAGGATGTCATGCAGGCGATCGAAAAGCCAGTTCGGCTTCAGGATTCGTTGTTGCTGACGCAACAATTCATGACCCGCCAGGATATTCAACAGGTGGTGGTGGTGCGTGATGATGGATCGCTGTTGGGTTTGGTGACTCAACGAAGCATTTTGAAACTGCTGAATTCCTCAGAGCTATACCAATGGGGCATTAGCCTAGAGCATAAGATTTCTCAGTTGGAAGCAGAAAAATTGGCGCTTTTGGAGCAGCGAACTTCTGAGTTGGAGCAACAAATTATTGATCGCACGGCTTCTTTGCAACGACAGGCGGAGCGCGATCGATTAATTGCCAATGTGGCTTCCCAGATTCGATCGTCTTTAAATTTATCGGAAATTCTAAATTCTACAGTTCAAGAACTGCGAAACCTGGTTCAGTCCGATCGCGCCGAAATTTGGCAATTCCAAGCCGATCAAACGATGGTGATTGCGGCGGTGGCTTTGCTAGATCCCAGTTTGGCCGTGCCCACCAACTCCGTGAAAGACTGCTGTTTCATGGAAGGACTCAGCCCCCTGACTAAGCAAGGCCATGTGCGCGTGGTGAATGATATCTATGCTGCACAAATGACCCCTTGTCATCGTCAATTGCTTGAGCGGTTGCAAGTGCGCGCCAAGATTTTGATTCCCCTGTTTCAGCAAGAAAATTTTTGGGGACTGCTGGCCGTTGTGGAAAGTAATCATCCGCGCTATTGGCGATCGGAAGATATTCAACTGGTGCAGCATTTAGCCATGCATTTGGAGATTGCCATTCAGCAGGCAACGGCCTATGAACAACTGCAAACGGAACTCCATGAACGACGACAAACCGAAGGGAAATTACGAGCGAGTGAGCGTCGCTATGTCAGCTTAGCCAAAGCGATTCCCGTAGGAATTATTCGAACTAATCTAAAGGGTAAAAGCCTTTATATTAACCAACGATTCTGCGATATTTTGGGACTGGCGGCGAGGGTTATTCATCAAATTGGCTGGGAACGCTCAATTCATCCGGACGATCGCGCCTGGGTGATTGAAGAAATGCGTCATTACCGCAAACAAAAACAGCCCTTTTCGCTGGAATACCGAATTCAGCGTTATCAGGCTGGTGTTTGTTGGGTGTTGGCCCAATCCGTGCCCGAATATTCCGACCATGAAGAAGTGGTGGGCTACATCACCACGATCACGGACATTACCAATCAGAAAAAATCGGAAGCAGCACTGCAACAACTCAACCAAGATTTGGAAGCGAAAGTGCTGGAGCGAACAACGGCGCTCAAAAGCAGTGAGGAGCAGTTTCGGCGGCTATTTGAAAAGGAAAAAGTGCTCAGTTCCGTGATCCGGCGAATTCGCCAATCCTTGGAATTGGAATCTGTTTTGTTCAATACGGCGGAAGAGGCTCGACAAATTCTATTTGCCGATCGAGTTGTGATTTACAAAGTCTATGAACAAAGTAGCGGCAAAATTGTGGCTGAATCTCGGATTGACCATTGCCCTAGCCTCTTGGGCATGGAATTTAGTGCAGAGGTTTTCCCGGATAGCTGCCATCAGAAATATATGAATGGTTATGTTTGCACCATTACCGATCGGGATCATGAGCATTTGGCTAACTGCCTGTCTAGTTTCATGCAAACCCTGCAAATTCGAGCCAAACTTGCCGTGCCAATTATTGAGCAAAAATCTAATCAACTGTGGGGGCTGTTAATTGCCCATCAGTGCAGTTCCCAACGGTATTGGTGTACCGGGGAAGTGGAATTTATGCAACGGCTGGCTGAACAATGCTCGATCGCTATTCAGCAATCGGAACTCTATGCCCAACTGCAAGAAAGCAACTTACAACTGGCCAGGGCTACGAAGCTCAAGGATGAATTTTTAGCCAATATGAGCCATGAATTGCGCACCCCTTTGAATGCAATTTTGGGCATGGCTGAAGTTATTCAAGATGGAATTTATGGAGAAATTAATAACCGCCAAGGGCAAGCTCTGAAAACAATCGAACGCAGTGGCACGCATTTGCTGGAGCTAATTAACGACATTCTAGATTTGGCCAAAATTGAATCAGGTCAAATTCTTCTGAATCGAGCACCTACGCCAATCAATCAACTCTGCCAAGCAACCATTACCTTTGTTAAGCAACAAGCGCTGAAAAAACAAATTAAGCTGGGGGTGACTATTCAGCCCAACCTCCCGGATATTTTTGTGGATGAGCGCCGAGTGCGTCAGGTGTTAATTAATTTGTTGAGCAATGCCATTAAGTTCACTGCCGATGGAGGGCAAGTGACCTTAACGGTTTCGCAGATTTTTGAACGACCCACTAACACCTTAAAGTACTTTACAAATTCTGATTCTCAGTCTACGGAAATTCAAGATGCGCACGCTCAAAACACCAAGCGCTCCCCATCGCTTATTTCCTTCAAGGTGACGGATACAGGGATTGGAATTTCTGCTGTTGATCTTGAAAAACTCTTTAAACCTTTTATCCAGATTGATAGCTCGCTCAGTCGTCAATATGCTGGAACGGGGCTGGGCTTATCGCTGGTCAAGCGCATGGTGGAAATGCATCAAGGACTGGTGTCTGTGACCAGTGAAGTTGGGGTTGGGAGTTGCTTTGAAGTTTGTTTTCCGGTGATGGAATTGGCAAACGCGCCAGTCACTGTTCCTGTGCCCCAACTGGAGACCTCCCCAACCGCAATTTCGATGGATCAACCCCGCCCACCCATGATCTTGCTGGCGGAGGATAATGAAGCCAATGTTAATACTATTTCCAGTTACTTAAAGGCTAAGAACTACCAAATTCTGCTAGCAAAGGATGGTGTGCAAGCGATCGAGATGGCAAAACTGCATCACCCCGATCTCATCCTCATGGATATTCAAATGCCCAATCTGGATGGCTTAACGGCAATGCAGCAAATTAGACAAACCCCAGAGCTGGCGAGTACAATGATAATTGCTCTCACAGCGTTGGCGATGCCAGGCGATCGAGAACGCTGTCTCAGTGCGGGTGCAAATGACTACTTCACAAAGCCAATCAAGCTCAAGCAATTAGCAGTCAAGATCCAAGAGCTATTAGCTGCTAAATAGCGAGGCATGACGCTGACATCTCTTGGAACAGCACAGAATAGCAGGAGACAAATGATGACCATTCCTTCCATCTTAGTTGTTGATGATGAGCCGGATAACTTTGATGTTATTGAAGCTTTTTTGAGCGATCGGGATTATCAACTCCACTATGCCTGGAATGGTCTAGAGGCGCTGAAATCTCTACATGTTTTCCAACCCGATGTGATTTTGTTGGATGTGATGATGCCCGAGCTAGATGGGATCACCACCTGCCAAAAAATTAAGGCGATGCCCGAATGGAAATCAGTGCCAATTATCATGGTCACTGCTCTCAGCGACAAAGAAGATCTGGCCCGTTGCATCCAAGCAGGAGCCGATGACTTTATCAGCAAGCCGGTTAACAGCACAGAGCTGAGGGCACGAGTGCAATCGATGCTGCGCATTCGGCAGCAGTATCAAAGCATCCAAGAACTATCCCAATTACAAGAAAGAACGATCGATATTCTTCAGGGTAGTCTTGATGAGTTGCGAGGCAGTTTGTCGATGAGTTTGCCTCACGAGTTAAATACCCCTTTAAATGGAATTTTTGGTGTTCTGGGCATCCTCATTGAGGAACATGAGGACATGGATCATGAGGAAATCGCAGAGCTATTGCAACTGGCTAAAACCTCAACCATGCGCCTAGAGCGGGTTAGTCGTCGCTACCTTAACTATATTCAACTCGTCCGTGACAGTAGTCTGAAATTGGTCAGTAATTCAAGCCTGGCGGCCAATGTCGCATCGACAACTTCCGAGATTGTGCTGGAAACTATTGACAGTGCGGAATGGATTGCCAACGCTTCAGCATCTCAGACTAACTCGGTCAAGCGATCGGCTGATTTGGTTTTGGATTTGGCTACTGCGCAACTGTCCATGTCGATCAAGCATTTGCAAACCATTGTTGAAGAATTGCTGGACAACGCCATCAAGTTTTCCCAGTCAGGTACGCCGATTACGATTAAAACGGAGTCGATGGATTCTTGGTTGTACTTATCCATTACGAATCAAGGGCGCGGCATGACCGAGCTGCAAATTGCCCAAATTGGAGCATTTATTCAATTTGAGCGCCGCAGTTATGAACAACAGGGACTTGGGCTGGGGTTGGCGATCGTTCAAAAATTGATCGATCGTTATGGTGGCTCGCTCCTGATCCAAAGTGTTGTGGATCAAGAAACCACGGTGACGGCAAAATTACCCCTCGCAGTTCAACCTCAAATGGCTATGGTTTAGGGTTGGTGCTTGTTCATGACTGGACAGTTAACTTTCCATGGCAGGCACGAGATCACAGGGACAATATGGGAAACAGGTTAAGATAGGGGGAATCTCTGCTTCCGTTGTCTTTCCCTCATTTATGATTACGCAGTCATGGCTTACAGTTCAGTTCTGGTAGTTGACGATGAGCCGGATAATTTCGATGTCATTGAATCGTTACTGAGCGATCGCCCTTACCAGTTACACTACGTTTCCAACGGCATTGATGCCCTTGAGTCCCTAGACCTCTTTCAACCGGATGTGATCCTGTTGGATGTGATGATGCCCGGGCTGGATGGGATTGAGGTTTGCGCTCGCATCAAAGCCATGCCCGATTGGCACACGGTTCCGATCGTCATTGTTACGGCGCTAACGGAAAAAAAAGACCTGGCCCGCTGTATGGCGGCTGGGGCCGATGACTTCATTACTAAGCCCATTAATGGCATTGAACTGCGAGCGCGTGTGCAGTCAATGTTGCGAATTAAACAAACCTATATTGATCTTGAACAGCAAGTCCAAACCCGCACCGCAGCGCTCCAAGCAAAGGCCGAGCGCGATCGGGTTTTATCAATTATTGCTACTCAGATTTGCGCGTCCTTTGATTTCAACGAAATTGTTGAAACCACGGTTCAAGAAGTGCAACAACTCTTCCAGTGCCGTGCGGTTGCAATTTGGCAATTACAATCCTCTATTGCGGATCACAATAGCCAAGTAGCCACGGTGGTGGCCGCGGCCCAGGATCCGACCATGGCTCCGCTCTTGAAAGATCGTGACCAAATTCATCTGAGCCGCGTCAGACTGCAAGCCTATCAGCTTGAAAAAGGCAATGATGCCACGGTGCATTTTCAGGATTTGATGACCGATTGTCCTGAAAAATTTCCACGAACAGCTCACTGTCAACAGCTTGCCGTGCCCATCTTGCAAAATGAAAAGCTCTGGGGATTTTTAAGCGTCATTAACTGTCAAAGTTCAGAGCATTGGCCCACGGAAGAACAGGAATTTTTAAAACAGCTTTCAACACAATTGGCGATCGCCCTTCAACAGGCCCAGGCCTATCACCAATTGCAAACGGAGCTAAACGAACGACGACAAACGGAAGTGCGGCTGCGGGAGAGCGAACAGCGCTACATCAATCTGGCCAATGCAGTGCCCGTTGGAATTTTCCGCACGGATGCCAACCATCAATGTCTTTACGTGAATCAACGATGGTCGCAGATTACGGGTTACTCCACCCGCGCGGCCATGGGGATGGGTTGGCTAGATTATATTCACCCGGATGATCAGGTGAAATTCCAAGATGAATGGCAGCGATTTGTGAACGAACAGCGGCCTTTTCAGTTGGAATATCGCTTGCGCAGTGATTGTCACGAAGATCCTTGGGTTTTTGGGCAAGTGGTGGCGGAATACGATGCCCAAGATCAGGTGGTGGGTTATGTGGGCACGGTGACGGATATTAGCGCCCTGAAGCGAGCCGAAGCTCAAATTCTGCACAATGCCTTACATGATTTGTTGACGAATTTGCCGAATCGATCGCTCTTAACGGAACGCTTGGAGCTGGCCATTAACCGTTCAAAGCGGGTCAGCAGTTATCGCTATGCGGTGCTGTTTTTAGATCTAGATCAATTCAAGGTGATTAACGATAGTTTGGGGCACTTAATTGGCGATCGCCTGCTAGTGCAAATGGCCCAAAACCTCAAAAGCTATTTGCGCTTTAGCGACTTTCTCGCCCGAGTGGGGGGAGATGAGTTTGTCATTCTCTTAGAAGATTTGGAAAGCTTGGATGCGGCGGTGCGCATGGCGGAGGGCATTCTCAGCAGCTTTGAAAAGCCGATCGCCATTGATGATTATGAAATTGTGATTACTGCCAGCATTGGCATTGTGCTGGGCAGCGCCGACTACGATCACCCATCGGATCTGTTGCGGGATGCGGATATTGCGATGTACCGCGCCAAGTCGTCGGGGCGCAGCACCTACAAGATTTTTGGAGCAGAAATGCATCACCAGGCGATCAATCGTCTGACCTTGGAAACCGATTTGCGCAAGGCCCTAACCCAAGAAGAATTTCGGGTTTACTATCAACCGGTGATTAATTTAGCCAAAGGCCGATTGGTGGGCTTTGAGGCTTTGGCCCGTTGGCACCATGCAACGCGGGGCTGGATTTCTCCGGCAGAATTCATTCCCGTGGCGGAAGAAACGGGCGTGATTCAACAGCTCAGTCGGTGGATTTTGCGCCAGGCTTGCCAACAGTTGTTGCACTGGCAGCGATCTTTCCCGGAGTTTGCACCCCTAAAGATGAGTGTGAATCTTTCGGCGCAGGAGTTGCGAAAACCAACGATGGTTTCAGAAATCTTGCAAACGTTGGATGAGGTGGGTTTGGAGCCTCATT
The DNA here is from genome assembly GCF_014698135.1 of Limnothrix sp. FACHB-881. Classification (NCBI taxonomy): domain Bacteria; kingdom Bacillati; phylum Cyanobacteriota; class Cyanophyceae; order Pseudanabaenales; family Pseudanabaenaceae; genus Limnothrix; species Limnothrix sp. FACHB-881. The sequence continues at coordinate 249,662 of NZ_JACJSN010000004.1, forward strand.
ATCTGACGCTGGAAATTACGGAGAGTATGCTAATTGAAGATATTAATCAGACGATCGAGCTGTTGACGGAGCTAAAACGTCACCACATTCAAATCAGCATTGATGATTTCGGGACGGGGTACTCATCCTTAAGCTACTTGCACCGCTTGCCCGCTGACTATTTAAAAATTGACCGATCGTTTGTGGGGCAAATGGAAAAGGGAAACCGCAATTTCCAGGTGGTCAGCACGATCGTGGCCCTCAGTAATCAGTTGGGTTTGGATGTGGTGGCGGAGGGGGTGGAAACCCAACAGCAATTGCGGTGGCTGGAACAATTGGGCTGTGAATTTGGCCAGGGCTATTGGTTTGCCAAGCCGCTGCCGCCGCAGGAAATTGAGAACCAGTTCTTCACCAAAGGTTTAAATCCCGGATTGATCGAAGAGGAGCGGCGAAGCGTGATCAATCAAAGCTTGGTGAGCCATGACCAGCCCCGATCGGGGCCTTGTCCCAGTTCGTCGGTTTAAGGGATCGGGCGCAGGAATGGGGAATCAACGGCAGTCAGAAGCTGGGTGAAATAGCGGTTGGCAAATTTGGCAAATGTCGCTGTTCGCAAATTCCACCGCCAGACCCCTTAAGATGATAGGCGCTAACCGCCCGATCGCCCGTTGGCTGGCTGCGACCCTTGCGGGCGATCGGGTTGTGTCCTTGGTCCATTTCACGATTCACTATGCGCGTCTTCGTTCTGCTCTTCAACGCCCGCACCGAAAATGAAGGAATCTACAGCATTTGGCTGCGAGATGGGGAAGGTGTGGAACGTAACTGCGTCCTGATGTTTGAAGACGAGGACGATGCCACTCGCTATGCGGGCTTGCTGGAGGCCCAGGATTTTCCCCTGGCCACCGTGGAGCCGATCGAGGATGACGAAGTGCGGGAATTTTGCAAAGAAGCGGGCTACGAGTGCCAATTGGTGGCCCAAGGGGAATTGGCGATCCCGATGGAAACCAATCGATCGACCGATGAAATGAGCTGGCAGGTGGAGGGGGAAGCGCCTCCCACGGCTAATGAAGAGGATGCCGGATCCATGAGTGCCGCCGAGCTGGAGCGAATCCGGCGGCGATTGGAGGGATTGCTCTAGAAATTCCTGCCCTCGATGTCCAATCAGGTGACATTCACTGTGACATTCACTAGGGATTATGCAGCACCGTTGACCAGCGACTGAGCAACCCTTCAATTGCCTGGAGACAGCGCTCACTGTCCCAACCGGCGGCACAACTGGCCGCGATGGCCGCCCCGCCGGCCCCAACTCCTTCCTTCACAAATCCGGCTTCATAAGCTCGTAATTGCGTCCAAGTGGACTGGGCAAAATTCAGCAAGGTTGTGAGCAGGATCGGTTCCTCCTCCGGTGGGGCGATCGCCTTGGCCAGGCCAAGGGTGTCGCCGCTGGCATCGTAGGCCACCCAACGGGTCGTGCCAACAGCGATCGCCTCCGGTTTCCAGGGCAACTGTCGGCGTTGGGCGATCGCCCGGGCCAGGGCATAGACCGCCAACATTTGTGTTCCTCCCGCCAACAGCACACCGCTGGTTTGGCTGGCCGCGAGGGCCATGCCCGCCGCCACCGGTTGCATGGGGTCACCCACCGCCGCCACCACGGCCAGCGGATCTTGGTCGAGGGATCCTTGCACGCATTGGCGATCGGGATGCCACTCGCCCAGACCCGATCGCCGCAAGCCCGTAAGAGCCAAGTCCAATTTCTGGGCATGGTTACAGAAAATATGGCTGCTGTTGACCCGGTTGGTGGCATCAATCCCCAGTCCCAACAAGACCGCCAGGGCTGTGCTAGTGCCGCCCACAACGCATTCAGAAATCAGCAAATAATCCGGCGGCAGGGGGTTGCCCTCGGTGGCGAGCTGTTGTCCCAAACGATAGCCCGCTGCAAAGAGCTGCTCCACCACGGCTCGATCGAGCGCATAGCCCGTGCTTAAACAGCGAGCCGGCAGTCCGCCCATGCGGATGTGGGGAATGGAGGGCAAATCCTGTAGCCCCGCATTAATCACACGCAATCGCCAATGGAGAGATTCCAAAATGGCCCGAGAAATCAAAACCGGTGAGGCTCCCCCAGCCAAGGGAGGGAGCGGATAGGCCGGATTGCCCCTGGGCCCATTCACCAAAAATTCCGCATCGGCCAGGGCCGTGTAGCGGCGATCGGCCGGAGTGGCCCCGGCCGCAGAAATGCCCGGAATCAGCCCCGTTTCCGTGAACCCCAACACACAGCTAAACAGCGGTTGTTGGCCACGTCGTGATTGCACCCAAGCCCGTGCTCGATCGCCCCCCGCCAAAATGTGCAACGACGGGGGCAGCATCGAGTCGCAGTTATCCGCTGGCAATTGATCGATCGACAATGGCTGAATATCCTGTGGCTGCATCATTGCCATAGCGCAGATCGCCTGATCAAGCGTTCCTAGTCTATCTCGAGTAAGGTTTGAACCCAGCGCGGCGGCGGTGGCAACCGCAGGCCCAACCGCTCAAAGACGGCCCAGGAGACCAAATGCACCGCGAACACATACACGGCTGCATTGACCAGGATCATCAAAACCGTTGCTCCTTGAACCGCTCCCAGTTCCGGCCGCCAAAGCAGGCCCAACCGGGTGGCTCCCCACTCCAGCAAACCGGTGACCTGGACGGTGACGTAAGTCCACAGATCATCCCCAAGCAGGGTGGAAACCAACGCAATTCGGAAAAACAGCCCCGTGGCGCTCAGGAGCGTTCCCAGGGCAATGGAACGTCCCCAACCTACGCCACGCCGCCATAGACAGCCTAGCAAGACCCCCAGAAGTCCATAGGGCATCACGTACTGGATGCTGCGAGGCGGGCCCATCAGCACCGATAGCAAGAGTCCGGACACAATGGCCGCCATCCAAGCCGATCGGGATCCCCATCGGAGGTATACCAAGGCGATCGGGAGGGAAAAAAAGACCCGGAGCGCCGGCCCAAGGGGGAAATAAAAATTGACTAACCAGATGAGGCTGGCGGCACTGGCTAAGAAGGCCGTTTCCACCAGGGCTAATGGGGCGATCGTGTCTGTGCGGGGAGGCTGAAGCGGGCGATTCTCTGGCTCGGGGGGTAAATCGGCGGGCGATCGGGGAGGGGAAACAGTCATGGGCTGAATCGATTGATGAAGATTGGTGTGTGATCAAGTGGCCCTAGATCGCCCCGATCGGTTCCAAAGCCGCCGTGCTCGATCGCCCCCACACCAGGCCTAAATAGCGTCGCCAACGGGTTCCGGCCGAAGCATCGAGAGCATACCACCCGCTAGCCAAGCATTGAAATGGTGATTGGGCCGCCAGCGCTTGATAGTCCGGATCCGCCAGGGAGTTGGGGGCCCAGCATGGATGGGGTAACAGACCGGGCGGAATTTCCCCCGCCAGCAGTTGTTGAATCGATCGACGGCAGGTGCGGCCGTGAATGCCATCTTGCGCCAAGGCTTCCAAGAGCCGATCGAGCGGTTGAGGCTCCGGGGTCAAATGGCGCAACAGGGCCGCAAACAGGAAGTAGTCATCATAGGGCTTGGCCTCATCCCAGGGCGGACAGTCCACCATCCGACTCAACCCCATGGCCAATCGTCCGAGCGGTTGGGAGGAGGGTTCCCAATGGAGCGTGGCACTGGGGCATTTTTGACGCAGGTAATCCTGAAGGGCCCCGGCGGGGTCACTCGATCGGGGAGCTTGGGCGATCGCGCCACGCAACAAAATCCGTTCTACCTTTTGGGGAGCAATACCCGATTGGGCCACCAAATGATTGAGGGCTGAATTTAGGGCCTCAATCCATTGGGGCCAACCATGCCATGGGCCAGTTAAGCCGTGGGTTTGGCCCAGTTGTCGGCCAAAGTCCCGATCGAGCAAGGTGATTTGGGTTAGGTGAGCTTGGGTTAAGGGGGCTGGGGTGGGCGATGGGAGAAGGGGCAAGGGGCCTGGCAGCGCCAAATCAATCACCCAGCAGCAGCCCCAACCTTGCAGCCCATCCCAACCCAAGGCCGCCCCCAATCCTTCGGCCACCGTCATCACCCGTTGACCGTGGGTGACCAAGCCAGCCTTCAGCACCAGTTCTCGGCTGTTGAACCGAAAAGCCTCCCCAGAGGGGACAGGATAGCCCACTACCACGTCCTCAACCGATCGCAGCACCTGGCTCGGCACAGGCTTTCCGGTGGCGGTGACCCAGGCGATCGCCGGATCCCGCAACCTTGCCAGGGACTCGGCTAGCGTCTCCAGCAATTGTGGCAAGGGTCGCAATTCACCGGCCCAGGTGACCAGGGGATGCGCTTGGCCCGTTTGGGGATTGCGGTAGGGCAATCCTGCATCCAACAGCAACCGAGAGCCGCCGGATTCCGGTGACTCCCAGCCTAATGAACTCCAGGGTTGAGCGAAGGTTGTGCCACCGGCTTGGACTTGACCGAGCAGCCCGACCCGATCGGACTGGCGATCGCGCAGGGCCACTGCCCAGAGGCCGTCTCCTAAGCTGAGGCCCAAACACCAGCGCCCATCGGTCGATCGGCTCATTCCTTCTTGGTTTCGTCCAGGTCAGTATCCGCCAGCAGGGATTCCGCCAGCAGCGCATCCAGCTCTGGATCCAGTTCGCCCAAGGGGGAAACCGATGATTCACCAAATTCCGTCAAGGCCGCATCCAGCGCCGTTGGGTCAAAATCAGTCCCACCGGTCAGATCCAGGGCGATCGGATCCAAAGAGCCATCCGTTGGCGCATTGGGCAGCTCAAAGGCCGCCATTCCCATGTCAAGGGCTTGATCCAGGCTGCTGATTTCCAAGGGATTCGCCGTCACATCATCCAGCGACAGCAGCGGCTCACCCATGGCCTCATCGAAGGAAGGTAGATCCAAATCCAGCGGATCCAAACCGGCCAGCGGCTCCGCGTTGGCTGTGGCCCCGTCGCCAAAGTCGAGATCCTCAGCTTCAGCATTGAAATCTAGAAGGGAAGGGGCGATCGCCCCATCATCCGTGGCCTCCCCCATCTCCAACAGCAGGTTATCCATCTCCAGCGGTGCAGTGTCGGCTTCCGGGGCGATCGGGGGTGTGGAATCTGCGGCCCAATCAAAATCATCTGCGCTGGCTTCTGCGGCCAGGTCGAGATCCGCGCCGAGATCCAGATCGGTAGCGAAGTCCGATCCATCCTCAGCGGCAAGTTCCGGCAGTTCCAAGCCTGAGTCATTGGCAAACTCCAGCAGCGGATCGTCATTGGCTTCACCAACCGTCGCCAAGAGATCAGGATCCGCAGCGGTTTCCAGATTGGTCTCCAAGTCCGCCAAAGGGTTGAACTCAGTGGATCCCAAATCGGCCCCTAGACCCGGGTTGAAGTCAGCGCTGAAGTTTGGCTCTAAGCCCAAATCATCCCCCACCTCATCGCTCAGTCCCTCGATGCCGAATGCCGTCCCGGGATCGTCGCCCAAATCCTCGATCGGGGAATCCAGGTCATCGCCCAAGTCTAGGGACTCCAGGGATGTCGGTTGCTCTTCGGCTTCAGCGGCCGTTGACGGTTGATCGCTGAACTCCACGAAATAGGCGGCAAGATCACTGGACTCCTCTGGATCATCGGCATTGGAATCGCTGGCGTTGTCTAAGTCAGTCCATGCGTCAGTCATGAATTGACCTAACCCCACGGGAGCGCTGATGCTTGGATCGTTGGCGTTGCCTAGATCAGTCCATGCGTCAGTGGTCGCCGCCTCTGTGGCCAAGTCGTCTGTGGCCAAGGCCTCGGCGGTCAAATCCTGCTCAACAGCCGGTTCCGCCAAGGCCGCTTCCCAATCCACTTGCTCAGGGAGATTGAGGGCTGCGTCGGTTTCCAGTTCTGATAACTCCGCTGCGGCCTCGGAATCCAGAGCATTGCCAAAGGCGCTGCTGATGTCACCGAAACTCAGGTCATCGCGCAACCCTGCGATCGCCTCTAAACCGGCATCGAAGGGATCGCTTTGGGTTTGTTCATCCGCTGGCAAAGACAGATCCAAACCCAAGTCGCCCACAGCAGCCGAGTCGGCTGGGAATGCCTCTGCAAATTCGTTCGGCAATGAGGCTTCCGACGAGTCCAGAGGATCGGAAGACCAGTCCAGATCTGGGGGTTCCAGGGCCTCAAGGGCTGTATCCCCGGAGCTGGCGATCGCAAAATCGGTTGCTTCCGAGGTCAAATCAATCGCGGAACCGATGGCCGCGTCGGTTGTGAAATCATTGGGTTCCTCGATCGCCTCATCCACCGGCAAATCCAAACCCGGCAGCAGATCATCGCCAAAGTCTGCGCCAAAATCAGACCCGGAACCGTCGTCCGACAATACCAAATCTTCCGGTAATGCCAAATCGCCTAAATCCGACCCTTCGAGGCCCGGCTCGATCGCCCCTTCGGATACCAACTCGGGTTCCGGGGCGGGCTGGTTCGTTTCGCCGTCCCAGAAATCAAACGTTACTGCCTCTGCGGTTTCGCCGATCGGTTGTCCCTGGTCGGGGGGCAACAGGCTACCGATGGGGGCGGCCAAGAATTCCAGGTTCTCGAAACCTGGGGTGTTGAGTTCATCGGCCGGAGTGGATTGATCGAGATCCGCGCCCAAGTCTGTGCCCAAGGCCGCTTCCAGATCCGAACCTGGGTCGTCAGCCAGATCCGTGGCCAAGTCCAAATTCAAATCATGATTCAAATCATTCAGATCACCACCCAGATCACTCGCCCCATCGCCCTCCAGTTCGATCGCTCCCAGATCAGCGACTCCCAAGTCTGCCAAGTCGCCCGCGTCCGGGTCAGCCTCCAAGCCCAAGGGCAGCGATTCAACATTGCCGGATAGGTCGATCGCTCCGAGGTCGCTATCACTGGCCACATCTAGCGCGAGGTCAAGGCCAAGGTCATCATCCGCCGCGCCTCCCAGGAGATCTGCTGGGGCCGCCGATTCCGCCGCCAGCAGATCGGAAGGCTCATCTGACCAGGATCCTTCAAACCCGGGCGTTTCTTCTGCCACCAAGCTGGTGTCGGGTGTGCCGTCGAAGGCAGACATCAACTCTGGCTCTAGTTCGATCGCTGGGTCAATCGCTGGGTCGATGCCTGGGTCAAGATCCTGCGCGAACAGATCATCCTCGGGCTGATCGAGCGACGGCTCAGGCAGTTGATCAAAAGATTCCTCAAAAGATTCCTCAGGGGGTTGCTCAAGGAATTGGTCAAACTGATTAAGCGGATCAAAGGTGGCAATAGCTTCCGGCGTTGGCAATTCCAAATCACTGGGAGCGATCGAGCTTTCGATCGGCTGTTCCTCTTCCTCCACTTGCCAGAAGGAATCTTCAATGGATGGGGCGATCGACTCTAGATCATCACTGACCCCAGCATCACTGGGTTGCTGCCAAGCGGCCAGCTCCGCCCGCAAATCACCGCCCAAATCTTCCGACTCGGAAGCCAACTCAGCGGCCAGCGGCGGTAACTCCGGTTCCGAATCCAGCTCAAGACCAAGATCCAGCCCAGCACTGGGGTCAGGCTCGGAGGGGAATGCTTGAGCAAGCGCGGAATCTTCGGCATCGGGTTCCAGGGATGGAACTTCATTCCCCAAATCCCAAGCATCGGTCGGCTCAAGGGGCGAGCTACCCGCATCCGGGGCTTCCACCGCAATTTGATCCCACTGGCTCACGTCCTCGGCCAGGTCTGCATCACCCGTGAGTTCCGAGTCCAGCCAAGGCTCCGGCAAAACGCTATCGGCGGGGGCGACCGCTTCCAAATCCGGCTCCACTGACCAATCCTCAAGCCCCGCGAGGGGGCTAAATTCACTGGCGGCGGCCGCTTCGATCGCCTCCGGTGCAGCAGTTGGCTCCCCGATCGTCTCAAAATTCACCTCTGAAGAGAGGTCTGAAGGGAGGTCTAACCCCAGCGCCGGGCTTGGCCCATCCAGATCCAAACCGTCAGCCGTGGTGAACGAACCCCCACCGCCGCTAAAGCTGCTCAAATCTGCCGTGGCGGTGGATTCCGCTTGCCAAGGCAGATCCAAATTGGTGACCTCGCTGGTAGCATCCACCGCGTCGATGATGTCCGCCGGGGATTGGCCATCGGGCAAGGGGGGGCTGTCGCTGAGATCCGGCTCTGCGCCGTAATCCAGAGAGGGGGGCGGGGCGATCGCATCGAGGGCGATCGGCAGGTCTGCGGGCGGGAGGGCAGCTTCAGCGGAAGCGGCCACGCCCAGCAGGCCAACGCCGGCCACGGTTGCCCCTGTCACGGCGGCCAAAGGATCCCAATCGCCTGGGCCGGCATCATCTGAGGCTGAATCATCCGGGGCGGTGGTTTCCGGCTCCACGGGGTCATCAAACCGGAAGATGGCATCCACATCCGAAAAAATATCTTCCTCGGAGCCAATCCAGGTGGGATCGCTGGTGTCTAGATCGTCGCTGTCGGTTGGTGCGGGCGCTTCGGTGGCGATCGCTGGTTCCGTGGTGGGCGAGTCGATCGCCTCGTTCAGTTCGATTGCTGAATCTCCCGCCGCGATCGATTCTGTTGTCAAGGGCGGCAGATCCAGGGCATCAAAGTCAATGTCGCCAATGGTCTGATCATCAACGGCCTGATCGGCAATGGCTTGATCATCAATGGCCCCGAGATCGTCCGTGGCGGCGCTGTTGTCTTGATCGGGAGCCAGCAGCGAATCTGGTTCAGCCCTGAAATCAGCTTCCGAATCGGGAAGATCCTCGATCGGGGCGATCGTGCTCAGGTCTGCCGTGGGGTCATGGGCCGTGGAATCGATCGCCAGGTTCAGATCCAAATCCAGCGCATCCGGTGCTTGACCAGCCTCGGCCGTTGTCAGCTCACTCCCCTGTTCAGCGGCTTCAGGTTCACCGAAACCCGAACTCCCCGCCCAATCCGATGCGTCATCGGTGGGTAAGTCATAGTTCAGATCCAAATCGAGGGGTGCTGCTTCCGTAGCGTCGGCGGGGTCTGCGGTGGCCGCAGCCGCGGCCGCGATCGCCCCACCTCCCAGGGCCGACAGGGCCAAACTGGTGGCGATCGCCGATGAACGTTCGTCGGCCGCGTTGGTCGCCTCGGAACGTCCCTCGATCGCGGCTTCGTCGGCCGGCAAATCGCGGCCCAGGGCCGAGGCCAAACGACTGAGCCAGTGATCAAGCACCGCTTCACTTTCTTCGCCCAGCACGTGCATCCGCTCCAGGGCCGCATTCAGGGCCTCTTCGTAGCGCTGCGAATTGGATTGCAGGGTGCTGGTGATGGCGTTGAGGGTTGTTTGCAAATGCTCCAGAATGCTGCTGGCGGAGCTGTCCAGTTCCGTGAGGTCTTGGGAGCTAGGGGCCGCTTCCTTACGAGCCACGAGCTGCGAAACTTGGTCGGTGATGCTGGTTTGCAGGCGATCGCGCACTTGTTGCAAAAAGTCGCCGATGATCTGCTCTTGGTTCGCCTGCTGCTGGGCCAGGGATTGGTAATACTGGCGCTGATTTTCCAGTTGGGCAATTTCTTCGCTCAGAATTTGGCGCTGTTGACGCAGAGACTCCAAATCTGACTGGATTGGGGCGATCGCCCCTTGGCGCAGTTGGTCAATCTCCTGCTGCATCGATCGCAGCAGTCCTTGGGCCAAGGCTTGCACGGTGGTGGTGGCCGGTGGTTCCGTTTGCAAGTCCGGCGCGAGCGCATCCCAAGACTGCTGAACCCACAGGGCCTCATCGATCGCTACCTCACCGGCATCCGTGGTCGGAGTCGCCAATTGGGTTAAACGACTTCGCACCTGCTCGATTAAGGCTCGGGGCGCTTGAACCTGCGTTGTATCGTTACCAGCCGCAGCAAGAGCCGCGTCTAGGTCGGCCAAAAGGCTTTTAATTTCCAAGTCTTGATCGAGCGTCACGACGACAAACCCTTACCCAAACGTTTTGGTTACAGCGCTGTTGACATCTTCTCCACCCCTGATGGGCGGCGATTCCCGAGCCTCGCGAGTCGGGTTCCTGCTTCTTTTCGTTACGGCTTCTCTAAATCATGGCTGCGACTCGCCAGCAAATGCGGCAATCAGGAGGCTTCCTGCTTTATTGCGGCGAAGTCAGCTTCATCCGCTCAATCACCGTTGATTAACCCTTACGTTCTAACAGCTACAACCCCAGACATCAACCAACGCGCCGGTCAGCCGCTGGCTTTGTCCCTTTTGGGTCTTGTTAAATATCCCTGGGCGCGGGTGCGATCGCCCTGCCCATTGACGAGCGATCGCGCTGGGTCGCTTGAAGGGGAGATAGACCGTTGATTAACCCCAAAGAGGGCCAGAGAATCACGATGGCCCCAAAGGAGGGCATGGTCACCGCCAGGCGCGGTTGTCCTTGCGCTCAATTCACGCCTACTTTGCTGGTGGTTTTGCGATTTTTTAACTATCTTTAACAACTGGCCGGGGGCCGATCGGCGGCCAATCCTAACCTCTAACTGGGTCTCTCATGCAATTCTGATGGGGTGGCGATTCCGGTGGGCTGTAATTCGTCCTGATCACCCCAACCATTTGCTTTTGGCGGCGAGGGCCTTGAAACTAGAGACCAAGGCTTGGCATGAGGGAGAGAGAAAGTGCTGGGTCTAAAGGTTAGGCGTAAGGTTAGATATTGATTAATGTTCGTAATTTTGGAGGCGATCGCGTCATGAATAGCTGTGTGTTGATGGCAGAGGTGGTGAAGGATCCCGAACTGCGCTACACGCCGGATAACTTGGCGATCGCGGAGATGTTGGTGCAATTTCCGGGGCAGCGCCCTGAAGATCCGTCCGCGACGATTAAGGCGGTGGGGTTTGGCAATTTGGCCAATGAAATTCAGCAGTCTTGCCATCAGGGCGATCGGGTGATTTTGGAAGGCCGACTCACCATGACCACGATCGACCGTCCCGAAGGGTTTAAGGAAAAACGAGCCGAGTTGCGGGTGGGCCGTGTTCACAGCTTGGGATCGCTGGCCAGCTCAGCCATGGCCGCGCCCGTGGCCCCGCCCACCAATGCCAGCTATCGATCGGCTCCGCCACCGGCTGCCACCGTGCCGCCTCGTCCGGCCCCGGCTCCGACCCCGGCTCCGGCTCCGAGTGATGAGCTAGATTATGATGAAATTCCGTTTTAACGAGTCGAATTCAGTTAAATTCAGTCAAATTTAGTTGAATTTAGCCGAATTCAAAGGTTCAAACTTCCGAACTGAAACTCCTTGAAATCAGGCCGTCAGGCTACGATCTCACCCGATCGCACCGTCAGCACCTGGGCCGAATCCAGCCAGCGAGCATCAAAGGCTCCCAGGTGCGTGGTGGTGACAATCGTTTGAAACCGATCGGCGATCGCCCCCAATAATTGGTTCTGGCGGGCTAAGTCCAGTTCCGCCAACACGTCATCCAACAGCAACAGCGGCGGTTCCCCCACCACGGCCTCGATCGCGCAAAGTTCCGCCAGCTTCAGCGCCAAAACTAACGTGCGTTGTTGCCCTTGGGAGCCGTACTGTTTAGCCGGGGCATCATCCACCGCCAGGGTCACTTCATCCCGGTGGGGGCCCACTAGGGATGTGCCTTGGTATTGCTCAATTTCCCCCCGATCGCGCATTTGGGCCAACAAGGTGGCTTCAATGGCCCGCGCTTCTTCCAGGGCCGGCAATTGCCACACATCCGGCGCGATCGCCACATTCGGCGCGTAGGTCAACGTCAGGGTTTCCACGCGGCCGCTAATGGCCCCATGCCAACGACTGGCCAAGGGGGCTAACCGGGCGATCGCCCTGGCCCGCCGTCGAATTAGCCGGGTTCCCGTAGCCGCCAATTGCGCATCCCAAACGGCCAGCTCTGCCGCCCGATCGCTCAAGGCCTGACCCTGGCGGCGTTGCTTGGCCCAATCCCGCAGCAGGGCATTCCGTTGGCGCAACACTCGCTCGTATTGGCGCAACAGGTGCGCATAGATCGGCTCCAGTTGCATCACCAAGCCATCTAACCAACGGCGGCGCTGTTCCGGCCCGCCCCGCACCAAGTCCAGATCAAGACTGGAAAATTCCACCGCATTCAGGGATCCCAGCCCGTCCAGTTGCCGCCGCAGGGTTTCGCCGCTCCGTACCAGGGTGCGTCTGCCCACCCGTTGCAGGCTCAAGCTCAGTTCCAGGGGCCCCGCTGCTCGATCGATCCAACCGGTAATTTGGGCGCAGTCTTGGGCCGATCGCACCAAATCTCCATCGCGGCTGGTGCGGTGCGATCGCAGGGTGGCCAGCAGCTCCACCGCCTCCAAGAGGTTGGATTTGCCCTGGGCATTGTCCCCCACCAGGATCGTCTTGGGTGCAACAAATTCAACCCACTGCTCGGCATAGTTCCGAAACTGGCGCAGATGCAGACGCTGGAGATACACGACGGCGACCGGGGCGATCGAAAAGAACCCAACCATCAAAACACCAAACGTCCTCTCCCAAGCACCGCAAATTCGTTGTGCCGGTGCAAACCCGTTCGTTCGGGGGACTGAAGCTTATGCTGCTAACGAATACTCCAATGGGCACTCATCCAATGGGTACTCATTAGAAGATCTCTAGATACAGCTCTTACCTCAATTACTAAGCATAGTCGCCCGTAGGGTGGGCACTGCCCACCAAACCGTTGCTTCATGGCATCTGCAATATGGCGTGCCAATAATTCTAGGTAAAGGCTGTATCTCCTAGGATCACTTGTGGCGGGCCGCACGAATCACGTGGGGCAATACACCAACGGCCGCCGCTAGGACTTGATCCGGTAACTTGTCAATATCTGAGCGATCGAAAAATTCTTCAAACTGATCCAGCAGTTTGCGGGCCCGCTGCTTAGCATCGCCCCGCGCCGTGAATCGTTCCACCAACTTCAGCCATTGCAACCGAATTCGATAGCCTGTTTCCTGCTCCTTTAAAGACTTGGGCAGCAACAGCTCAAAATCTCCCAACGGAATCACCGCCTGACAGTCTTGATCCACCAGACCGCCCACCGCCGCCCCGGGCCCCGCAAATTCGGCATAGAACTCTTTGATCAACAACAGGCCGTTGCGGCGGCGATTGTTGACAATCCAAACCTGACCACTCAGAACACGGCCGAGGGGCGATTCGGGGTTGATCGGGTCGAGGGGCGGCGGGTCAAGCTGAAACACAGAGGCGACGTGGGACGGGTCTCGATGGGCGGCGGTAGAAAAACGATCGGGAGAGAGAGAGAGGCGAATCACGGTCGTAGCTTACCCCAATGGCTTTTGCAACAACAGACGTGTGGAACGTTGCCAACTGGGTCGAGAACCACCGCCCGATCGCCCGCTGGGTAAAAAGCCAGCTCGATCGTATAACCGCCTCGCCGCACAATTATCGGCCAGGACATGAAGATACAGGGCGGAACTATCCCAGTGACGTGCCACTTCTTCGCAAGCGGACAGGAGTTGGAGTGCAACTCCCCGCCGACGATAGTCGGTGCGTACCGCCAGATTGGAAATGTAGGGATAGTGATGTTGGTTCAATCGCCAAGGCAGATTGGAGCGTGCCGCAATCTCGATCGTGCCGATCAGCTCAGGATGCTGAACCCGACCCGTCGCCGCCGTGGGGGCCGTGAAAGCCACCAAACACAGACAGCGATCGCGCTGGGATTGCAGTCGCGTTCGCAAATCTTCGTAGATGCCAGCCCGCAACAGGGGGAACAGCCAACGCCACCAGCCTTGTCGTCGGTGAAAGCTGTCTGCCAACAAATCGGCTAACTCGGCTAAGTCTCGAAACTCCGCCGGTCGGATTTGCAAAGGCAGGTCAGCGCATGGGTAACTCGATCGAACCAGGTTTTGGGGAATCAGCATGAGCAACGGGGCCACAATCTTTAGGAACACCAACCACCCATCAACAGCAGCGAACTGCCTTGATGCTAACCATCTTCACACCTGTGCCGACTGTTGATTAGCCTCCTCAGTCTCGGGCATTTTCTGGGGTGCGTTTGGGGCCCCCGATGGGGACTCTTTTGGGGGTCTTTGGGGGATGGGGTGTCTGGCCACCTAGCGATCGATCAACACTCAACACCATGGTTGATAACAATCGATAGGGAAAATTGCGGGAAGGCTAACTAAATTTTGCCCACCTAGCAATCACGTCCCTGTTGATGTCAATCCCATGAAATTTCATTGCCCCAATGCCACATTGGCAATCTCCTAGAACTCATTTATCTCCGCCTAGAACCAACAGTCCGGTGGTTTCTAAGGGGGTTTTTAAATTGTCTTCTTAGGAAAAGAGCAAAGCTTGCGTTCGATCATATCCTGACCAGCCCAGAATCAAATCAGGATCTGATCCGAGGCGATCGGGTATTGATTGACACATGGAGATCTGGGAAATTCGAGATCTGCAAACAAAGAGGAGCGATCGCCTCAATTCAGTCTGCAATTAGGTGCTTAGAAAGAAGACCGCAACAATCGGCCAATTATGGGATTTAACCTGAATTTGATCAATTCAGGCTTTGTTGCGATCATGAAGCAACAAGGACAAAGTTGGATTTAGAAAAAACACCATCCAAACTTCAGCCTAATTTAGACCCCAAAGGTTGACAAATGGGTATGGCCACAGCTTCCTGACAGACTTTCTTGAATTGTGCCGCGCACTATCCTCACAGCACCCATACAACCCATCTTGAGTTGATTCTTGGGTTGTCGTTAAATTACGATTCATCCATTATTTGGCGAAATCCATAAAAACTCAATCTATCTCTCCAATCTTCAAGCAATCTTTAAATAAGATCGATAAAATTAGTTTGCTTATCCATCACTTTTGCTAAAGGGAGAAGTCAGGTTTTCGGAGGGGTGGAGACGGATTTTGGCAGCAACCAATCCCCACAGGACGCAATGGGGCTGGTTGCTGAAGGGGCTGATGCAGCCCATCGATCGGCCGCGCTTGGGCAAGGATTAGCGATTGGAGCGGAAGGCGGGATTGAAAAAGAGTCGGCGGATGGTTTGTTGGCGACGCTCTCGGTTCTCAGAGGTCAAATTCCAGAGGCTTTCATAGAAAAAGAAGGACACGCCGGCCAGTTGCTTTTGGCGCACCAGTTGCACTTGGGTGGCCACGCGATCGATTGGCATGGGCTTGACCTTCAGCCCCGTGAGAATGCCGACGCTGACGGGAATTTTGTAACTGGCAATTTGTAAATCCCGATCGAGCAGTTCCGCCTCAAAGAGGGCCGGATCTTCCCGGTAAATTTGCACAATCAGTTCATCAATCCAGCCGCGCCCCACCCAGTCTGACCAAGATTGCAAGGAAGTGCTGTAGGCAAAGGGTTGGGGATTGGGCGAAAGGGACATGATCGCCGTCGATCGCTTGGCCTTGAGGGTTTGTTGAATTTGCCCCATCAGTTGTGTTAGCCGACCCGATCGCCAGCGCATCCAGTCTGGATCTGTGGCTAAATCCGGTGGGGTTTGGCCATCTCGCTCCAAGGCGTATTGGGCCAAGGTGGTGGGGTCATAACCCAACTCCACCGGATAGGCGAAATGGTCATCAAATTGAATGCCGTCCACTGGGTAGCGAGCAGCCAGCTCATCCACCAAATCGGTCATGAATTTCTGCACATCCGGGTGGCCAGGATTCAGCCAAACCCTTGTATCGCGTCCGTACTGAAACCGGTTGGAACCGTCACGGCGCTGGGCAATCCAACCTGGATTCCGCCGAGCTAACTCGGAGTTGGCCGGAGCCATTAACCCAAATTCCAACCAGGGCACAACGGCCAAACCTAAACGACGACCTTCAGCGATCGCCTCGGCGAGGATGTCTCGCCCTTGCAGACCGGGGTGGGGGTCAATGCGTTGGCCGCTGGCCCGTTCGGCCACGTCGCTGGGGTAGAGGGTGTAGCCACCGTTCCAAACGGTGATGTAAACGGTGTTGAAGTTGGCGGCTTTCAGGTTTTCAAGGGCCTGACGCAGGCGATCGCGATCGAACAAGATATCGCTGTCAATGTTGGTTAACCAAGCGCCGCGCGTTTCCGGCGGCCGGGCCACGAAGGGCGTGAAGGCATCGGTGGCGGGGGTTTCCAACCGATCATTCAGGGCTTGGCAGAGGAAAGCGGCGGCCTCTCCTCGGGTGACCGATCGCTCCGGCTCCAAGCGACGGGGGTTGGGATAGCTCACCACCTTGCCGGCCCGGACGGCGGCGGCCACGGCCGGTCGCACTGGAAATTCCACCCGTTCACCATCTTCAAAGGTTTGGCGCAACAGGGTTCCAGCCCGAGGGTCGGCCGCGTTATCCGTCCAGCCCAAGCGGGTCATGATCATGGCAATTGCCCGATCGCGGCGCAGGGGTTCGTTGTCCTTGCTGGTGCGGACGATCGGGGGGCCTTCTGGGACAGCCTGATTCAGCAGCCGCGCCAAATCTTCCGGGGTGGCTGGCTCATCGGGCTGAAATTGCCCAGCGCTGTTCAGGGGTAACCATCGCCGCTCGGCCAAAGCTGCCAAACAGCTTCGCGACCAATGATCACCGCCATCGGTGGGAGCTGCGATCGCCCCCAGCGCCAGGGGCCCCGCCCCGATCGCGCCCGAGAGTAATGCGCCTGATAAGAGCCTGCCCAACCCTAACGGCTTGGTGAATGGCTTGTGGAATGGCTTGCTGAATAACTGGGTTAATCGCTGGTTGACTGGCTTGGCTAAGGCTTGGGATTTGGCCAAAACGCCGGATAGGGGCGCTGGGGATCGTGTCATGGTGTTTGCTGCCCGTTCGATCGCATGTTCACCGCAGGGGCGGAAATGCCCAAGGATATAGCGCAATACGAACCATTTCTGACGAGGCCGGCATAGATTGCCTAAAAATCTCCGCCTATTCCCCTAACCTTCGCCCTTCTCGCCACAGAGAATGAACAGCGGGTCGATCGCCGCCAAAACCTGGTTATTGGCCCGCCGCTCCAAGCGATTGCCCGCTGCTTGCACCACCTCAATGTTCAACGCTTGCACCTCCGCCAGGGCTTCCGAAAGGGCGTACAGGCCCTCCAGGCTGGTAGACAGGGCCACCACGCGCCCCCCCAAAGGCAGCCGCTCCCACGCCGTTTCCAACAAGTCCTTCAGGGGCCGCCCACCACCGATGCAGACCCGATCGGGCGGTTGTTGCAGCAGTCCAAAACAGTCCGGCGCGCTGCCTTCCACCACCCGCACATTCTTGACCCCAAAGCGATCGCAGTTGGTACGAATCAGTTGCACCACATCGGGATCTCGTTCGATCGCCACCACTCGCCCTTGCGGGATCATCAAAGCTGCCTCCACCGAAATCGTCCCCGTTCCTGCGCCGATATCCCACAGCACGGAATTGGCCGACAACCGCAACATAGACAAAATCGCCAGCCGGGTTTCGCGCTTGGTCATCGGAATGCCCGGCAACCGCTCAAACAAATCATCGGGAATGCCGGGTGTGACGTAGGGCCAAAGAGGTGTGGTCATAAAAATTCAACGATATCAAGGTTTCGAGAACTGGGGTTTCGATCGACTGGCCGATCGCCCCGGAATGGGCCGATTTATAAATTAATAATTCTGATTAATCAAGATTGGTTTCATTAGTTGATTGGATGATGCTTGATTCTTCAATCGCTTTATAGTTATAAAACGAATACAGGTTCGGGCTGGGGTCACTCAATTCCTGGGAGATTGAGCGTCCCATCTCAATGGGCAATGCCCGGAATCAAAGGCTGAAGGCTGACTGGGCGATCGCTTGCGGGTTGCTCAAAGCATTAGCTCTCTGAATCTAAGGCATTGCCCGTCACTGGAGTGCTAGTCCCATAGGGGCATAGGGAATCGCTTTCGACTTGTTCGATCGCCCCTGTGCCCCCATTTAATTCCTGCTTACCCGGCCTCCAGTAGCCATAGCCCGAAGTCTGGTGGGCTTTCTGAGTCCCCAGAATACCAACCTTAACCAAGGTTTGACAGAGGTACTCATCCATGACCCTATCTTTGCGATCGACTCCCGCGCCTAGTCGCTGGGATCGGTTTTGTAACTGGATCACCAGCACCGAAAACCGCTTGTATGTGGGCTGGTTTGGTGTGTTGATGATCCCCACCATGCTGACCGCCGCGATCGTCTTCATCCTGGCATTCATTGCCGCGCCGCCCGTAGACATTGACGGCATCCGCGAACCCGTTGCCGGTTCCCTGCTCTATGGCAACAATCTGATTTCCGCCACCGTTATTCCCCCGTCCGCTGCGATCGGGTTGCACTTTTACCCCATTTGGGAAGCCGCCTCATTGGATGAATGGCTCTACAACGGTGGCCCCTACGAGCTGATCGTTTTCCACTTCCTGATTGCGATCTACAGCTACCTGGGTCGCCAATGGGAACTGAGCTACCGATTGGGAATGCGTCCTTGGATTCCCGTGGCCTTCTCGGCTCCCGTCGCTGCTGCCACCGCTGTTTTGTTGATTTACCCGATCGGGCAAGGTAGCTTTTCCGATGGCATGATGCTCGGCATTTCCGGCACTTTCAACTTCATGATTGTGTTCTCGCCGGAACACAACATCCTGATGCACCCCTTCCACATGTTGGGCGTGGCTGGTGTTTTTGGGGGCGCACTGTTTTCCGCCATGCACGGCTCGTTGGTGACCTCTTCCTTGGTACGGGAAACCAACATGAACGAATCGCCTAATCATGGCTACAAGTTCGGCCAAGAAACGGAAACCTACAACATCGTGGCAGCCCACGGTTACTTTGGCCGGTTGATTTTTCAATACGCCAGCTTCAACAATTCCCGTTCGTTGCACTTCTTCTTAGCCGCTTGGCCCGTGATTGGCATTTGGTTCGCCGCCTTGGGTGTTTCCACCATGTCTTTTAACCTGAATGGATTTAACTTCAATAACTCCATTTTGGATAGCCAAGGACACCCGATTAACACCTGGGCTGATGTGCTGAATCGAGCCAACTTGGGCATCGAAGTGATGCACGAGCGGAACGCGCACCAGTTTCCTTTAGACTTGGCAAGTTCGGCGGACTTTCAACCCGTTTCGGCCTTGCAATCGGACTTTCAACCCGCTAGCCTGACAGCTCCCGCAATCGCAGGCTAACTGAAAGTTTGTGACAGGCTAACTGAAAGTCTGTGGTGTCGAAATTGGTCTTGAGGCTGATGGAAATGATGAATCAATGTCATGGTTGGCATGAATTCGTTACCCCGTAGAAGCGCAACAGATTAACTTCTCAGGTTAACTTCTCGGATTCGTCATTCTCAGCACTCATTGAATGGGGGAGACTGCGCGATCGCACCTCCCCTTTTTGTTCGGCCAAACCACCCCAGCCGAAATCACCGGTTTATTTGTGGCTCTTGAGGAGTTGTGTTCATGACCGTTATTTGGAAACAGCTATCAACCGATCGTCCGCCGGTTCAATTAAACCTGTGGGCCGTGGGCTTCTTTGCTGTCTTTCATCTTGTTGCCCTCTCTGCTCCTTGGTTTTTCTCTTGGTCAGCACTGGGAGTTTGCCTCCTGTTGCACTGGCTATTTGGCAGCATTGGCATCTGTCTCGGCTTTCACCGCCTCCTCAGCCATCGCAGTTTCCAAGTGCCCAAACCCCTAGAATATTTGATTGCCTTAATTGGCTCCATGGCGCTGCAAGGGGGGCCAATCTTTTGGGTTGCGGGTCACCGATTGCACCACGCTTTCACCGAAGATGAAGACAAGGATCCCTATTCCTCTCGGCGCGGCTTTTGGTGGAGCCATATGCTCTGGATGTTGTATCCGCGGCCGGAGTTTTTTGAATACGATCAATACCAACGCTACGCGCCCGACTTGGCCCGCGACCCCGTTTATCGGTGGTTAAATCAAAACTTCCTGTGGCTGCAACTCCCGATCGCGATCGGGTTGTATTTCTGGGGTGGTTGGTCTTTTGTGATTTACGGCATTTTCCTGCGAGCCGTTTTGCTTTGGCATTCCACCTGGTTCATCAATTCCGTAACCCATTTGTACGGGGGCTATCGTCCCTTTGCGACTGAAGACACCACCCGCAATCTCTGGTGGGCGGCCATTTTGACCTATGGCGAAGGTTGGCATAACAATCACCATGCCTACCCCCACGTGGCGAAATGTGGTTGGCGTTGGTGGGAAATTGATATGACCTGGTGGGCGATTTGGGTGCTGTCTATTTTGGGCTTGGCGCGCAATATTCATCAGCCGCCGGAGTTACTGGAATCATAGACCTTTGATCCGGAAGCTTGAAATAGGATCCGTGATTCAATAACC
This sequence comes from Limnothrix sp. FACHB-881, assembly GCF_014698135.1. Classification (NCBI taxonomy): domain Bacteria; kingdom Bacillati; phylum Cyanobacteriota; class Cyanophyceae; order Pseudanabaenales; family Pseudanabaenaceae; genus Limnothrix; species Limnothrix sp. FACHB-881. The sequence continues at coordinate 269,793 of NZ_JACJSN010000004.1, forward strand.
GAAAAAATTGAATTGAAAACCATCGGAGCAAGGGGCTTAAGCCCCTTGTTTTTATTGGTAGTTTTATCTTAATAAAATCCGTGATTCAATAACCGAAAAAATTGAATTGAAAATCATCGGAATAAGGGGCTTAAGCCCCTTGTCTTCGTTAGCCCGTAGGGTGGGCATTGCCCACCAAATTGTTGCTTCATGGCATTTGCGATATGGCGTGCCAATTATTTTAGGTAAAGACTGTAAACCTTAAAAATAAAGCTTAAAAGATAAACCTTAGAACCCACGAGTTGATCGATCGACTTGATAGACCCGACCATTAACCATTACTAAAACGATCGAACCGGTTGACGATCGGGTCATGTCGTTCGGGAAGCCGTGCGGCATAATGGGGCGTGGTCTCGGCTTTGGGGCCGATCGACTGGGATTTTTGACCGAGATCGCTCGCCATGATTGAAGTGGAACAGTTGCGGAAGGTCTACGGCAGCACCGTAGCCATTCGCGAGGTGACGTTTTCTGTGGAGCCGGGAGAAATTTTGGGGTTTCTGGGCCCCAACGGTGCAGGCAAAACCACCACAATGCGGATTTTGACCGGCTATCTACCGGCCACCAGTGGCACGGCGCGGGTGGCGGGATTTGATGTGCATGACGATTCGATGGCGGTGCGCGAACGGATTGGCTATTTGCCAGAAACGCCGCCTCTCTACCCAGACATGACGGTGGAGGGATTTTTGAACTTTGTGGCGCGGATTAAGGGCGTTTCGGCGGGCGATCGGGCGGAGCGGGTGCGCTGGTCGATCGAGCGCTGTGGTTTGAGCGATCGCCGCAAAACCATCATTAATAAATTGTCGAAGGGCTATCGCCAGCGGGTAGGGATTGCCCAGGCGATCGTGCATGATCCACCGGCCATTGTGTTGGACGAGCCAACGGTGGGTCTGGATCCGCGCCAAATTGCGGAAGTTCGTAACCTGATCAAAAGTTTGGCGGGCGACCATACGGTGATTTTGTCCACCCACATCCTGCCGGAAGTGAGCATGACTTGCAGCCGGGTGGCGATCGTGAACGGTGGGCGAGTGGTGGCCACCGACACCCCCGACAACCTGATGGCGGGTCGTGTGGGCGGCGCGGCCTACGACTTGGAAATCGATGGCGCTGAGTCGGCGTTGGTGACCCTGACGGAAGGGGAGCCGCCGCAATTGCTCGATCGGGCGGCCCAGTTGGTGGAGCGGTTGCAAACGCTGGCGGGAGTCCGATCGGTCACGCCCCAAGGATCTCCGGGCGATCGACCCGATCGATTGCGGTTAAAGGTGGCGATCGAGCGAGATACGGAACCGGCCCAGGAAATTGCCCGCGCCGTCATTGCCGCCGATTTGGGGCTATGTGAATTGCGCCGCAGCCAAGCCACCTTGGAAGATGTGTTCTTGGATTTGACCACGGAGGAACCGACGACCCCAACGGAGACAACTGGGGCGATCGACTCCCATGATCCGGTGGCTGTGGATCCCGAACCGATCGACCTTGCCATTTCCCCGGACTCGCCCCCGGAAGCGGCTGAATAAGGCCCGCTTGGGTTGACCTGTCATACCAATTTTGAGCTGCCAGCTTTCCTGCGCATGGATTGTGAGTGACGGATATGGAACCGGCAACCAGCTAGTCAACGAATTGCATGATCAAAAAGTGCTTTCTCCTGGTCTTGTTTCCTAATACTTTCCTGCTTTAATTGCCACGACTGATTCTTTTTACTTCTCAACTTTCAATTCTGAATGCTGGCTTCTCAATTTTGCTTGCGCATCTTTCACGGCTAACTTTTAGATTTTTCTCAAGGATGGTTGAAACTGAGGCATGGCTGTTAACTTAGGACATCGATTGCGAGTGATTTTGGCCAATATTGTGGCCATCTATCAACGGGAATTACAGAGTTATTTTGTCTCTCCCTTAGCCTATGGAGTGGCTAGTATTTTTTGGCTAATTGCAGGCATCTTCTTTGTGGCGGTGCTGCTGGGGCCGGCGGGCATCATTGCCCAATCGGCCATGCGCGATATGCAGGGCCAGCAAATGGGCATTCCTGTGCCGCCGATCGATGTTCCCTATGAATTTCTGAAAATTTATTTGGGGAGTTTGGGGTCACTATCCCTTTTCATTCTGCCGATTTTGTCCATGAGTCTCTATACCGAAGAGCGCAAACGCGGCACGATCGAGCTATTAGCCACATCACCAATTACGAACTGGGCCGTAGCCCTGGGCAAGCTCTTGGGGGTGCTCACCTTTTTTGCCAGCATTTTGGCTCCGATTCTGTTGCTGGAATTGATTGTTTTGGCGGCTTCTAATCCGCCCATTTCTCCTTGGGTGGCAGTATCAGGACACTTGGGGCTGTTGCTGATGGGGGGTGGCGTTTTGTCTCTGGGAATGTTCCTGTCATCCCTGACGGCTAGCACGGTTTTGGCGGCGATGATGACCTTTGCCCTCAATCTTTCCCTCTGGATTATTGATCTGTTGGCTAACGCGATCGGGGGTGATGTGGGTCAGGCGATCGGGCATTTATCTTTGCTGAAACATTACGAAGCGGCGGTGCGTGGTGTGCCCGAAACAGGCAGTGCAATTTTGTTTTTGAGCTATATCCTACTCGGCATTTTCTTGACGGCTCAATCGGTGGAAACCTTCCGTTTTCAGCGCTCTTAGGCATATCCTCAGCAGTCTGCATTTTGGGGCGATCGCCTACATTTCATCGCCTAAACTTCATTGCCTGAGTTCAAGCGCTTGAGTGCGATTAGGGAAATGCAATTGAGGAACTGCAATTGAGCAGATGAAATTGTGCAAGTGAAATTGAGCGAATTCAGTATTAATTCTGGCTTGTTTGCCATTCAGGGGGAACTGATTTAGTGGCTATGAAACTGGCATCTGTGCGGCAACTGTTGCCTCGTTATCTCAAATCTGGGCTTAGATATCTCGGTAAATATCTAATTTTCGTGGGCCTGTTCCTGATGGCGGCGGGCCTGTCAGCGGGCTTTGTGGGTGGCTGGGGCCCCTTGGCTGGGGGGCTGATGGTGGCTGGCATTGTGGCGATCGGGACTTGGCTGGTCACCCACGGTAATTTGCGCCGTACTTGGAGCCAGCGATCGACCCAATCCAATACCAATGCGTTGTTGGCGACCTTGGCCGCGTTGCTAATTTTTGGGGCGATCAATTTCTTGGGATCTCGTTACAGTACCAAGTTTGATTTAACCGAAACTCAACTGTTTACGCTGGCTCCCGAAACCCAGGAAACGGTGCGCAATTTGGGTCAAAAAATCAAAATCTTGGTTTTTGATCGATCGCTCTCTGATACTGATCGGGAACTGCTGAATAATTACGCCAAATTAAATCCCAACTTCACCTATGAATTAGTCGATCCACAGGTGGATTTTGGCCGGGCCCAAAGTTTTAAGGTCAAATCCTTTGGGGAAGTGTATTTGGAAGCAGGTGAACAAAAACGCTTAGTGACCACCTTGGGGCCCGAAAGTCGCCTGAAGGAAACGGAGTTAACCAACGCGATCGCCCAGCTTTCCAGCACCACCCAAGCAACGATTTATTTCCTGCAAGGCCATGGGGAGCGCCCAATTGAAGGGGAACAGGGCGGTTTGACGGAAGCGGTGACGGGCCTGAAAACCAAAAACTTCATCGCCAAACCCTTGAACCTGATTCGTGAGGGCAAAATTCCCGAGGATGGCATTGCCTTGGCGATCATTGGCCCCCAACGTCCTTTGCTCGATCGGGAACTGGTGCTGCTGGAAACCTATTTGCAGCGGGGTGGGCGGCTGTTGGCGCTGTTGGATCCCGCGTCCGATGGCGGCCTCAGCCAGTTGCTGACCCGTTGGGGGGTGAAGCTGGATAACCGCCTGGTGGTGGATGCGTCGGGAACGGGCCAGTTGGCCGGTTTAGGCCCCGATGCCCCGATCGTCACCCAATATGGCGACCACCCAATCACCCAGGATTTCAAAGGCGGGGTTTCGATTTACCCGGTGGCGCGATCGCTCGAAATCGTCACCACCAGCGGCATCACGGCCACACCTCTCATCAAAACCGACGAAAAGAGTTGGGCTGAAAGCGAACCCACCGCCCAACAGCTCACCTTCACGCCCCCGCAAGATCGCCAAGGGCCGTTGGTTTTGGGGGTTGCCTTGGAACGGGCGATCGCCTCTGAACCGGCCGCGAGTCCCTCCTCCAGTCCTAGCCCGACGGCCAGCCCCAGCCCGACCGTATCTCCAACGGCATCCCCAACGGCCAGCCCAAGTCCGACCGTATCTCCAACGGCATCCCCGACTGCTTCTCCGACGGCTAGCCCCAGCCCGACGGCATCCCCAACCACATCCCCGACGGCCAGCCCCAGCCCGACTCCTAGTCCTTCGCCGAGTCCTTCCCCCAGCCCGGCCCCTCCGAAAGCCGCTCGGCTGGTGGTGATTGGTAACTCGTCGTTTATGGCGGATGGGCTATTTAGCCAGCAGCTCAATGGCGATGTGTTTCTGAATTCGGTGGGTTGGTTGGGCGATCGCGCGGAAAGCAGCCTTTCCATTCGGCCACGCGAACCCAATAACCGACGTTTCACCATCACGAATCAACAGTCCGCACTGTTGCTGCTGTTGGCGTTGGGGGTGTTCCCGATCGGGGGGCTGACCTTGGCGGGTGTGATGTGGTGGAAGCGACGCTAGGGAGCGAACGACCATGAAGCTCAAATCTTCGACCCTTTGGATTTTGGCGATCGCCCTGGGGGTGGCCGGTGGCGTGGCTTTGTTTGAGACGCAATCCACCCAAAAACAAGCCCAACAACAGCAACAGGCCAAGCTGTTTGGCTTTGCGGAAGCTGATATTCAACAGTTGACCCTGAAATTGGGCGATCGAACCGTGCAGCTTGATCGCCGGGCCAACTTCCAACCGGGGCAAACCCTGTGGGAACTGCGGTTGAATGGAGGTGCAGCGGAACCGGCCAGCGATGGAGCCGTGGCGTTTTTGACCAGTTTGCTGGCCTCGTCTCAGCGCGATCGCACCATTGAGCGATCGCCCGCCCAGCTTGCAGAATTGGGACTCGATCGCCCCCGTGCCGAAATCACGATGCGCCTGAAAACCGGCCAGCAACATCGACTGGCGATCGGGCAGGCTGGGTTTGACGATTCTTTTCTCTATGCGCTGGTGGATCCGCCCCAACCCTTGCCGGGCAAGGTGTCTGTGGCCTTAATCCCCAAGGATTTCCAGCTCGCCACGGTCGATCGGCCCTTGGCGGAATGGAAGCAACCGCCGCCGCCTCCAAGTCCCAGCCCGAGTGGATCGGTCACGCCCAGCCCGACAACCAGCCCCACAGTCAGCCCCACAGTCAGCCCCACAGTCAGCCCGACGGCTAGTCCCACAGCCAGCCCCAGCCCCACGACCTCACCATCACCCGCAGCCTCACCGTAGGGGCGCATCGCCATGCGCCCTCCGGTACGCCAAGTCTCGAATACCCAACCGAGATCAGGCGATCAACCCTGATCGCCCGCAGCCTCACCGTAGGGGCGCATCGCCATCACTGGCTTCAACTTAAGGAGAATCAGCCCAAATCTCCTTAAGTTGAGCTTCTCGCAACCGATGTCGCTGACGGATGTTTTTAACCAACCCTAGCAACTGATGATGTTCTAGG